>JBGQHV010000145.1:0-8556 GCA_041498155.1 Gemmatimonadota bacterium | reverse complement strand
CGAGAGCAACCTGCGCCTGGCAGGACGCGATCGACAGCACCGAGTCCGCGACCGTCACGGTCAGTATGACTCCGTCTGTCAGCGACACGCCGATATGGGTTTCCGCGAACTCGCGGTGCAACGCGATGGCGAGCCTGTACAGGTGACCTGCATCGCGACAGGTGGCGCACAGCACCACCAGGAGACCGCCAACCAGTCGGCCGAGTCTCATATGCGCTGCGCGATCAAGAGAGACCCTTCCCTCATTGGGGCCGCCCAGAGACTAGAGCCGAGTGACGTGGTGTCCCGCGCGTGTCAGCGTGGCGACGGCCTTGTCCAGGTCTGGTCCCTTCACCAATACGTAGTCGGTGTCGAACGTCGAGATGGCAAAGATGCTGATGCCGGCGTCCGCGAGGGGTCCAGCGATGGAGGCGAGGACGCCGATGAGGTAGAGGGGCAGGGGACCGCGCACGCGCAGCGCGCGGTAATCGCGCTCGCAGCGCACCTCGGCGGGGATAGCGGACTGGACCGCGGTGATCGACAGCTCGTCCTTGGTGCGGCTGATCGTGGCGAAGTGATCGGCAGCGACGCCCCACGGCGGTACCGCGGCGTCGGCCGGCAGGCGACAGATCGCCAGAGTGTCGGGCAGGACCTCCAGCTCGAGCGAAGCACGGGGCGACGACGGGGTCTGGGCGTGAGCGGTCGACACGGCGACTCCGAGGATCAGGATTGCGAGTGCCCAGCGGGTCACGTCACACTCCAGTGTTGGCGAGGAGCATGAACTCCGACCTTCGACGCCCTCGCTACGAGTGCCCATCGCGGACGCCCGGCGAAGACATGGCCGAGACCAGCGTGGAGCACGCTCAAGAGACAGGCGGCCCTGGGACGAATGGGCTTCACCAACAAGGGGGAGCGCGGACTAAGGGACCTGTCGAGATACGAGTATTGGGACAGTCGAACTCAAGGAGGTTCCCGGAGGCCCTAATGTCAGTGGATCTACGCCCAATTCGCCTTCGCCACCGCTCCCCCAACAGTAGGCGAGGCTGTCGGTCGCAATCCCACAGGCATGCGAGAACCCGACAGAGATGCTCACGAACTTCAGACTCCCCAGCACGAGCGTAGGGGCGAGGCGTTGATCGAGGGTCCCATCGCCTACGATTCCGCTGCCATTCGATCCCCAACAGTACGCGACCTGACTCGCGGTGATGCCGCACGTATCGTAAATGTTCAGATCAATGACGGAGAAAAGAAGGCCACCTGCCGCCGCTTCCGGAACCGGATGAACGGCCTCGTCATTAAAACCTTGGCCGAACTGCCCGGCATCATTGAAGCCCCAACAGTAGAGCGCGCCACCTGTCACGATACCGCAGGAGTGCTGGGCGCTCGCCGCGATCTGAATGAACTTCAGGCCGCCAGACACCGCCACAGGGAACGGGCGCGCCGTCAGCGAGCTGTCACCGACGCGCCCCCTCTGATTCGCTCCCCAACAGTACGCGAGGGAATCGGCGGTGAGGCCGCACCCGGGATAGCTCCGGCTGAGTGACACAAACGCGGTGTCTCCGAGAGAACCAAACGTCGCCTCCCCGATCCCCCAACACATGATGCGTTGATTGGTCAACCGGCCGCAGGTGAACGGATACCCGGTGGAGACGTCCAGAAACTGGTTCGGTGCGGCCACCCGCCACGGCTTCAGGACACACGGAGTTCCATCGCATGTTTGGCCAACCGGAATAGGTCCTGCCGCTCCTGACCCAGACGCACCCCAGCAGTATGCACTCTCGTCAAGCAGCACGCCGCACGTGTACAACCACCCCGCGCTGATGTTCTTGAAAAGGTGGTTGCCAGCCACCGCAATCGGGGTCCCTCGGGTTCTGTTGTTGAGGCTCGCTCCCAGCTCGCCGTAGCGACTGTAGCCCCAACAATATGCCTTCCCGGCGGCGGTCAGAGCACAGGTGTGCCAGAAGCCAGCGCTGATTTGTACGAACCGGAGCGGTCCGGTGTCGGTCGGACTCGCCGACTCCTTACACCCGGAGCTCGTCAGGCAGGCAGCCAAGATGCAGGCGAGTATTTGTGAAGATGTCATTCTCACTCCAGCGCGGTGTTGACCGGGCCGCCTAACGAATCGAGACGACGCCTAGAATGTCGCGGTTGACTTGAGTCGTCTACGATGGCCATCCGGGGTGCACTCGTATATGAGCCGAGCTGCGTCGATTGTGCAGTAGGCTAAACACTTACGAGCCCGTAGAGCGGCGTTGACCGTCCGGGTCAGAACAGCTAAGTTCTTTCCCAATGCCAACATACGAGTACAAGTGCCCCAAGGGGCACCTGTTCGAGAAGCAGTACCCGACGATGAACAACAAGCGGACCGTCACCTGCCCAACCTGTGGCAGGAAGGCGGAACGCCAGTTGTCGGGCGGCGGCGGCCTGGTCTTCAAAGGCTCCGGCTTCTACATCACCGACTACAAACGCGCCGGCGAAAAGAAGGAAGTGGAAGAGAAACCCGCGGAGAAGAAACCGGACACGAAGTCCGACACGAAATCGGAATCGAAACCGGAAGCGAAGTCCGACCCAAAATCAGACCCAAGATCAGAATCGAAGCCCAAGAAGGGCTCCTCCGACAAGTGAAGGCGCACGATTCGCTGCGCGCGGCGCTGGCCCACGCCGCGGCGTCCCTCGGCGCGCCCCACACCGATATCCAGCTCGAACGCCCCAAATCCCCCGACCACGGCGACGTCGCCACCAATCTGGCGCTCACGCTCGCGAAAGAGCTAAAGGCGAAGCCGCGCGACGTAGCCACCAAGCTCGTCGCGGCGCTCGAGCTGCCCCCCGGCCTCGTGAAAAAGACGGAGATCGCGGGCCCCGGGTTCATCAACTTCTTCCTCGCCGAAGCCCAGCTGCACGCGATCCTCCCCACCGTGATCGCGGCAGGGAAGGAGTTCGGCAAGAGCGACATGGGCCACGCCGCCCCGGTGAACGTGGAGTTCGTCTCGGCGAACCCCACCGGCCCCCTGCACGTGGGCCACGGCCGCCAGGCCGCCATCGGTGACGCCATCGCCACCACGCTCGAATGGACCGGCTGGACGGTCACGCGCGAGTACTACTACAACGACGCCGGCGCGCAGATCACGAACCTCGCCAAGAGCGTCCAGGCCCGCATCGCGGAGCTGCGCGGCCACTCGATCCACATCCCCGAGGGCGGCTACCACGGCGAGTACATCAAGGACATCGCCAAGGCCTACATCGCGTCGCACCCCAAGGACAAGGACGGCGAGGACCTCGAAGCGGTGCGCCGCTTCGCCGTGGACGAGCTGCGCAAGGAACAGGACAAGGACCTGCAGTCGTTCGGAGTGAAGTTCGACATCTACTTTCTCGAGTCGTCACTCTATACCGACGGCGCTGTCGAGAAGACCGTGAAACAGCTCCAGGCCGCGGGCCACACCTTCGAAGAAGAAGGCGCCCTCTGGCTCCGCACCACCGATTTCGGCGACGACAAAGACCGCGTGATGAAGAAGAGTGCGTCGAAGGGCGGCGACTACACCTATTTCGTCCCCGACGTCGCCTACCACGTGGACAAATGGCAGCGCGGCTTCAAGCGCGCCATCGACGTCCAGGGCGCGGACCACCACTCGACCGTGACCCGCGTGCGCGTCGGCCTCCAGGCGCTCGAGATGGGGATCACCCCGGGCTACCCCGAATACGTGCTGCACCAGATGGTGACCGTCATGAAAGGCGGCGAGGAGATGAAGATCTCCAAGCGCGCCGGATCGTACGTGACGGTGCGCGACCTGGTGGATGAAGTGGGCGCCGACGCGCTGCGGTTCTTCTACTTGATGCGCCGCGCTGATTCCCATCTGGTGTTCGACGTCGATCTCGCCAGGACGCAGGGGGACGAGAATCCGGTCTACTACGTGCAGATGGCGCACGCCCGCATGAGCGGCATCTTCCGTTTCGCCGCGCGGGCGCCGGAGACCGCGAATCCCGATTCGACGGACTTGTCGGTGCTGGCCGAGCCAGACGAGTTGGATCTCATGAAGGTGCTGGCCGATTTCCCCGCCGTGGTGGAGGGCGCGGCCAGTGCGCTCGAGCCGCACCGCATCACCGGCTACCTCGAAACCCTGGCCCGGCTGGCCCATGCCTGGTACCACAAGCACCGCGTGGTGAACGAAAAAGAAGAGGCCGCCCGCCTGGTGCTCGCCCGCGCCGTGCGGCAGGTGCTCGCCAACGGCCTCTCCCTCCTCGGACTCAGCGCCCCGGACCGGATGTCATGAGCCTCCTCGTCGTCGGATCCGTCGCACTCGACTCGGTTGCCACCCCGTTCGGCCAGACCGCCGACGCCCCCGGCGGCTCCGCCGTGTTCTTCGCGGCCGCGGGCTGCCTGCTGCACCCGGTGCAAGTCGTCGGCGTCATCGGCTCGGACTACCCGCTGGGCGTCCTGAAGCAGCTCGAATCACGCGGCGTGGACTTGACGGGCGTCGAGCAGGTGGAAGGCGAATCATTCCGCTGGAAAGCCAAATACTCCTACGACCTCTCCAGCCGCGAGACGCTCGACACGCGCCTCGGCGTGTTCGCGCACTTCCGCCCCAAGATCCCGGCCGCGTTCCAGAGGGCGAAGTACGTCTTCCTCGGCAACATCGATCCCGGCCTGCAGCTCGGCGTGCTGGACCAGGTGACCGAGCCCGAGCTCGTGGCATGCGACACGATGAACTACTGGATCAACTCGAAGAAGGATCTGCTGCTCGAGCTGTTGCGCCACATCGACATCCTGATGGTGAACGACACCGAGGCGCGCGAGCTGTCGGGCGACTGGAACATCTATCGCGCCGCCCACTGGATCCTGGAGCACGGCCCCAAG
Source organism: Gemmatimonadota bacterium (assembly GCA_041498155.1). Taxonomy (GTDB): domain Bacteria; phylum Gemmatimonadota; class Gemmatimonadetes; order Gemmatimonadales; family GWC2-71-9; genus DASTHG01. The sequence continues at coordinate 3,725 of JBGQHV010000145.1, read as the reverse complement.
AAAGTGGTAATCAAGCAGGGCGAGCACGGCGCGCTGCTGGTCGACAAGGAAACGACCTTCAAGGTCCCCGCCTATCCGCTCCAGGAGGTGTTCGATCCCACCGGCGCGGGCGACGCCTTCGCGGGCGGGTTCATGGCCTACGTGGCGAGCGTGAAGAGCTTCTCGACGCCGGTGCTGCGCCGCGCCATGGTGCACGGCGCCGCGATGGGCAGCTTCGCCGTGGAAGCGTTCGGCATTCAGGGTTTCGACAAGGTGACGCAAGCCGATGTGCGCGCCCGCGTGCGCGCGTTCAAGGACCTGGTCCACTTTGAGCTCGACTGACCGCTACGCCGCGGCCGGCGTCGATCTCGACGCCGCCGATCAGGCCAAGCGCCGCATCCAGGCGCTGGTGGCCAAGACGCGCACGCCCCTCTCGCTCGGCGCGCTGGGCGGGTTCGGCGGCATGGTGCGGCTGCCGGCGGGGTACACGTCGCCGATCCTCGTCATGAGCACCGACGGCGTCGGCACGAAGGTGCTCGTCGCGGCGCTCGCCGGGGTGCACGACACGGTGGGCGAAGACCTCGTGAACCACTGCGTGAACGACATCCTGGTGCACGGCGCCCAACCACTCGCCTTCATGGACTACATCGCGAGCGGGCACCTGATCCCTGAAGTCGCCGAGGGACTGGTGCGGGGGATCAGCCGCGGCTGCCAGGCGCACGACATGACCCTGGCGGGCGGCGAGACCGCCGAGCTGCCCGACTTGTACGCCGAGGGCCACTACGACCTGGCGGGGACGATCGTGGGCATAGTAGAGGAAGGGGCCGCCCTGCACGGCGACAAAATTCAGCCGGGCGACGCCCTGGTGGGCCTCGCCTCGAGCGGCCTGCACACCAACGGCTACACGCTGGCGCGGCGCATCGTGTTCGACCAGCTGCACCTCGGCGTGCACGACCCGTTTCCCGATTCGAAAGCGAGCGTCGCCGACGTGCTGCTCGCCGTGCACCAGAGCTACCGCGCGGCGCTGCAGCCGATGCTCGGCCGGGTGCACGCGCTGGCGCACATCACCGGTGGGGGGATCGCGGGTAACCTGGTCCGGGTACTGCCCGAGGGGTGCGAGGCGGTGGTGCAGAGCGGCAGCTGGGCGTGGCCGGCCTTGTTTCGTGTACTGAAGACCGCTGGGGAGGTGTCGATCCACGAGATGCGCCGCGTGTTCAACCTCGGCATCGGCATGATCGTCGTGGTGGCGCGCGACGACGTGGACGACACGCGACGCTCGGCCGAGCGCGCGGGGGTGAAGAGCTGGATCATCGGGGAGGTCGTGCCGGGGAAGCGGGGAGTCAGGTTCTCGGAGCGTTAAGGAGGCACTTTTGAAGCGTCTTGGATTCTTGTTCGCGTCCGTCACGTTGTCCGTCACGTTCGTTGCGCCGTTACGCGCCCAGTGCACCGGCAGTGTGACCGTCGTCGCCGTGTGCAACCGCGCGATCGATGCCTTGAAGACGTTCCATCCCGTGGTCGGGCTCCTCATCTCGGGCGGCGACCCGGTGCTGGGCGGGGCTCGCGCGATGAGCGGCTTCGGTCACTTCTTCGTCTCGGCGCGCGTCAACGCGGTGAAGATCACCGTGCCGAACCCCGACACGACCGCCGGTCCGACGTCCATCAAGGGCTTCACCCCGGCGCCGGTGATCGAAGGCGGCGTGGGACTCTATCGCGGGCTGTCGAGTGGCCTGCTCGCCGTGGACGGACTGTTCGCGGCGACGCTCGTGCCCACCCACGCGGTGGACAAGCTGGGTGTCGATTCTGGTGCCGCGAAGGTCGGCAACTTCGCCCTCGGGCTGGGCTACGGCGTGCGCATCGGGATCGTGCGCGGTCTCTTCCCGATCCCGTCGCTCTCGATGAGCGTGATGCGCCGCAGCCTGCCGCGCGTCACCTACGGCCAGCTCGCCGCCTCGAGTCTCTCGTCGGGTGATGCCTTCGAGTTCGATTCCGACGTGAAGGCGACCAACTGGCGTTTTGTGGCAGGCTATCACCTGGTCGGCTTCGACGTCGCGGCCGGCATCGGGTTCGACCGCTACACTTCTCACGGCCGGCTGCGCTACTACAGCAATCCGCCGCTCAACAACGTCGCGACCGTGACGTTCGACCCGGTGAACGAGCGGCAGGTGGTGTTCGCCGACGCGGCGTTCCATCTGACGGTGCTCACCCTCGGGGCCGAGCTGGGATACCAGACGGGCGAGAACCAGAAGCTGAGCACCAACTACAGCGACTTCGATCCTTCCAAAGGACACGTCTTTGGCGGCCTTGGGCTCCGTTTCGGCTTCTGACGAGGCGCTCGAGCGCTCGGCGATGCAGCGCGCGCTCGAGTTGGCGCGCCGCGGCTGGGGACGGGTGTCCCCCAACCCGCTGGTGGGCGCCGTGGTGCTGCGCGATCGCGTGGTGGTGGGCGACGGCTGGCACGCCGAGTTCGGCGGCGATCACGCCGAGGTCGTCGCGCTGCGCGCCGCCGGCGCGCGGGCCCAGGGTGCCACCCTCATCGTGACGCTCGAGCCGTGCGCGCACCACGGCAAGACGCCGCCCTGCACGGAAGCGATCGCCGCGGCGAAGATCCGCCGCGTCGTGGCCGCCGTGAAGGATCCCGATTCCTCGGCCCAGGGCGGGTTCAGCATGTTGCGCGACATGGGCATCGAGACCCATACCGGCGTGCTTGGCGACGCGGCCGCCGCGCTCAACGCGCCCTTCTTCTTCGTGCGCGAAGAGCAGACGCGCCCCTTCGTGGCGCTGAAGCTCGCCACCTCGATCGACGGCCGCATCGCCGACGCCGGCGGCCGCTCGCAATGGATCTCGGGTCCGCAGGCGCAGGACTGGACGCACTGGCTGCGGGCCGGGTTCGACGCAGTGGCGGTGGGCGGGACCACCGCCGCGCGCGACGATCCGCAGCTCACGGTGCGCGGCGGCGTGGTGCCGCGGCGCGCGCCGGTGCGCATCGTGTTCGACCGCCGCGCCGCGTTGAGTCTCGCCTCGAAGCTGGCGCGCACCGCGGGCGACCCGCCTACCTGGGTGGTGGCGTCGGAAGAGGCGCCCGCCGAAAACGTGCGCGGGCTCGAGGACTCCGGGGTGCGCGTCTTCCGGCCGCGCTCGCTCGCCGAGGGGCTCTCCGAGCTGCGCGCGGCGGGGGTCGAATCGCTGCTGTGTGAAGGAGGCGGGGCGCTCGGCGTGGGGCTGATGGCCGACGGGCTCGTGGACCGGCTCTACTGGCTGCAGGCGCCGGTGTGGCTCGGCGCGGGCGGCGTGCCGGCGTTTCCGGGCGTGGCCGATGCCGCGCTGCCCGAGGCGCCGCGCTGGATCCCCGTGGAGCGCCGTCCGTTAGGCACCGATACCTTATTGGTCTTGGACCGGCGGCTATGTTTACCGGCATAGTCACGGCGGTGGGCCGGGTCGTGAAGACGACCAGGGACGGGGGCAGCGGGACGGGGGACGGGGGCGTCGTCCTGGAGATCAAGGCGCCGTACCGGAGCGTGAAGAAGGGCGAGAGCATTGCCGTCAACGGGGCCTGCCTCACCGTCGAGAAGGTGACGCGCGGCGGGTTCGCGGTGCGGGCGGTGGATACGACGCTCGATCGCACGTTGTTCGGCGAATACGAAGTTGGCCGCAAGGTGAATCTGGAGCGCGCGGTGCGCGCGGCCGACCGGTTGGGCGGACACTTCGTGCAGGGGCACGTGGACGGCGTGGCCACGGTGGATCACGTG
>JBGQHV010000144.1:0-8626 GCA_041498155.1 Gemmatimonadota bacterium | reverse complement strand
CGGCGCCCCCGTCCAGCGGACCTGGACCAGGGTCGACGCCGCCGGCTGGTACTTCAGCTCCGCATGACACCCGACGCACGGAACCGCCCGGTGGGCGCCCTCGAGCTTGAACGCATAGGCGTCGTGGGCGGCCACATCGATCGTCGAGGGGCGGTAGCCGCGCGCGTCATGGCACCCGAGGCAGCCGCCGCGCACGGGGTGCGCCCCGCCCGCCGCGAAGCGACCCTGATGGGGATCGACGTGGCACACCACGCAGTCGATCTCGTTCAGGTGGAACAGCACCTTCGCCGTACCGAGCGTTGCCGTCCGGGGGAACGGGGCGAGTCCGGTGCGTGTGGCGCCATGACAGTCGCCGCACTGGAGCTCGCCGTGTCGGCCCTCGAGCTTGAATCGCGTCGTCGCGTGCGCCGCGGCGGTGAAGCTGCTCGGCTTCCACCCCGCCACGGCATGACACGCTCGGCATTCGCCGCCGTCGGCCCGGCCAACGAGCTGGCCGCCGTGATCGTCGCGGTGGCAATCGAGGCAGCGCGCGAATTTCGGGTGCATCAGGATCCCGGCGGTGCCGAGCTGGGTCGCCGGCACACCGGCCGGCTGCTTCACGTGGCACGAGGCACAGGCCACCTGCTGGTGGCGTCCCTCGAGCGGGTACTTCGTCCTGGCGTGCTGGTCGAGCGCAAAGGCGGCGACCTTGAAACCATCGACCGAATGGCACGAGGCGCAGTCGACCACCGCGCCCGCGAGGGTCGCGCTGCCGGCGTGCGGATCGGCGTGACAGGCGGTACAGGTCGCGAACGGTGGGTTCTTCCCTCTGAGCCCCGGCACGTCGTGACACTTGGCGCAGGTCACCGACACGTGAGAGCCGCGCAGCGGGTACCGCGTCTGGTCGTGGTTGAAGTTGCCCTTGTCGATGACGTTGAACCCCGTGGTCACGTGACAGTCCCGGCAGGGGCCGGTGAAGCGTCCGTGATGCGGATCCGTATGGCACGCGCTGCAATCCTGGTGACCCACCGGCTTGAACACGGCCACCGTGTCGCCCGCCGGGGCCTTGTGACAGTCGGCGCACTTCACGTCGCGGTGCTTGCCCGTCAGCGGGTAGTTCGATTTCGCGTGATCGAACGTCGGCGCCGGCGACCAGTGCTCGGTGTTGTGACACGACGAGCAGTTCTTGCTCAGGGATCCTCTGTGCACGTCGCGGTGGCAGGCGGTGCAGGTCTGCTCCAGCCCGATCCACTCCGGCGCCGCCTCGGGGCTCGGTGCCAGCGCGGTCGCCGGGCCGGTCCGGAACGCCGCCTTGTGGCAATCGGCGCACTTGATCCGCGCGTGGCGCCCGTCGAGCGGCCATCCCGCCTCGGTGTGGTCGAATCGCTGCGGATCGTGGTCGGGCCAGCTGATGAGCGAGAAGTCGCGCCCGGCGTGATCCGGGTGGCAGCTGGCGCACTGCTGCTGCGTCTGCCGGGCGTGGTAGCCGCGATGCTGCTGCTGCAGCCAGGCGATCTCCTTGTGGCACTGCAGGCAGAGCACCGTCATCTGCTCCTTGCCTCCGCCGCCGTGACAGTCGTTGCAATGCAGCGCGCCCTCGAGCTCCGCGTGCGGCTTGGCGAGCGGACCGGGCGAGATCTGAGCAGCGGCGGGAGCCCCCGCGAGCACCCCCAAGACCCAGGCCAACCCGACCAGTGCGTGGCCACGTCTCACCACAGCCACGTCGCGCCGAGGGCGACGACGACCGTCACGTGAACCAGGACGGCCAGCAGGGCGGCGATCGCCACCGGTCGGTGCAACACGTGCCACCAGCGGAAGACGGCGTGGGTGGCCTCGAGCATGCGCGTCTGCTGGGTGAGCGCCATCTCCCGTTTCGCGAGTCGGAGCACCCAGGTGAGCACCTGCCGGTCCTGTTTGCGGCGCCGCGGGCCGCGCTGCGCGCACAAGCGCCGGAACCGGCGCGCCGCGCGGCGGCGCGCCAGGTCGTCCGCCACCAGGCGCAGCAGCGTCCCCACGATCCCCGGCCGGCCGCTCGGGGCTCGCCCGGTGTCGAGCGCGCGCTCGATCTGCTGCACGTCGAGTCCCGTGCGCGTCGCGATCTGCTCGAGCAGCTGCTGGCGTCGTGTCCCGATCTCCTCGAGAGTCAGCTCGATCCCGGCCTTGCCGCGCGGGATGCGCGCGTAGATGTAGCGGCCCACGATGCCGCTCAGCCAAACGACCATCATGGACCAGAACCCCAGTCCGATCAATCCCTCGAACCGCCACGCGGAGTGGATCGCGACCAGCAGCGGCAGGGCCAGCGCCGCCAGCACGTGCACGTCGAGCCAGCGCGCCACCGAGCCGGTCCAGGCGAGCCAGCGGGCCTTCTTGCGGATCGGATAGAGCCAGAGAAAGATGAAAATGGCGACGGCCAGCAGGCCCGCGCTCTGCCCCACGAAGCCGGCGGGTTTGAGCCATGGATGGAGCGGGCTGCGTACCCGCTCCGCCACGGGGAGCACATAGTACGGCAGCCCGAGGACGGAGATCGCGAACAGCAGGGCGACGAATAACACCAACAGGACGCGCGATGCCCGGATGCCACCGCTTCCGGGAGCCGGTGCGCCGACGCTGGGACGCGGAGGTGTGGGACGCGGAGCGCGCCGTTCCGACACCGTCCGCTGCGACTCCGCCCGCGCGGAGGACGCGGGAGCGACATTCGTCTTGGACATTCCGCTCACTATGCCTCTGCCCCGGCGCGCGCCGAGTAGTGGTCGGGTTACCGTCGGGTCATGTGAGTCAACTGACGGCGTGCCTGCGGGGTACAGGACCGGCGCAGGGCACGAGACGTGCGAGAGCAAGATACGTACGTACCAGTCCGAAGTTCCCATGTGGGTACAAATGGCGCGGTGCCAACCCGTTGCCATATGACCACATAGTTCGGTCGGATACCGCGGTGGGGCAAAATGCGCCATCTGCCCCATATCGCTACAGTGCCGGGTTCATCGCCCCTCTGGGAGTCGAGATGGATAGCACCGCCACAATGGTCGGCTTCGGCGTTCTCGTGAGCCTGCTGGTGCTGTCCAGCGTCGTGCGCATGCGCCGGAAGGAGGCGGCCGCGGTCGCGGCCACCAAGCGGGCGGGGCTGTCCACCGAAGGCCCGCGCGCCCAGCACCCCCACATCGACATCTCCCACTGCATCGGCTGCGGCGCCTGCGTCGACGTGTGCCCCGAGGATGTCCTCGCGGTCATCGCCGGGAAAGCCGCCATCATCAGCGCGCACAAGTGCATCGGGCACGGCCTCTGCGCCGAGATCTGCCCCGTGGGCGCGATCGAGATCGTCATGGCGAGCCCCAGCATCGCCGCCGATCTGCCCCGTCTCTCGCCGCAGCTCGAGACCAACGTGCCGGACATGTTCGTGGTCGGTGAGCTCGGCGGCCTGGCCTTGATCAAGAACGCGATCAATCAGGGACGGGAGTGCGTCGACACGATCGTCGCCCGCGTCGGGCAGCGGCGCGCCCCCGCCGGCGTGCTCGAAGTCTGTATCGTCGGCGCCGGACCGGGCGGCATCAGCGCCTCGCTGCGCTCGATCGAGAAGAAGCTGAGCTACGTCACCCTGGAGCAGGACGAGTTCGGTGGCACCGTGGCCAAATTTCCACGCCAGAAAATCGTCATGACGAGTCCGGTGGAGCTCCCGGTGTACGGCAAATTCAAGAAGCTCCAGCTCTCCAAGGAGGACTTGCTCAAGGTCTGGGCGAAGATCCACAAGGAAGCCGGGCTGTCGATCCGGACCGGTGAGAAGGTGGAGACGATCACGAAGGAAGATGACGGGATCTTCACGATCAGCACGACCCGCGGCCGCCACCGGGCGCGCCACGTGATTCTCGCGCTGGGCCGGCGCGGCAGTCCACGCAAACTGGGGATTCCCGGAGAAGAGCTGGGCAAGGTCATGTACAGCTTGCTCGACGCCGAGGCGTACACGGGGGCGAAGATCCTCGTCGTGGGCGGCGGCGACAGCGCCGTGGAAACCGCGCTCGGCCTCGCGCATCAACGCGGCAACACCGTGACGCTGTCGTACCGCAAGAGCGAGTTCAGCCGCATCAAGGAGCGCAACGCCCAGCGCCTGAAGGAATACACCAAGGCGGGCAAGCTCACCGTCGTGCTCAACTCGCAGCCGGTGGAGATCCGGGAGCGCAGCGTGGTGCTCGAGGTCGCCGGAGCGAAGCGCGATCTGCCCAACGATTACGTCTGGGTGTTGGCCGGCAACCTGCCGCCGAATGATTTCTTGCAACAGGTCGGCGTCCAGCTGGGCTCCAAGGATCTCACCAAGGAAGCGAGCGCGGAGGCCCGCCGCACCGCGTGACTCGCGCCCCCGCATCCCGCGCGGTATCTTCGCGTTGTCGTCGGCTTCCCCTCAGTCCAAAGGCCCCCATGCGCCACGTCGCCCTCCTCGTGTGTCTCGTCGTTTCGACCGCTGGTCCCAGCCAGGCGCAGCCGCGACGTGGCCCGGCGGACCGTGCCGCCTCCGGTGTCCGAGTCGATTCCGCCAGGCACACGGTCGTCATCTCCGTCGGGCCGTTTCATTTGGAGCCCGCGATGCCGATGATGGAGCACATGACGATGGAGCACATGGAGGGGAGTGACTCGCTGGTCAAGCTGTTCGACTGGCCGATGACCACGCTGGTGCAAGGTTTGCGGCTGGAGATCACCGACAGCGGCGGCCGGCCGCTGCCGCGACGGCTGCTGCACCACCTGAACCTCGTCAACTTCGACCGCCGCGCGCTCGTGTATCCGCTGGTCGAGCGCATGATGGGGTTCGGTCAGGAGACGGAAGACGTCTCGGTGCCGCGCTCGATCGGGCTCCCGATGACCGCCGGTCAGCAGATCGGCTTGTACGTGATGTGGGACAACCAGACCGGGCACGCGCTCGACGAGGTGTACGTCCGGCTCACCTTCCGGTGGGCCCCCGGCAACCTGGTGCCCCGACCGATCAGCGTCATGCCGTTCACGATCGACGGTCACCTGGTCCCGGGCGGGCACAACACCTTCGTCGTCCCCCCCGGCGGGTACACGCAGCGCTTCGATTTCACGTTTCCGCTGAACGGACACCTGGTCGCCGCCGGCGGCCATTTGCACGACCACGGTCTCCGGATCAGCATGATCGACCGGACCACGGGACAAACCATCGTCACGGTGCGGCCCAAGCGCGATTCGACCGGCCACGTGCTCGGCATGTCGCGCGCGTTGCTGGCGCTACACGGTGAAGGGCCCTATCTGCGAGCCGACCATCAGTACCGGCTCGAGGTCGAATACGAAAACCCCACGGCCGATACCCTCGTGGGGATGATGGGGCTCCTGGTCGGTGTGTTCGCCCCGGACGACCCATCCGCCTGGCCCGCGATCGATCCGCGTGACGCCGATTACCAGAAAGACCTCGCCGACATCCTCGGCCCGGCGGCCGGGGGACCGGGCGAGATGTCTCACCATCATCCCTGATCGCTGATCACTTCGGGGGAGCCGAGTCCAGCACCTCCCGCACTTTTCGGGCAAGTGACTCCGGAGTGAACGGCTTCTGCAGGAACGCGATCCCGGGCTCGAGGATGCCGTGCCGGGTGATAGCGTCGTCGGTGTACCCGGAGACGAACAGCACTTTGAGCTCCGGCCGCTGATCCTTGAGGCGGTCCGCCAGCTGGCGCCCGCTCATTTCGGGCATGACGACATCGGTGATCAGCAGCGGTAGCGGACCCTGGTGCTTCGCCGCGATCTCCAGCGCCGACTGGCCGTCCGGCGCCTCGAGCACCGTGTACCCGAGTCGCCGCAGAACCTGAAGCGTCACGGCGCGGACCGGGCCGGCGTCCTCGGCCACGAGCACCGTCTCGGTGCCGCGCAGGCTCTGCGGGGCGGCGGACATGGCCACGGAGGGCGCGACTTCATCGACGCGCGGGAAATAGATCTTGAAGGTCGTCCCGCGTCCGAGCTCGCTGTACACCCAGATGAAACCGCCGCTCTGTTTGACGATGCCGTACACTGTCGCCAGGCCGAGACCGGTGCCCTTGCCGCGCTCCTTCGTCGTGAAGAACGGCTCGAAGACGTGCGCCTTGATGTGGTCGTCCATCCCTGTGCCGGTATCGCTCACGGAGAGGAGCACGTATGCCCCGGGCGCCACCACGCTATGACCTTGGGTGTAGGTGGCGTCCAGCTCGACGTTCGACAGGCTGATCGTCAACTTGCCCCCGTCCGGCATCGCATCCCGAGCGTTGACGGACAGGTTCATGATGACCTGCTCGATCTGGCCGGGGTCGGCCTTGACCGCGCCCAGGCCGGGTGCCGGGACCACGGCCAGATCGACGTCCTCGCCAATCAGCCGTCGCAGCATCTTCTGCGCGCCGCCCACGACCGCGTTGAGGTCGAGCACTTGAGGCTCCAGCACCTGCTGGCGGCTGAAGGCGAGGAGCTGGCGGGTAAGCCCGGTGGCGTCGAGAGCTGCCTTGCGAATTTGCTCCAGGTCATCCCGCCGCGGATCGCCCTCAGGCAAGTCTTCGAACAACAGCTCACCGTAGCTCGTGATCACAGTCAGGAGGTTGTTGAAGTCGTGGGCCACGCCACCTGCCAGTCGGCCCACGGCTTCCATTTTCTGCGCCTGGCGAAATTGCTGCTCCAGCTGCCGCTGGGCGGTGACGTCGCGGTAATTGAACACCAGCGCACGGACCGCCGGCTCGTGCAGGCGGTTGGTCATGTTGCCTTCCCCGTCGTGCCACGACCCGTCCTGATGGCGGAAGCGCGCCGACAGCGTGACCACACCCCCGGGGCGATCGCGCAGCGTCGCGATCCGCGCCTGCACTGATGCCACGTCGTCGGGGTGGATCAACGCGAGCGCGCCGGTGCCAAGCAGGGCCGCCGGGTCGATCCCAAGCACGCGGGTCGTCGACTGACTGGCATAGACGATCGCGCCATCCCGGTCGAGCAGGGCGATCGCGTCTCCTGAGTTTTCGACCAGCGCGCGGAAACGTTCCTCATTTGTCCGCAGCGCTTCCTCGCCGCGCTTGCGCTCGATCCCGACCGCCACGGCATCGGCGATCGAGCCGAGCGCCTCCAGCACGAATTGATTGAATGGATGCCGCGCGAACATGGCCATGACGCCGACGACCTTGTCGGCCACGATCAGCGGATAGCCGGCGAACGCCACCATGCCTTCGCGCTTGGCCCATTCCTGATCGCCGACGCGCGGGTCCCCGATCACCGCATTGGTCAGGTGTGGCTCCCGCTCAGCCGCGATCAGGCCGATCTTGAACTTTCCGACGGGCACCCGGCCGTGGGGACCATCCAGGTGGGTGTACTGCCCGGCGCTCGCCTCGAGCTCCAGCACCTGCGTCTGGTCGTTCAGCGCCCAGATGCGCGCGAAGGCCGCATCCAGATGCCGCACCAGCGCTTCGGCGCAGCGCTGCAGGATATCCCGCAGCGAGGCACCGTGCGTGAGCGCCGCGCCCACATCCGCGTTGAGCTCCGCCAGGCGGGCCCGCTGCCTTAGGGCGTCGTCCGCCCGCTTGCGGTCGGTGACGTCGGACACGATACCCGCGAGCCGGTACACCGCGCCGCGCTCGTCGCGCACCGGCATCGTCCGGGCGTGGACCCACCGCGTCGTGCCATCGGGCCGCACCACACGAAATTCGACGTCGGGCGGCGCCTGCCCCGCCTGGGCCTGGGCCACGCCCGCGATCACCGGAGCGCGATCTTCAAGCGGGACACCATCGAGAAAGGACTGCGGATGGTCGTACAAACTCTGGCAGCTCCGCCCCCAGACTTCCGCGTACGCCGGGCTGATGTAGAGCGTCTCGCGCAGCTGAATGTCCTGCACGAAGAAGACCTCGTGCATGTTCTCGGTGAGCTGGCGGAACCGCCGTTCCCGATCCAGCAGCGTCTGCTCGGCGTGGAGGCGCTCCGTGATGTCGTTCACCACCACCAGCTCGGCGGCACGTCCCTCCCACGTGAGCGGGTGCCCGCTGATTTCCACCATCATGGCACCACCGTCCTTCTTGCAATGGCGCCAGGTGCCAGCCTTGTGAAACGCCTCCGGGCTCGTCCGCAGGTATTCGAGCAGGGCGGGTACGTCCTCCGGAGGCCGGAGATCGGCGATCGTCAGATGGAGAAACTCCTCGCGGCTGTAGCCGTAGCGGTGTACCGCCTCCTCGTTCACCGCGACGATCCGGAGCGTCTCGCGGTCGAACACCCAGGACGGCAGCGGGTTGGTCTCGAACAGGAGGCGATACCGTTGCTCGGAATCGTGCAGCTCCCGCTCCACCTGCTTCCGCCCACTGATGTCCGCCAGGAACGCAAGGATGCACAACCCACCGTCGGTTGCCACCGAGTTGAGGCCGATGTCGACCGGGAGCTCGGAGCCATCCTTGCGCAGCGCGCTCAGCTCCCGACCGGCGCCCATCCGGCGCGTAGCGGGGTGGGCAGTGAAGTCCATTCGGAGCCGGACGTGCCGTTCATGGAATCGCATGGGGATCACGCGCTCGATCGACTTGCCCAACAGCTCTTCGCGAGCGTAGCCCAGCATCCGCTCGATCTCACGGTTGACCATGGCGATCGTGCCCTGGGCGTCGATCATGATGACGCCGACCGGGGCAGACTCGATCGCCGGGCGAAAGAACCGGTATATCTCCGGCTT
>JBGQHV010000143.1:0-8856 GCA_041498155.1 Gemmatimonadota bacterium | reverse complement strand
CTCGTTGCGCGGCGGGCCCTGGTCGCCCGAGGGCGAGCGGTGCCGGTGACGGTGCGCCTGGAAACGCTGCGCGAAGGAAAGTGTGTGCAGATGCTGCATCGCGGGCCCTACCGGAAGGAGCACGGCACGATCGCCGCGATGCTGGCGTTCGCCCGCGCCAACGGCTTCCAGCCGCGCGGCCGCCACCACGAGATCTATCTCTCGGATCCGGGACGCGTCGCGCCCGCGAGGCTGCGGACCATCCTCCGTCAGCCGGTGCGCTAGGCGGCCTCGGTCCCCAGCAGGGCGGCGTTCGACTTCGCGCGCCGCATCAGCGCCAGCAGATTCTCCATCCCCTGGGCGGTCGGCAGGGCCACCAGACGGCGGCGCAATTCCTGGCGCGCCGCCACGACCAGCGGAGGAGCCAGCAGCTCTTCCCGCCGCGTCCCGCTGGCGGCCACGTCCACGGCGGGGTAGATGCGCCGGTCGGCCAGTTCGCGTGTGAGCCGCAGCTCGGCGTTGCCTGTGCCCTTGAACTCCTCGAAGATCACATCGTCCATCCGGCTCTCGGTCTCCACCAGCGCCGTCGCGATGACGGTCAGCGATCCCCCATCGGGCACGGCCCGCGCCGACCCGAACAGTGCCTTGGGCTTCGCCAACGCGTTCGCATCCAGACCGCCGGACATGGTGCGGCCGCTGGAGCGGCCGGCGGTGTTGTGCGATCGCGCCAGTCGGGTCAGCGAGTCGAGCACGATGACGACGTCGCGGCCCAGCTCCACCTGACGTCGCGCATGCTCGAACACCATGTCCGCCACCGCCACGTGCCGCTCGTGCGGCAGGTCGAAGCTGGACGCCACCACCTCGCCGTGACCCCAATCGATCATCTCGCTCACTTCTTCCGGCCGCTCGTCCACCAACAGGATGAGCAGCTCGGTGCCGGGGAAATTCTGCGCCACCCCCTCGGCCACGGCCTGCAAGACGATCGTCTTGCCGGCTTTGGGTGGGGAGACGATCAGCGCGCGCTGGCCGAATCCCAGCGGGCAGACGAGATCGATGACCCGTTGGATGTCGCCGGTACGGGGACTCTGCGGCGCCGCCGTTTCCAGGCTCAACGGCCGCGAGGGGTGGACCGCGCCGAGGTTCGCGAATGCTGGACGGTCCTCCAAGCGATCCGGCGCGATGCCGTTGACGGTGAGGACGCGGCCGTTCTCCATCTCGAGCCGATCGCCGCGGCGCAGCCCCGGCAACCGGACGGACGGGTCACCGCGGGCGGGCAGATAACTGTTCGCCGCCAGTCGGAGTGCGCCGCCGCCCTTGGGGGCGGGATCGAACCAGCCGGTAATTGGTGGCAGGGGGAGTCCTTGTCACAAAGCTAAGCTATCGGCCGTCAGCCGTCAGCCGTCAGCCCTCAGCCGTCAGAAGACAAAGCTGAGGGCCGACGGCTGAGGGCTGAGGGCTATATTTGGCCTCTCATGCGCCAAGCCAACATCCGCAACTTCTGCATCGTAGCCCACATCGACCACGGCAAGTCCACCCTCGCCGACCGCCTGATCGAGCTGACGGGCACGCTCGACAAGCGGCTGATGCGCGAGCAGGTGCTGGACACCATGGATCTGGAGCGGGAGCGGGGCATCACGATCAAGCTGAACGCGGTGCGGATGAATTACCACGCGCGCGATGGCCAGCTCTACGAGCTCAACCTGATCGACACGCCGGGCCATGTCGACTTCACCTACGAAGTCTCGCGCTCCCTCGCGGCCTGCGAAGGGGCGATCCTCGTGGTCGACGCATCACAGGGGGTCCAGGCCCAGACGTTGTCCAACCTCTTCCTAGCGCTCGACGCGGGGCTCGAGATCATCCCGGTCCTGAATAAGATCGACCTCCCCGGCGCCGAACCGGACCGGCGGGCGCAGGAGATCCACGAGCTCATCGGGGCGAAGGCGGAGGACATCCTCCGCATATCCGCCAAGGATGGGAAAGGAGTCCCGGAGGTGCTCGAGGCGGTGGTCCATCGAGTCCGGCCGCCCCAGGGAGCGCCTGAGGCGCCGTTGCGCGCCCTGATCTTCGATTCCTACTACGACCGCTACCGCGGCGCGATCCCCAGCATCCGTGTCGTGGACGGGCGCCTGTCCCCCGGGATGAAGATCGCGTTCGGCGCCCACAAGGAAGACCTCTACGAAGTCGACGAGGTCGGCAACCTGCAGCTGGGACACAAGCCTACCGAGCAGCTCGAAGCGGGCGAGGTCGGCTACTTCATCGCCAACATCCGGGGCGTCAAGGAGACGCGGCCCGGGGACACCGTATTGGATGCGGCGCATCGCGACGCGCCGCTGCTCCCGGGGTACCGGGAGATCCAGTCGATGGTGTTCGCGGGGCTCTACCCCACGAATGCGGAGCAGTACGAGGAGCTGCGCGATGCGCTCGCCAAGCTCCAGCTCAACGACGGGTCGCTGCACTACGAGCCCGAAACGTCGGTAGCGCTGGGGTTCGGCTTCCGCTGCGGTTTCCTCGGCCTCCTCCACATGGAGATCGTGCGCGAGCGGCTGGAGCGCGAGTTCGATCTCGACCTGATCTCCACGGTACCGAACGTCGAGTACCACGTCTACAAATCGGACGCCACGATGGAGATCGTGGAGAACCCAAGTGCGATGCCCCACGGCTCGGGCGTCGAGCGGGTGGAGGAGCCGTTCGTGAAGGCGCGGATTCTCGTGCCGGCGGAGTACATCGGGGCGATCATGAAACTGGGCCAGGAGCGCCGTGGTGTGTACCAGGGGATGCACTACGTGGACCCGACGCGGGTGGAATTCACGTTCGAGTTCCCGCTGGCGGAGATCATCCTGGACTTCTACGACAAGTTGAAGACGGTGTCGCGCGGCTATGCGTCGCTCGACTACGAATTCCTGACCTACCGGACGAGCGATCTCGTCAAGCTCGACCTGATGCTCAACGGCGAAGCCGTGGACGCGTTCAGCGTGATCATCCACCGCGACAAAGCGTATGAATGGGGTCGCAAGATCGCCGAAAAACTGAAGGAGCTGATCCCGCGGCAGCTGTTCGAGGTGATCATCCAGGCCGCGATCGGCAGCAAGGTGATCGCGCGTGAGTCGATCCGCCCGCTGCGCAAGAACGTGCTCGCCAAGTGCTACGGCGGCGACGTGACGCGCAAGCGCAAGCTGCTGGAGAAGCAGAAAGAAGGAAAGAAGCGGATGAAACAGGTGGGCACGGTGGAAATCCCGCAGGAAGCGTTCCTGGCCGTGCTGCAGGTCGACTAACCACACCGAGCCGCGCCGCGCCCTTGCGGGCCGCCTCCCCGGGCGGTACATGCACGGGGACCCTCGCCGCCCTACTCGGCATCTCGGGACGACGACACTTCCGCGAGGTTCTGTGGTCGCTCGCGCCTCCCGTTTCGGGAGCGTGCTGCTCGTCACGGTAGCCTGGACAGTCGGACTCCCCCCCGGCTCGACGCAAGACGCAAACGCCCAATCACCGCCCGCTCCGAGCGCCGGCGGTCGTACCGCATCGCTCGGACAGCCGATCCGCTGGCACTGGCAGATCGGGTTCGGGACCGGCGCTTATCTGGCCGGCCCGTCGTCCAGTCTCATGGTGCGCACAGCCGGCGGCGCGTACTTCGCCCCGCTTAATCCCATCACGAAGGTCGCGGAGATCGGGTTCGAGGCGTACCTCGGCGCGCGCGGCAACCAGGCCGACGGCGGCGCGCGTGCGGTATTCCAGGTGCCCTACCTGAGCGCCGGCATCGGCGCGGATTACAACCTGTTGGACAACCGGGTCGCCATGCTGGTGACGGCGCACACGCCGGTGCGTCGCGGCGGGTTCTTGGGCCGGGGGACGATGCTGCGGCTCGATTGGTACCCCCTGCTGGGTCACAGTTTCACCATCGGTGTGTCCGCCCCGCTGGGCGACCCGCTCGCCGGCCGCAACCGACCGATCCGGGATTACGTCGTCGTCGACCGCCCGTTGAATACGCCACCCGCGCACCGGGCGGGCAACCCCGGACTACAGGCGGCGATCGACACGCTGCGGATCTCCGCCGAGTGGATTCGACGACTGGTCGCGCCATTCCTGGATCAGGACGGCCGGAATGAGCGCATCGCGGTGACCCGCACCACGAACTACGTCACCAAACTGCGGGACCACCTCGTGACGCGGAGCGTCGCGGACGAAGTACGCCTCTTCCACACCGAGCTGGAGCGAGCATTCGCGGTTGCCGCCGACGACGCATCGATCGGGCGGGCGCTGGCGCTTCGCAGCCGAGGGATCCTGCTCGACGAGGTGCTCCTCCCCTACGACGGCCTGCTCGGCAGGAAGAAGCACCACGACACGCTCCGGGGATTGAGCCTCGCCGCCCAGGGCCGGTTCGGGCGCTGGGTCGCCGAGTCCACGGCGACATCGATGGGCCAGGTCGAGGACGTCATGTTCGTCTTCGAGGCCGTGACGGACATCCTCGAGGCGGTGCGCAAGCACGCGGCGCGCGAATGGGACGACCCCCGGCTGGTGTGGCTGCCGCTGCAATACGCGCTCGACCCCGAGCAGTACGACGAACAAGCCGAGCTCGACACCCTCGTCGAGCGCGGCACCCACGTCCGGTTCACCGATCACAACCGCCTCACCTACGTCGCCAATCTGCAGTTCATGTCGGAGCTGCTCCGGATGATCCGCGAGACCCGGGACTATCACGTCCTCTGGATCCACGATTTTCCGGCCCTGGATTCCACGCAGTCCCTCGATTGGGCGTCGCTGAAAGTGGTCGACGGTTATCTCACGGCGCTCGCGGCGCGGGTCGAAGCGTACGACTCCCTCGGCACACTCCCCTCGTATTTCATCTTCCTCGACCAGCACTATTACGAGGAGCGGAAGTCGCGGATCCTGATGACCGTGCTCGAGGATCCGTTGCGCGCCTCACCCCGTCTCCCACGCGCGGACGTGCGGGACACCGCCCCGCTGGCCAGCGCGCTGGCCCGACTGCGCTCCGCGGTGCTGCACTCGCGCGTGCTGCAGGCCGAACGCCGGGAATACGGCGACGCCTGGCTGCACAATCGCATCAAGGTGCACGTGAATATCACCAACCGCGTCGACGCGTCGTTCTGGAGCGGGGGGGTCATCTCGAGCGTTTTCGGATATCCGGATGACGTCATGCGCGATCACCGCAAGATCTCCTTCCGCGACGTCAGCGAGAACGACCCCTTCGACGGTGTGGCGATTCTCACGGGGATGGGTGTGGGCAAGCAATATCTCGGCCCCGGCTGGGATGATCGTTCATTGATCATCGCGGGTCCCGCACTGCTGCAGATCAGACAGGCGGCGCGTGAACTCCTGATCAGCCAAGGGATGGCCGAGGCGGACCTTCCCATACCGCTGCGCATGGGTCAACCGAGCGCGGGGGACGTACTCCAGGCGCAGCTCGCGGCCCTGCCCGATGCGGCCCGCTACGACGGGCGCGCCGCGGTGCTGGTCAACGGCACGGGCTATCTGCCCAAACCGTTGAACGTCGCCAAGGCGCTCCTCTACACCCTCTTGCCGCCCGGGTCGGTCATCAAGGTTCCCGATTCGCTGTGGAACTCGGAGTTCTACGGGGGGCTGCTCGTCGGCGCGTGCCTGCGTGGCGTCACCGTGCTCATCGTCGCCCCGGCGGGAGACAATGCGCCGAGCAGTGGCTTTCCGCAGATGGTGCGGGCGCGCGAGCTGCTGACACGCCTGTTGATCGTGCGTCGCGAGCTGGCCCCGGCGATCGCGGCGGCGGGGGGCGATCTGCGCACGGGACTTTACGCGTTGCCGGTGGATGAGCACGGATTCTCGAGCCGGGCCGAACGCTGGGCGCGCCAGGTCGACACGACCGCCATGCTGCGCGCGCTGTGGCCATTCGCGCCGTCCCTGTTGCCGATGGTCGCCGACGTTGGCCGGCACACGCTCGACGCCGACCCGCCCGCGGGGCGTTCCCCCAAGCTGCATCAGAAGGTGCAGTTCCTCGCCACCGGCCCGTTCTGGCGCGCGATCACGGCCTCCCCCGAGTGGCCAGAATTCATGGCGGTCTACCTGCGGTACCGCGCCGCCACGTATTCCCCGCAGGACGCGGATACGGCCGCTGCGGGGCTGGCGGATTCGCTGGAGGAGATCGCCGGGCGACTGTTGGCCCCCGTTCGGGACACGCCACGGGCCGCGAGCTTCGCAGTACTCGGCTCGCAGAACCAGGATCCGCGCGGGATGTTCATGGACGGTGAGGTCGGCGTGCTGTTCACCGGAGCGCAGTCGCTCGTGCCGTTGATCGATCTCGTGTTCATGGTCGGCACCGTCACCTGGATCGACGATCAGGCGGCGCTCGACCGACTGATCCCTCCCGTCAGCGAACTGCAACGCCGCATCGCGCGGATCGCCAAGGACGGCGTGTGAGCCCCGCCGCCCGTTTGTGTCTTGCCGTCGGCGGGGTCGCGTGGCTGCTGGCGTCTCCCGTGGCAGGGCAGATCGGCGAATTGCACCTCGGCGTCGTCGCGAGCTACGGCACGCCTGAGACCTACGGACCCGGGGCCGGTCTGGTTGTCGGGGTCGCACCCGGCCGCCTGGTCTACGTCGGACTCCGTTGGTCGTATCAGGCCGGCGCGACTAAGCTGCAGGTGCGGAACCGCGTGCAGACGTTCGCCGTCGATCTCGGCGTGCAGATCCCCGCCGGGGCCCTCGAAGTCGTGCCGAGCATGAGCTTGGGTGCGTTGCGGTTCGCTCAGCGCGCCGCAGGGGCCTCCATGCACTCCACCGAATTCTTCGCGGCGCCCGGCTTGGCCGTGGAGATCCCCGTGGCACGCGTGGCGCTGATCCCGGAGATCCAGGTCTACCTGGCGGGCAGCCCCGCGGTCCTGCGGCCGGTGACGCACCGCGGTGTGCTCGCCTCGATGCGACTCGTGGTTCCGATCGAGATCAGCCGATTCCGGTGGTAGGGACCGTGTAACGGTCCCCGGAGCCGCGTGCGACCTACCAAGGCCGTGAGCGCCTCACCAAATTCCACCCTCCATGACGGCGCCCTCCCCGGTCCCCGCTCTCGTCATCCAGACGGCGTTCCTGGGCGATGTCCTGCTCACGACTCCGCTGCTGGCGGTGCTGGCGGATCGGCATGGGTCCGTAGACGTCGTGACGACGCCGGCCGCGGCGCCGCTGCTCGAGACGCATCCCGCGGTGCGGCGCGTGATTCCCTACGACAAGCGCGGGGCGGATCGGGGGATCGGCGGCCTGCGGCGGCTGGCCGGCCAGCTGCGTGCGCAGCGCTACGCGGCGGCATACCTTCCCCACCGGTCGTTGCGCAGCGCGGCGTTGGCGTTGCTCGCCCGCATCCCGCGGCGCGTGGGATTCGCCGACGGCTGGCGGGCGCTGTACACCGAATCCCGCTCCCGACCTCAGGCCGGCCACGAGATCGACCGGCTGCTGGCGCTCGCCGACGTTGCGCCGCGACATCAGACGCTGCCGACGCTGCAGCTCTCAGTGGCGGATGTGGCGCGGGCCAAGGCGCTGCTCGGGATGGGAACGATCCGGACGCCGTTCGCCGCGCTCGCGCCGGGTTCCATCTGGGGCAGCAAGCGGTGGCCGCATTACGCGGCGCTCGCGCGGCGGCTGCTCGAGCGCTGCGACGTGGTGCTGGTGGGCGGATCCGACGATGTCCCGCTCGCCGACGGCATCGTGGCCGGCGCGCGGGAATCCGGTGGGTCGCATCACGCGGTGAGTCTGTGCGGCCGGCTCTCGTTGCGCGAGTCGGCGGCCGTGATCCAGGAAGCCGGCGTCCTCGTGACGAACGATTCGGCGCCGCTGCACTTCGCGCAGGCGATGGGGACGCCGACCGTCGCCGTTTTCGGGCCGACGATTCCGGCGTTCGGGTTCGGGCCGCGGGGCCCGCGCGACGTCGTGGTGAGCGTGGACGGGCTCGCCTGTCGCCCGTGCTCGCCCCATGGGCCCGCGGCGTGTCCACTGGGACACCATTTGTGCATGCAATCATTGACCGTGGACGACGTGCTCCACGCGATCGAGGAGACCGGTGCGCTACATCGTCGGGATTGACGTCGGCGGGACGAACATCGTCGCGGGCACGGTGGCCCAGGACGGCTCGGAAATCCTGGGCGTCCTCTCCGAGCCCACGAATTCCGAGCAGGGCCCCGACTCCGTCGTGGCCCGTATCGTCGAGCTGGCGCGCGCCTCGATGGCCCAGGCCAACGGCCGGGAGATCGCCGGCGTGGGCATCGGCGCGCCGGGGCCACTCGATACGAAGACCGGGATGGTGCTGCTCACGCCCAACCTCGGCTGGGTCAACATGCCGCTGCGCGATCGCGTGGCGGGCGCGCTCGGCCTGCCCGCCACGCTCGACAACGACGCCAACTGCGCGATTTTCGGCGAATGGTGGCGCGGCGCCGCCCGCGGCGTGGAGGACGTGGTCGGACTCACCATTGGCACGGGGATTGGCGGCGGGATCGTGCTGCACGGCGACATCTACCGCGGCGCGTCCGACATCGCGGGTGAGATCGGCCATATGACCATCGACTCCAACGGGCGCCGCTGCAAGTGCGGCAACTACGGGTGTCTCGAAGCGTACGCCTCGGGCCCGGCGATCGCGGCCCGTGCCGTGGAGGGGATCGAAACGGGCGCCGACAGTACTCTCCCCCGTCTCGTCGCGGGTGACTTGCGGAAGATCACCGCCCAGGTGGTGTACGACGCGGCCCACGAGGGCGACGAGTTCGCGCTCGAAGTCGTGCGCGATACCGCCAAGTTCCTCGGCGCGGGCGTCGCCAACATCATCAACATTTTCAATCCCTCGGTGGTGGTCATCTGCGGCGGCGTGACGCGGGCCGGCGACAAACTGTTCGTGCCGCTCCTGAGTGAGGTGAAGCG
>JBGQHV010000142.1:0-8907 GCA_041498155.1 Gemmatimonadota bacterium | reverse complement strand
CGAACAGGCGCGCTCGCTGGTCGTGGTCTCCAACCGGCTGCCGTTTACCGCGGAGCGCCGTCCCGACGGCATCCGGTTCACCCGTTCCTCGGGTGGCCTCGTGGCGGCGCTGGATCCCGTGCTGGGCCAGCGTGGGGGCGTCTGGGTGGGCTGGCCGGGGCTGGAGCAGGAATCCGACGACGCCCCCGCCGCCCTCGTCCCGCCAGCCGGGTCGCGCGTCCGTTACCGGTCCGTGAGTCTCTCGGCCCGGGAGGTGTCGGCCTACTACGGCGGGTTTTCTAACCGCACCTTATGGCCGCTCTTCCACTACCTCATCGAGCGCATGCGCAGCGACGCCTCCAGCTGGGCCGCGTACGAACAGGTGAACGAGCGATTCGCCCGGGCGGCGGCCGAGGAGAGCAGCGACGAAGATCAGGTCTGGGTGCACGACTACCAGCTGCTCCGGGTGCCGTACTTCCTGCGACGGCTGGCCCCGCGGCGGCGCATCGCCTTCTTCCTCCACATTCCCTTCCCCGCCTACGACGTGTTCCGCATCCTGCCCTGGTCGCGGCAGCTGTTGCGCGGCCTGCTGGCGGCGGACCTCGTCGGGGTGCACGTATCCGCGTACGCGCAGCACCTGATCACCTGCGCCGAGCGGCTGCTGGGGTGCGATGTGGACCGGGCGGCCGAGATCGTGCACTTCGAGGGTCGGGACGTGAGCGTCCAGGCCCATCCCCTGGGGATCGACCCGGGCCACGTCGAGACGCTGGCGCGCGCGGCCGGCCCATCCGCGCCCGGCACAGCGGAACCCGCCCGCGTGATCGGACTCGACCGGCTCGACTATACCAAAGGGATCCTCGAGCGCATGCTCGCGGTCGAGCGCTTGCTCGAGCGCGACCCCGAGTTCCGGGGCCGCTTTGTATTCACCCAGGTACTGGTGCCCTCACGGGAGCAGGTGGCGGAATACCGCTCGCTGAAACGCGAGCTCGACGAAACCGTGGGCCGGATCAACGGCCGCTTTTCCGACCAGGGGTGGGCGCCGATTCGCTACCTCGTCCGCAGCCTCTCCCCGACCGAGCTGGGCGCCTTGTATCGGCACGCCGACGTCGCCCTGGTGACCCCGCTGCGTGACGGGATGAATCTCGTGGCGAAGGAGTACGTTGCCGCGCAGGTCGACGAGCCCGGCGTGCTCATTCTCTCCGAGCTGGCCGGCGCGGCCGAAGAGCTCCAAGAAGCGCTGCTCGTCAATCCGTTCGATGTCGACGCGGTGGCCGACGCCCTGCACCGCTCCCTGACGATGCCGCCGGACGAACGGAGGGCCCGCATGACGGCACTGCGCGACCGGGTGCGCGAGAACTCGGTGCAGGCGTGGGTCGCACGGTTCCTCGACGCCGCCGAAACCGCTGCGGCCCGCCCGCGCACGAGGTCGCCGCTGGATCGCGTACGCCGACGTCTGCAGCCGTGGCTCTCCGCCCGGCCGACGGTCGCGCTGTTCTTCGACTACGACGGCACCCTCACGCCGATCCAGGATCGGCCCGAAGACGCACAGCTGCCCGCGTCGACCCGCGTGGTGCTCGAGTCGGCGGCGCGCACCCCGAACCTGGACACGGTCATCGTCACCGGCCGCTCACTCGCCGACATCCGCCGCCTCGTGGGCGTCCCCGGCCTCACCTACGTCGGCAACCACGGGTTCGAGATCGAGGGACCGGGCATCACGTACCGCCATCCGGACATCGAACGGTTTGCCGGCACGGTCACGCGCGCCGCCGAAGAGCTCGAGCAGCTAGCCGTGCCTGGCGCGCAGGTCGAGGCCAAGGGCGCGACCCTCTCCTACCACGTGCGGCGGGTCGCCGAGGGGAAGCGGGAGGCCACCGCCCGGCGGGCCGCCAAGATTCTCAAGCGCCGCGGTCTGCGCGTCGTTTCCGGGAAGCTGGTGGTCGAGGGCCGGCCGCCCGTGCCCTGGCACAAGGGCGCGGCGGTGCTGTTCGTGCTGGTGCGGCGTCACGGGGCGGACTGGCCCGCCCGGGTGCGCGCCCTGTACGTCGGCGACGACGCGACCGACGAAGAGGCCTTCGGATCGCTGCGAGGGATCGGCCGCTCGATCTGCGTGGGCGGACCCTGGGAAAGCCCGACCCAGGCCGACTATGCCCTTCCGGACCCGGACGCGGTCACCCAGCTGCTGCGCTGGCTTGCCGCCGGAGCATTTGCGGGCTCACGACCCTGACGGGGAGGGGACGGTTCGTCGGCGGCGGGCCCACCCCCCGTGGCATGTGAGCTACACACTTGCTCAACTGCTGCACGCGCGCTACGTTAGCTGCCCCTCAATGGGCCGTCAGGCGTTGGTCGTCATTACCGCACTCGGCAGCGAAGCCGATGCGCGCAGCCTCATCACCGCGCTCGTGGAGGAACGGCTCATTGCGTGCGGTACGCTGCTCAATGGCGCGCGCTCGATCTACCGCTGGGAAGGCCGTGTCCGTGAGGAACCGGAGGTCGTGGTGTTGCTGAAGACGGACGTCGCGAAGTGGGACGCGCTGCGTGCAGCCGTCGAGCGACAGCATCCATATCAGGTTCCCGAGCTGCTCGCGGTGCCGGTCACGCATGGCCTGGACCGGTATCTGACGTGGCTCGCGAGCGAGGTCGGCGCATGATCCAGCGGCACGATCGCCATGAGACGGCTCGCGACCGAGCCCGCGTCGCCGCCGAGCTGCTCGAAGAGGCACGGCAGCTCACCGAGACCGCCATGCTCGCCGCCGCACCGCCGGACCCCGCCATCGGCCCTCCGCGGAACGGGAACGGCCATGGCAATGGCCACGGTAATGGCCATGGCAACGGGAACGGCCACGGCTCAGGTCACCGCACCATCGACGCGCTGCCACCCATCCGCTCAGAGGCGGAGCGCGCGTTGTCCGCGCTCGATGCCGCCGTCCTCGCGCAGCCCGACTCGGTACCGCTCCTGCTGGAGCGCGCGACGCACCTCGGCGGCATAGGCCGCTATGCGGCCGCTCGTGCCGATTTGGAGCGCGCGCTCCTGCTCGACCCGGCGAGCCTCTCGGTGCGCAGCGCCCTCGGCATCGTGCTGCTGCGCAAGGGACTCTGGGCCAATGCGATCCCGCATCTGCGTCTGGTGGTCGAAGCGGAGAGCTGGAGCCCGACCGCGTGGTTCTACCTGGGTGAGGCCCTGAACCACGTGGACGACCTCGACGGAGCGCTCGCCGCCTTCTGCCGAGCCGCCGAGCTCGATCCGCACCACGCCAAGGCGCTCTACGGACAGGGGGTCGTGCTGGACCGCTTGCGCCGACCCGACGACGCCGCGCGCTTGTACCGCCGTTCCCGGGAGGTCGCCGGGCGGTGATTCGCGTGGTCGTGGACGACCTCGCGTTCCTTCCCGCCGACGCGCTCGTCCGTCCCGCCACCGCCCAGCTGGAGCCGACCACGCCGGCGCTGCGCCGGCTGGAGCAGATGGGCGGTCCCGAGTTCCAACGCCACCTCGAGGTGCACACCGAGCTCGTCGTGGGCGCCGCCGTGGTCACCGCCGGCGGAGGCGATCTTCCCACCGAGTTCGTGATCCACGCCGTGATCCAGAGTCGTGACGAGCCGATCTCGCGCCGCGGCGTAGCCCGGGCGTGGCGCTCGGCGCTGGAGCGCGCGCGGGAATGGGGGTTCGCCCGCCTCACTGTGCCGCCACTCGGGATCGGCGCCGGCAATCTGTCGATCGAGGACGCGGCCGACATCCTGCTGTCGGAGCTGCAGGGACAGTCCCCCCCGGTGGTCCCCGCCGACGTCGCCATCGTCGTGGAGACCGAGGACCAGCGCGTGGTATTCGAGGGTGTCCTGCGGCGCTTCCACGCGAGGCTGTCCTGACCCGTCGTCATTGGGCCGTCGTCATTCTGATCGTCTGGGCCGCGGCGCTCGCCTGGCTGGTCCGCCGCGTGTCGTTTCGCTCCAGCGGCGCGCGGCTCGCGGAAGCCGCGTTGGCCGTCTCCCCCGGGGCGATGTTCTACCGCTTGTCGGTGGGCGCGCAGCAGCTCGGATACGCGTCGTCCACCGTGGACACCCTGGGAGATTCGCTGCGCCTGGTGGACGTCCTGGTGCTCGACGTTCCGGCCCTCGGGCACCTGAATCGCACCGAAGGCCGCAGCGTCGCCACCCTGGATCGCTCACTCCACCTGCGGGGACTCGCGAGCGAGGTGGACGGCGAGACGATCCGCTTCACGAGCCGGGCCGCCGTGGGGCCGGACGGGTTGTTGCACATCTCCCTCGACGGCGACGGCGATTCGCTCGCCACCGCCCTGCCGACCGGCGACACGGTGGAAGTCCCGTCGCTCTGGCCGTTGCGCCTGGCCTTCGGCGGCGGGCTGCGAGTGGGGCGCGCCGCGCGGGCGCGGGTGTTCGATCCATTCTCCGCCGCGCTGCATCCGATCACGCTGCGAATCGGCGCCGAATCCACCTTCGTGGTAGCCGACAGTGCGGACTTCGATTCCACCACGATGGCCTGGATCCCGGTGCGCTTCGATACGGTGCGCGCCTTCCGGGTCGATGCCGCGGGCGAGGGGGGGAGCGGGTCACTGGTCACCTGGATCGACTCCCAGGGCCGCATCGTCCGCGCCGGCACGGGGCTCGGCTTTACGGTGGAGCGGACGGCGTTCGAGCTGGCCTACGAGAATTTCCGCCACCGCGACACGCTCCGTCTCATGCGCGCGTCGGCCGCGCCCGGGCCGGGCGACGTCGTCGCGGCGACGCTGCTCTCCGCCGGGGTCCTGCCCGACCCCACGAGCGCCGCTGAATTCCGCGTGCGATTAGGTGGAGGATCGCTCGACGGACTCGACCTGGCGGGTGGCCGCCAGCGCCTCACGGGCGACACGCTGATCGTGCAGCGCGAGGGTGAGGGTGCGCTTCAGACCCGGTACCGGCTCCCCAACGCCGACCCTGCCCTGCGTCCCTACCTCGAGCCCGATCTCCTCATCGCCACCACCGACTTGCGCATTGCCGCGCAGGCGCGGTTACTGGCCGCCGGAGACCGCGACCCCGCCCGGGTCGCGACCCGCCTGGTCCATTGGGTGGCCGCCGAAGTGCGACCCGCGCCGTCCACGGGGGTCGCCGATGCCGCATGGGTGCTGGAGACCCGCCGCGGCGACGCCAACGACCGCACGGTGCTGCTCGTCGCCATGGCGCGCGCGCTCGGCCTCCCCGCGCGCCCGGTGGCCGGCCTCGTCCGGGCGGCGGGACGCTACTACTATCACGCGTGGGCGGAGGTGTACCTCGGCGATTGGGTGGCCGTGGACCCGTCGCTCGACCAGGTCCCCGCCGACGCGGTCCACATCCGGCTCGCGATCGGCGGCCTGGTCCGGCCCACCGATCTCATCCGGATGCTGGGACGCCTCACGCTCGATCCATCCTGACCCCACTGGCCTGATCCTACTGGCATGATACGACTCGAAGGCCTGACGAAGCACTACGGCAGTTTCGTGGCGCTGGACCACATCGCCCTGCACGTCCCGCGCGGCGTGTTGTACGGCTGTCTCGGCCCCAACGGCGCCGGCAAGACCACCATGCTGCGGATGATCGCCGGGATCCTGCGCCCCACCGACGGCCGGGTGCTCATCGGCGGCGACGACGTGCAGCTGAATCCCCTGGGCGCGAAGATGCGACTCGGGTTCATCCCCGACCGCCCGTTCGTATACGACAAACTCACAGGTGCGGAGTTCCTGCGCTTCGTGGCGGGGTTGTACGGCCAGGAGGGCGACGCGGTCGAGCGCCGCATCGCGGAGCTGCTGGAAGTGTTCGAGCTGTCGAGCTGGAAGGACGAGCTGATCGAGGCGTACAGCCACGGCATGCGTCAGAAGCTCATCATCTCGAGCGCGCTCATCCACCGGCCCGAGTGCATCGTCGTGGACGAGCCGATGGTGGGTCTCGACCCCAAAGGCGCCCGACTGCTGAAGGACATCTTTCGCCAGTTCGTCGACCGAGGCGGGACGGTGCTGATGAGCACCCACACGCTCGAGGTCGCCGAGGTGATGTGTGATCAGATCGGCATCCTGCAGCACGGCAAGATCGTGGCGCACGGGACGATGGCCGAGATCCGCAAGCAACACGCGGCCGGGGACGCGAGCCTGGAGGAGCTGTTCTTGAAGCTCACCGGGGGACACGCGGTGCGCGACCTGGTGGAGGTGCTGGGGGGCGGCCGGTGACCCAGCCGTCGCTGGCCCACGTCCTGCAGCCCAAGTGGCGCACGGCGCGTCAACGGCTGCGCCAGGAGCGGGCGTCGGGCGGCGGCGGCAAGCTGGTCATCCTGGCCCTGGTCGGCGGCGCGTTCTGGGCGGGCGTTTACGGTGTGTTGTACTTCATCCTGCGCTACTTCCGCGGGGTGGAGGAGCTGGGTCCGCTGCTCGCCGCCAAACTGCTGGGGCTGGCGCTGTTGTCGTTCGTGTCGATCCTGATTCTGTCCAACGTCATCACCGCCCTGTCGAGCTTCTTCCTCGCCAAGGATCTTGACTTGCTGGTTTCGGCGCCGATCGACTGGCTGCGACTGTACCTCGCGAAGCTGGGCGAGACGCTGGTGCATTCGTCGTGGATGGTGGCGCTCATGACCGTCCCCATCCTGGCGGCGTACGGCGTGGTGTACCACGGCGGACTGCTGTTCATTCCGTATGCGCTCGCGGTGATCCTGCCGCTGCTGGTCCTGCCGGCGGTGCTGGGCAGCGCCACGACCCTCGTGCTCGTCAACGTCTTCCCGGCGCGCCGCACCCGCGATCTCCTGTCGATCATCGCTCTGGGAGCGGCGGGCGGCGTGATCCTTCTGTTCCGCCTCATTCGACCCGAGCAGCTGGCGCGTCCCGAAGGATTCCGCAACCTGCTCGACTTCATCGCCGTGCTGCGCACTCCCACGTCCCCGTTCCTGCCCAGCGAATGGGCCACCCGGGCCATCATGGGATACTTGCGCGATGAGTGGGACCCGTTGCCGCTCGTGCTGCTGTGGAGCACGGCGGCCGGCTTCATCACACTCGGCGCGATGCTGCACCGCCAGCTGTTCGCCGCCGGGTTCACGAAGGCCCAGGAGGGCGCGGAGCGCTTCGTGCGCGGCGTGCTGTGGCGGCGGACGGTGGGCCCGTTGCTGTTCGCCTTGCCGGTGGCCAAGCGCGAATTCGTGCTGAAAGACATCAAACTGTTCTTCCGCGACACCACCCAGTGGAGCCAGCTCATCCTGCTCGCGGTGCTGGTGGTCGTCTACCTCTTCAACATCAAGGCGCTGCCGCTGCATCAGGGAGAGCCGGTCGGCTTCTTTTACGTCACGCTGGTGTCGTTTCTGAATCTCGGCCTCGCGGGATTCGTGTTGGCTTCGATCGCCGCGCGGTTCATTTTCCCCGCCGTCTCGCTCGAGGGGCGTCAGATGTGGTTGCTGCGCTCGAGTCCGCTGGACCTACGGGCGTTGTTGTGGTCCAAGTACTGGGTGGGCACGATTCCGCTGCTGGTCCTCGCGCTGCTCCTCACCGGCCTCACCAACGTGCTCCTCGCCGTAGGGCCGTTCATGATGACGGTCAGCATGGTGACGATCTGCGTGCTGACGCTGGCCATCGCGGCGCTGGCGCTGTGCTACGGGACCCTCTACCCGCAATTCGAGACCGAGAACGCCGCGCAGATCCCCACATCGTTCGGGGGCCTCGTGTTCATGATGACCACCGTCGCGCTTCTCGCCGCCGTCATTTTCGCTCTCTGGCAGGCGGTCTATACGTACGTGCGCGCCGTGTACGACCACCAGCGAGTGGTGATCGACGCCTGGATGGTGGTGTGGTTCGTCATCGCGGCGATTCCCTGCCTCGTGGCGATGGTGATCCCGTTGCGGATTGCCCTGCGGAAAATGGAGAGCTTCGAATTCTGACCCTCGGGCGCCCTCTCCGCCGCAGCGGAGAGGGGCCGAGGACGCACGCTACAGCTTGAAGTTCACGCCGCCGCCAAATTCGATCCGGTCAGCGTTGCCAATGATGATGTGGAGCTGCGCGAATGGCCGCCAGCTCACCGTCTTGAAGTCCCACCCACCGAGGAGTCCGAGCCCCGCATCGGTACTCGATGCGCTGAATCCGCCGACGCTCACACTCGCATGGGTGATGTTCAGCCCGCCGCCCACATACAGTCCGGCGTTCGGCGTATTGAGCCTGGGCCAGTAGCGCCCTTCCGCGTTGAGCGTCCACACGGTGACGTTGTTGCCGGGAAAGTAGAAATCGAACGACGGGTAGATGTCGAACTGATTCGCCACGGGATAAGAGAACTGGGCACCGATGAAGAAATCCAAGTTGTTCGTGGCGAACCCCAGCTGCGGCCCGAGCATCGGCCGGCTCCCCTGCGTCGGGGTGGTGGATCGACGCTGCGCCACAGCGGCGGTTGGGACGAGGCACGAGGCCAGGACAACCAGCGACAACCGTCGGGTCAGATCACTCACGCGCAAACTCCTTGTGCAAGGGTCGAACTGCGGGACACTCGATCGCGCGGCTAGTGCAGTTTGAAGCTGAAACCGCCGACCACCTGGAACGCACTGCCGTTGCCCAGAATGAGCCGCCCTTCCGCGTACGGGGCGTACGGCCGCCGGCGGAATTCCCAGCCGCCGAGCAGATTCAGATTCACGTCACCGTTGCTGACGCCGAACGCGCTGGCGTGGAGATAGTTGATCCCCCCGCCCGCATACAGCGCTCCAATGCGCGTCGGCGGCCGGAACTTCACGTCCGCGTTCAGCCCCCAGATGGTCCCGGGGGAAACGAAATAGTAGTCGAACGTGGGATACAGCTCGACGCGCTGGGTCAGCGGCATGGTCAGCTGGACGCCGAGCAGCAGCGCATCAGCGTCGAAATTGTAGCCGATATGTGGACCGAGGCGCACCGGGTCGAGGGGCGTGTAGACGCCGCCACGCGCGGTGCGTCGCTGGGCCTGCGCGCTGGT
>JBGQHV010000141.1:0-8924 GCA_041498155.1 Gemmatimonadota bacterium | reverse complement strand
CTCGACGTGAACAACGGGTACAATCTCAACCCCGTCATCATCTACTTCAAGTTCGTGCCCGGCTACGACTACTATCTGCGCGTCGTGCGCACGGAAGCGGGTGATTTCCGCATCGTGTGCGATGAGTTCTGCGGCATCGGCCATCACACCATGGTCGGCAAGCTGCTCGTCGTCGATTCCACGGGGGCTCCGGTCGCCCCGGGAGGCGCTCCATGACCGCCGCCGCCATGCCGTCCGCCTTCCGCACCTGTCCGCGCACCGGCCTCAAGGTCAACGCCTCGGCCGAAGCGCTCATCAAGGCCAACGCCGTCGCTGCGACGGTCGCGCTGCTCATCGGTGGGATCGCCGCGATCCTGGTGCTCCTGACCCGCTGGCAGGCGGTGCACCTGCTCCCCGCGGATTGGTTCTACCGCATCCTGACGATCCACGGGATGAGCATGCTGATCTTCTTCATCATCTTCTTCGAAATGGCGATTCTCTACTTCGCCAGCGCCGTCATCCTGAACAGCCGCGTCGCGACGCCGCGCGTCGGCTGGGCCGCCTTCTGGCTCATGGTGCTCGGCGCCCTGATGGTTGAAGCCACCATGTGGACCGGGCATGCCGACGTGTTGTTCACGTCGTACGTCCCGCTGCAAGCCACGTCGTGGTTCTACCTCGGCGTCATTCTGTTCGCCGTGGGCGCCCTTGTCGTGGTGTGCATCTTCTTCGGCACGCTCGTCGTCGCCAAGCGCGAGCGCACCTACCAGGGCTCCGTGCCGCTGGTCACCTTCGGGGCGATCACCGCGGCGATCATTGCCGTCATCACGCTCGGCCACGGTGCGGCGATCTACATCCCGACCTACCTCTGGTCGCTCGGCCTCATGAAGGTCG
This sequence comes from Gemmatimonadota bacterium, assembly GCA_041498155.1. GTDB lineage: Bacteria > Gemmatimonadota > Gemmatimonadetes > Gemmatimonadales > GWC2-71-9 > DASTHG01. Next base: position 8,054 of record JBGQHV010000141.1, on the reverse strand, counting down.
ATCCCGAGATCTATCGCATGGTGTGGTGGGGGCTGGGCCACGCCTCCCAGCAGATCAACGTGGCGGCGATGGTGTCGGTCTGGTATCTGCTCGGCGCCCTCACCGTCGGCGGCGTGGTGTTGAATGAAAAGGTCAGCCGGGGAGCGTTCGCCCTCTACATCCTGTTCATCTCGATGGCATCGGCCCACCACCTGCTCGTGGATCCCGGCCTGGGTCCCGCGTGGAAGGTGTGGAACACGAGCTACTTCATGTACCTCGCCGTGCTCGCCTCCATGGTCCACGGATTCACCGTGCCGGCGGGCCTCGAGGTCGGCCAGCGGGCGCGCGGTCTCACCAAGGGGATGTTCGAGTGGCTGCGCAAGGCGCCCTGGGGCGATCCCGGCTTCTCCGCGATGATCTTCTCCATCGTCGTCTTCGGGTTCGTGGGCGGGATCACCGGCGTCACGTTCGGCACCGAGCAGATCAACATCATCGCCCACAACACGCTGCGCATTCCGGGGCACTTCCACGCCACCGTCGTGAGTGGCACAGCCCTCGCGTTCATGGGCCTGACCTACTACGTGATCCCGCTGATCTTCCGACGGCGGATCGCGTTCTATCCGCTCGCCAAGATTCAGCCGTGGTTGTTCGCGATCGGGATGCTGATCTTCTCGCTCATGATGACCTTCGCGGGCACCTTCGGCGTGCCGCGGCGCCACTGGGATATCACTTTCTCGGGCGCGCCGTTCGACGTGCAATTCAACCCCGCGGTGAACCTCGTCATGGGGATCATGGCGCTGGGCGGCCTGATGGCGGCCGTGGGCGGTGGGATCTACATCCTCGTGACGGTCTGGTCGGTGTTCTTCGGTGAGCGACTGCCCGCCGGCGCGTACACCGGGCACGGCCTTCCCCCGGGCATCGTGACGCCCCCCAAGCCGATCCCGCCCGGTGAGCACTCGAAGAAGGCGACGGGGACGCTGGTGCTGGTGTTCGTCTTCCTAGCGGCGTTCATCGCCTACTACTTCATCAACTGGAAGTTGCTCTCGGTGGTATGGCGGATCGGGTGACCACCCCGCGGCTCGAGCGGCGCCATTGGGCGTCGCTCGCAGCCCTGGGAGTCATTCTCGTCATTACGCTTGCGTGGTGGGCGCTGGCGCTGTGGCCGCTGCCGTCGGCGGCCCCGCCGGCCCTGCTGCGGGCCCGGACCATCTGCTTCGGGACGACCGACAACGGCCTTCCCACGGGCACCGGCTGGATGATGTTGATCGGCGAGCCGATGATGATCACGCTGCTGCTGCTGAGCGTGACCGGCGGCACGACGATCCGTGAGGGGCTGCAGGGCCTCGCGCGCCACACACTGGGCCGGTGGTCGCTCGGGGCGACCGCCGTCATCGGTCTTGTGGCCGTCGTTGCCGCCGGCGCTCGCGTGGCCTCCGCGCTCGGCGTGGGTGCGCCCCCGGTGACCCGCGCGAGCGTCGACGTCGCCAGCGCCCCGCGCCTCGATCGTCCGGCGCCAGCGCTGGGACTGGTGGATCAGCGCGGTGCCACCCTCAGTCTCTACGCACTGCGCGTGCGGCCGGTGCTCGTGACCTTCGCCTACGCGCACTGCGAAACCGTCTGCCCCCTCGTGGTGCAGGAGGTCGTGCGAGCGCGGGATCGGCTCGCCGATCGGAATCCCCTGGTCGTCGTGATCACTCTCGATCCGTGGCGTGACACGCCGTCGCGGTTGGCCGCCATGGCCCGCCAGTGGGAATTGCCGGCCGATGCCTACGTCCTGAGTGGCCCGGTGCCTGATGTCGAGGCGGCCCTCGACCGGTGGGGCGTCGCTCGCACGCGGGACTCCCGCACTGGGGAGATCACCCACCCCCAGGTCGTCTATGTGCTCGATCGTGACGGCAGGATCGCCTACAGCGTCACGGGAGATGCGGAAGCTATCGCGGAGCTGGTCCGCAGGCTCTGACTGCGCACCGATAGCCTACATCGGCGAAATCCCCGACGCGCGGGTCCGCGCCCACACGTTCATCGCCATCGTGGCCGCCGCGAGCACCTCGGCCGATCGACCGACCACGAGGAATGCCGGCCGGTCGCCGAGCACCCCGAGCGCGGCGAGGCACACACCGCCGTTCAGGAGCGCGAAGGCCAGCCACGCGAATCCCTCCCGGCCGCGGGCGGCTCGCGTGAGACCGAATCGAGGGAATATCCAGTAGGCCACCCCCATCACGAGCTGCACCAGCCACCCCACGAGGAGCAGCTCAAAATGCACCGGGAGCCAGCGCCACAGCCCGGCCGGCATCGGCACGCCTTTCCCCGCGAGCAACAGGGCGCCCAGCGTGAACCCGGCGAGGAGATAGACGAGCGAGCCGCGGATCAGCCACACCGAGACGGGGGGCACGCTTACCGCCCCTTCACGCGCGGCCAGGTATTGGCCACGAACGCGGCCGCCCCGAGCCACTGCAGCACCGCCGAGGCGACGAGCAGCCCCCCGACCTGCAACGGCTCGCCCACGACGCGCAGCAGCAACCCGAGGTTCAACAGGACGAAGCTCGCGACCGCGAGCGCATTCGCGCCGCGCGGCTGCTCCGTGGAGAACTTGGGAAACATCCAGTAGGCGACACCGAAGATCATCCCCGTGACCCAGCCGACGACCAGCAGGTGGATGGTCACGGGCGTGAGCCACAGCGGTCCGCCGGCCGCTTGCCACACGCTCCCCGTGAGCGCCGCGACGAAGTACACCAGGGCGAGCTTGACGAACCAACGCGTGATCGGTGGCATGGCCTAGCCGACGATCGCCTCGGCCTCGATCTCCACCATCATGGCGGGATCCACGAGGCCGCTCACCTGGACCATCGTCGTGGCGGGCCGGATCGCGCCGAAGACTTCGCCGTGCGCCTTGCCGACCTCTTTCCAGCGGGCGATATCGGTCACGTAGGTACGCGTCCGCACCACGTCCCCGAGTGCCGCGCCCGCGCGGACCAGCGCCTGCTCGATGTTGCGCAGCGCCTGCACCGCCTGTAGGTACGGATCCCCGATACCGACCAGCTGCCCCTGCTCATTGGTGGCCGTCGTCCCCGCCACGTGCACGACGTTGCCGACGCGCACGGCCCGCGAATATCCGACGATCGGCTCCCACGGCGTACCGCTGGAAATGTTCTGACGTTGTGACATGAGGCCTCAGGGTGAGTGGCTATCGGCTATCGGCTATCGGCTATCGGTCACCGGTCTGCGTGTATGACGTGTCGTAGAGCCCCCTCGAGATCCGGGAAGCGAAATCTGAAGCCCGCGCCCAGCAGCCGCGCCGGGACGAGTCGCGCGCTGGCCAGCATGGCTTCGTTCGCCGCCTCCCGTCCGAACACCAGGCGCAATGCAGCGGGGGGAACCGGCAGCAACGCGGGCCGGGAGAGGACGCGCCCCAGCGCGCGGGCGAATTCCCCGTTGGTGAGCGGATGCGGCGCGACCGCGTTCACCGCACCCGAGAGGTTGTGCGACTCGAGGGCGAACCGGAATACCTCGACCAGATCGTCGATCGCGATCCAGCTCCAGTACCGCGTACCCCGGCCGATCGGCCCACCCAGACCGAGACGAAACGGCAGCAGCAGCGTGCCCAGCAACCCGCCACTCCGCGACAGGGCGAGGCCGGTTCGGACGCAGACGACGCGGATGCCGGCAGCCCGCGCGGGGAGGGCGGCCGCCTCCCATTCGCGACACACATCGGCCAGGAAGCCGGACCCCGGTGCGCTCTCCTCTGTCAGCAGCTCGTCACCGCGATCGCCGTAGTACCCGCTCGCCGACGCACAGACCATCACACGCGGCTGGCGAGCGAGTCCAGCGACGGTTCGCGCGAGCAGGGCGGTCCCGGCGACGCGGCTGTCGCGGATGCGCGCGCGCTTGGCTGCCGTCCAACGGCCCAGGATGGGCTCGCCGGCCAGATGCACGACCCCATCCACGCCCTCCAGCGTGGCCGCGTCGAGGCTGCCGCGCTCCGGCGACCAGGCGATGTCGCCGGGGCGCGTGCCGACCGCGCCGCGCACCAGGCGCGACACCTGATGCCCCGCTCCCCGGAGCGCCGGCACGAGGCTGCGCCCGATCAATCCTCCCGCCCCCGACACGAGCACGTGCATGTGCGGATGAACCTATCCGATCCAGTGTCTGGTGCGCAAATGACTGCGCGACAGAGAGATAGGGCAATACTTGCGCACAAGAACCAAATGTAATACTGTATCGCTACAATGATACAGTCGGCAAACTCACGTGTTTGACCACATCGACCCACGCAGCCCGACGCCGCTCTACGCCCAGATCGCCTCCCGGCTCCGCCTGGCGGTGGCGGCGGCTGAATTGCGCCCCGGCGAGGTACTGCCCTCGGTGCGCGCGCTGGCCGCCCGGTTACGAGTCAACCCGGCCACCGTGGTGCAAGCCTATCGCGACCTCGAAACGGAGGGTTTCGTGGAAATGCGCCAGGGGGCCGGCACGTACGTGCGCGACGTGCAAGACGAACGGCGCGCCAGCGAGCGTGCGCATCAAGCAGTGGCGCTGGTGCGGCGCATGGTGGCGGATGCCGGTCGCCTCGGCGTTTCCACCGACGAGCTCATCGCCGCGATCGCCAAGGAGATGGAGGTGCGGGTCGTATGAGTCACACCGTCGAAATCCGCGACCTGTGCTACCGCGCGGGAAAGCATTTCGAGATTCGCGACCTCGCGCTCAACGTCCCGACCGGTTCGATGTACGGGTTCCTAGGCCCCAATGGGGCGGGCAAGACTACGACTATCCGGCTGATGCTCGGATTGCTCCGTCCTCGATCCGGGCGCATCACGGTGCTGGGTGGGGACATGCCACGCGAATCCCCGCGCGTGCTGTCGCGCACCGGGTATGTGCCCGAGCAGCCGCATCTCTATCCGTCGCTCACCGTCGACGAAACGCTGCGGTATCACGCCGCGTTCTACACGACGTGGGACTGGAAGTGGGCCGATGAGTTGTTGGGCGGCTTCCACCTCGATCGAGCCAGCCTGCTCGGCCGGATCTCCAAAGGAGAAATGGGCAAGCTCGAAGTTCTGCTCGCCCTCGCGCAGCGACCCGAGCTCCTCGTGCTCGATGAGCCGACCGACGGCCTCGATCCCGTGGTGCGGCGCGACGTACTCACTGCCCTGCTCGAATATGTGTCGCAGCAGAACGCGACCGTATTTATCTCCAGCCATCTGGTGCACGAGCTGGAGCGCATCTGCGATTGGGTCGGCGTGATGGACCGAGGTCACCTCGTCGCCGAGCTACCGATGCACAGCTTCAAGAGCGGGATCAAACGCCTGCGCGTCGCCAATGCTCCCACCCCCGTGGGGGATACGCCGTTCGTATTGTTGTCGCGGGAGGCCGGGGGGAGCGGTGTCGAGACGTGGGTCGTGCGCGGCTGGCAGGCGCCGATGACCCAATACTTCGAAGGTGTCGGAGCGACCCTGCGCGATGTCGTGGACCTGGACCTCGAGGAAGGGTTCGTCGAGCTGCTGCGCACCTTTCGCGTCCCCCGCAGCTAGGAGCCGAATCGTGTTCAAGGCCGTGTTGTACACGCAATGGAAGTGGACGCGACTACCGTTGCTGATTCTCGCCCTGGCCGCGTTTGCCTTGCCCCTGGTCTCCGCTCGGCAAATGGCCCCGGACGCCGAGTATTGGAACACGCAGGGCCTCCTCCAGAGTCTCGACGCCTTGGGAGCGTTCTATCCCTTGCTGGCCGCCACGGTCGGCTTGATCCTGGCCGCCGCGGCGTGGGCCGCCGATCACCGCGGTCGGCACGTCTACGCGCTCTCGCTCCCCCTCCCCCGGTGGCACTACGTGTTGTTGCGGCTGGGCGCCGCGGCGCTGCTGCTCGTGGTTCCGGCAATCGCGATGTGGCTCGGGGCGCTCATCGCCGCAACCGTGACCACCCTCCCCCCCGGACTCCACGCTTATCCGACAACCCTCGCGCTGCGGTTCGCCCTCGCGGCGTTCATCGCCCTCACGTTGTTCTTCGCCGTCTCCGCTGGAACGAGCCGCACCGCCGGCTATGTCCTGGCCGCGATCGGCGTGCTCGTGGTCGCGCAGATCGCCATCGGGCTGTTCGATCTCAAGCTCCAGATCCTCGAGACGATTCTCTACCAGATCTACATCTGGCCGGGACCGCTCGAGATCTTCGTGGGGCGATGGTCGCTGTTCGATGTCTGAGCGGCGGAGCGTCCTGGCTCTTCTCATCCTGAGTAGCGCCGGCCTGGCGGGCGGTGCGCACGCCCAGGCGACCGCCGAGTTCCGCCGCCGCGTGGAGGACCTGCAGCGGACCGCCCGCAGGGTCCACGAGACGCTCCAAGCCGCGGCCGAGGTCCGCACACGCGGGATGGTCCTCGATACGCTGCGCCGCGGGCCGCTCAACCTGGTCATCGCGCCGTCACTGGAGCCGGTAGCAACCGCGGCGCTCGACAGCACGTGGCCCGCGATCGAGCGCACCTACGGTCGGGCGATCGCGGACCTCGGGAACACCGCATTCGTCTTGCAGGCCCTCGACGCCCCGGAGGGCCCCGTGCCGCCCCAACCCCGGTCGATTGAGATCCTTGCGTCCGCAAGCGCGCGCCCGGGAGACGTGGCCATCAGCCTGCGGCAGGCCCTCGCGACGCAGATCCAGCAAGGAATGGACTCCGGTCTGGCACACTGGGTCGGCGGAGAACTTCTCCCGATGTTGCCCGATTCCGGATTCTATGGACCGCTCTATTTGGAGCTCACGATTTCCCCCTGGCACCGGGTTCAGGACTGCCGAAGGGGGGATCTCCCCTCCTGCAGGCTCGCCCTCGGCGTCGACGGCCGGGACGATCCCACCGACCGCTGGTACGACGCCTCCGACCGCCGCCGCATGGTCGCCACCTGGCTTCCTACAGAACTGAGCGACGTCACCGCCCTGTGCCTCCGGGGGCAAGACGCGGCCTGCCGGCAGGTGCTGGTCGGCCATGGCACCGGTCTGATTTCGATGCCTTTGGGAGGAGCAGCCCGGCTCGCGCTCCTCGATATCGTCCTGCAGCACGGCGGAACCGGAGCGTACGACCGATTGCTCGCCACACGGGGCCAGCCGATCGATGAACGACTGGCGGCCGCCGCCGCAATACCAGCCGACAGCGTCTTCGCGGCCTGGCGCACTCGGGTCCTCTCCGCCCAACCGCTTCCCGTAGCGGTGTCACCAGGCAGCGCGTGGGTCGCCGTCGGCTGGTGTCTCCTCCTCGCGGTTCTGTCGATGCGGAGCTCCCGATGGCGCTGACGACACGCCAGTGGGGGACGCTATTCGTCCTGGGCGGTGCCACACTGGTGGTGGCCGCCTGGCCCACGCCTCGGTCCGGAACCCGGCTCGGAGAGCCGACCCCGGTGACCCTCAGTCGCCAGATTATCGATCGGGCGGACCGGAACCTCACCCGCGCCTCGCGCGCCCTCGGTGCGCTCCAGCAACGCGACGCGGTGTTGCGAGCGGCCCCCACTCGTGGCCCGTCGATCACTTTCCAGGGCCGATTGCCGTTGGCCGCGCAACAGGCGTTGTCCGACGCGTTCGAATCGATCTTGGGGGAGCTCCAGCCCCTGTCCGCCGAGGTGGCCGTGCGAGTCGTGGTGATCGCCGACTCGACGCGGCGCGGACTGAACGACCCCGGCGGCGTGTGGTATTTCACGCCGACTGCGACGGACGGCCATACCTGTCTCGTGCTGCGCTACGTGGATGTGTTCAGGTTCGCCAGCGTCGCCGCTGCCGGAAAACAGTCTCGCGGGGAGAACCGGGAGGGGATGCGGCAGGTCGTTGGCTTGTGCTCGTTCTATGCCGCGTTCGGGCTGGCCGGGCCGAACATCGAGCCTTGGCTTCGAGCGCAGAACTTCTTCTCGGCCCAGGAATCGAACTGGCAGCGGGGCCGGCCGCCGATCGACGAATTGCCCGTCGAGTACATCCACGACACGACCGGGAGAATGACCCTCTCGATTGGTGACTTGCTCGTCGCCCTGTCGGAAGGACTGCGGGGCCCGGTGGACCGCTCGACCATTCAGCAGCGCGCGTGCGCCAACGGCGATCTCGCTCGCTGCACGGAAATGGT
>JBGQHV010000140.1:0-8991 GCA_041498155.1 Gemmatimonadota bacterium | reverse complement strand
CTGGGACAGGCTCCGGGGAAGGGGGGGGAGTTCTACCTCACCGACGCGTTCCAGTACATGGTGGACCGGGGACGGCGCCTGCTGACCGCGAATGTGGGCGGCTGGTACGACTGCGGCAAAGTCGACACCCTGCTCGAGACCAACGAGCACCTGCTCCGGAACGGCCGCGGGCTCGCCCCGGCCCCGGCGCCGGGCGTCGTGATCCGCGAGCCGGTCCGCATCGAGGCAGGCGTGACGCTGCGGGACTGCACGATCGGTCCCAACGTGACGATCGAGGCCGGCAGCCGCATCGAGGGGAGCACGGTCGAGCATTCCCTGCTGGGCAGGGACGTCCGCCTGCTGCACGCCCAGGTGAAACGCTCGGTGATCGGGGACGCTCAGGTGCTCGAGAACCGCAGCGTGTCGGACAGCGTCATGGACGCCGGGGAGCTGGCGCTGGCGAAGTAGTTGCCGTCCGCCATATCTCTGACTATTGTCAGAGATATGGACGGCATCGCTCGGGTGAGGAGCTTCAATCGCGCCGTGACACTCCAGGTCGGCGCCCTGGAGGGGGGCTTTCTCGGGCGCGATCGCTCGCTCGGCGCCTGCCGCCTCCTGTTCGAGATCGGCCCCGAGGGCATCGAGATTCGGCAGCTGCGCGCGCGGTTGGACCTCGACTCGGGGTACACCAGCCGCCTGCTGCGGGGGTTGGAGGCTGCGGGGCTGATCCGTACTACCGCATCGCCCGGTGACGCCCGCGTGCGCTTCGTGACGCTCACGCCGGCCGGTCGCAAAGAGCTGGCGGTGTTGAATCGCCTCTCGGACGAGTCCGCCGCATCGCTGCTCCAGCGCCTCCCAGAGCCCCAGCGCGCCGACCTCCTCGCCGCCATGGGGGCCGTCGAGCGCCTGCTGCGCGGCAGCGCCGTCCACTTGGAAGTGGTGCACCCGGACAGTCCCGGCGCCCGCTATTGCCTCGCATGCTACTTCGAGGAGCTGGCGGCGCGCTTCGAAGCGGGCTTCGATCCGGCGCGCAGCATTTCCGCGGCGACCGGGGAGCTCACCCCCCCGCACGGCTACTTCGTCCTGGCCACGCTGAACGGCGAGCCGGTCGGGTGCGGCGCGCTGAAGTGCCATGCGGACCATGGGGAGATCAAGCGCATGTGGGTGGCGACCACGGCTCGTGGTCTGGGTCTCGGGAGGCGGATCCTGCTGCGGCTCGAAGATCTTGCCCGGGAGCGCAGGCTCCCGCTGCTCCGGCTCGAGACCAACAAGACGCTCACCGAGGCCCAATCGCTCTATCGCAGCGCCGGTTTCCGCGACGTGGCGCCGTTCAACGCCGAGCCCTACGCCCATCACTGGTTCGAGAAGGCGCTGTAGCCGGGGGGCCGGCCTCCACCGTTTCCTTGCAAAGCCAGCGTGAAGATCCCTTGCGGAATTTCCGGCCGCCGATTACTTACTGACCATTCAGTAAGTAACCGAGAGGTGTTGGCCCATGCCACAATCCGCTACCCGACGTCCCCGCCGCGCCAAGCCGCGCTGGCAACGCCGTAAAGAGGCCCGGCCGGAAGAAATCGTGGCCGCGGCGCTCGAGCAATTCGTGGAGCGCGGCTTCGCCGCGACCCGGCTCGAGGACGTCGCCCGCCGCGCCGGGATCACGAAGGGCACACTGTACCTGTACTTCAAGAACAAGGACGCCCTGTTCAAGGCGGTCGTGCGCGAGACCATCGTGCCCGTGATCGCCCAGGGCGAGTCCACCGCCGCGTCGTTCACCGGCAGCGCGCGCGAGCTGCTGGAGCGGCTGGTGCGGGAGTACTGGCGTCTCGTGTACGACACGGCGCTCGGCGGCATCCCCAAGCTCATGATGGCCGAAGCGGGCAATTTCCCCCAGCTGGCGCGCTTCTACTACGAAGAGGTCGTGACCCGCGGCCACCGCCTGCTGGGCGGCGTGATCGAGCGCGGCATCAAGAGCGGCGAGTTCCGCCGCGTGGACGTGCGGGTCGCCGCCAAGCTCGCCTTGTCCCCATTGATGCACGCCACCGTCGCGCAGCGCGCCTTCGCCCACTGCATGCCGGACGGCTTCGACGTGCGCAAATACCTCGACACCCACATCGACCTGTACCTCCATGGCATCGCCAATGCGTAGATCGCTCTCGCTCACCGTCGCGGCGCTGTGCGTCGCGTTCGCTTCGGCGGCCGGGCAAACCCCCGCCGCCACGTCCCCGCTCCGGCTCTCGTTCGCCGACGCGGTCACACGCGCGGCCGGCGCCGCGCCGGCCGTGACCTTGGCCGGGTTCCAGGTCGACCAGGCCCGGGCCCGCGTACGGCAGACTCGCGCGTCACTGCTGCCGGACTTTTCGGCGACCGGCAGCTGGGTCAGCCAGACACTCAACCCGCAGGCATTCGGGTTCAAATTCCCCGGGCTGACGCTGCCGCGGGTGCTCGGCCCGTTCGACCTGTATGACGGCCGCCTGCACCTGTCCCAGACCCTGTTCGACTACGCCGGACGCGCGCGGGTGCACACGGCGCGCACCCAGCTCGCCGGCGTCGAAGCCGACAGCGCGCAGGCGATCGAAGCCTCCGTTCAGCTGACCGGTCTGGCCTACCTGCGGGCGGCCCGCGCCGACGCCGTGGCGGCCGCCCGGACGGCGGACTCTGCGCTCGCCGCCGAGCTGGTGCGGCTGGCTCAGGCGCAGAAGGACGCGGAGGTCGGCACGCAGATCGACGTCACACGCGCGCAGACGCAGCTGGTGGCGGCGGAGGGTGCGCTGCTCGTCGCCCGCAACGAGCAGCGGCGCAGCCGGATCGATCTGGCCCGCAGCCTGGGGCTGTCCTCCGACACGCCGCTCGACCTGACCGACACGCTGGCCGTCGCGCTGGTTCAGATCGACCTGCCCGACGGGCGAGATTCGCTGGTCGCCGTGGCGCTGGTCCAGCGGCCCGACCTGGCAGCGGGGCTGGCGCGGGGGCGCGCGGCGCAACAAGCCGCAAGCGCGATTTCAGCGGAGCGGCTGCCGCGGCTCGACCTCTCCGCAAGCTATGGGACCAGCGGCCTGACGCCGCTCAACGGCGTCGGGACCCGGCAGATCGCGTTGCAGGTCACGGTCCCGATCCTGGACGGGTTCCGCCGCGAGGGCCGGCGGGCCGAGCAGGACGCGGTGGTGCGGGGTACGGACCTGCGCAACGAGGAGCTGCGGCGGCAGATCGCAGCAGATGTGGACGCGGCCCGGCTCGACCTGGCGTCCGCCGGGGAGCAGCAGATGATCGCGCGTGAGCGGTTGGCGCTCGCCCAGGCGGAACTGGACCAGGCTCGGGAGCGGTTCAAGGCAGGAGTGGCCGGCAACATCGAGGTGATCCAGGCGCAGTCCTCGCTGGTGCGGGCCCGGGATACCGACATCGATGCGCGGTTCGCGGCCGCTACGGCGCGCGTGGCACTGGCCCGCGCGGCCGGGGTCGCCCGGCTGCTGCACTAACTCCGACGACGAAAAGAGACGATCATGGCTACCACGATGGAACCTGACGTACAGCAAGAGCGCGCCTCACGGCCGGCGCCTGCACCGGCGGCGATCGAAGAACGGCGACCGGCCGCGCCCGGCGGGCGGCGCAAGATCGTGTTCGCCGTGCTCGGCATCGTGTTGCTCGCGCTGATCGCTGGTGGGGTGCGCAAGCTGATCTGGGCGCGCTCGCACGAGGGCACGGACAACGCGCAGGTGGACGGGCACATCCTGCCCGTGCTGCCCAAGGTCGGCGGGTTCGTGACGGCGGTGCAGGTGGAGGAGAACCAGCCGGTCCGCGCGGGCGACACGCTCGTCATCCTGGACGATCGCGACTTCCGCGCCAAGCTGCAGCAGGCCGAAGCCGACCTTTCGGTCGCGCTGGCCACGGTCAGCTCGCGCCAGCGGGTGGGGCAGGCGGACGCGGCCGTGCGGCAGGCCGAGGCGAACGCCGAGAAGGCCCACGCGGATCTCGACCGGCTGACCCCGTTGGCGGCACAGGGCATCGTGAGTCGCCAGCAGCTCGACGCCGCGCAGACTGCCGTGCGCGCGACCGACGCGGCCCTGTCCGCGGCGCAGGCGGCGCTGCTCGGGGCGGACGCCCGCGTGGCTTCGGCCCGCGCGTCCCGCGACCAGGCGGCGCTCCAGCTGTCCTACACGCGGATCATCGCGGCGCAGGGCGGCCTCGTGAGCAAGAAGAACGTCGAGGTGGGCCAGCTGGTGCAGCCCGGGCAGCCGCTGTTCAGCGTGGTGCCGTTGGAGGACGTGTGGGTCACCGCGAACCTCAAGGAGACGCAGATCGAGGATGTGACGCCCGGCGATGCCGTCGATTTCACCGTCGACGCCTACCCCGGCATCCATTTCCGCGGGCACGTCGAGAGCCTCTCTCCGGCCACCGGCGCGCGCTTCTCCCTGCTGCCGCCGGACAACGCCACCGGGAACTTCACCAAGGTGGTGCAGCGCCTTCCCGTGCGGGTTCGCCGCGACGGCCCGCCCGACCCGGCCCATCCGCTGCGGCCCGGGATGAGCGTGAACGTCACCATCACGACGAAGTGACGCGGCCGTGACGGCGAGCACACTGCCCGCGCTCTCCGCCGCCGGGGCGGACCGGTATCGCTACCGCTACATCATCGCGATCACCGTGTCGCTCGCGTCGGTGCTCGAGCTGCTCGACACGAGCATCGTCAACGTCGCGATCCCCCACATGATGGGATCGCTGGGGGCGACGCTCGACCAGATCGCGTGGGTTTCGACCGGCTATATCGTCGCCAACGTGATCATTCTGCCGATCACGGGATGGCTCTCCGCGTACTTCGGCCGGCAGCGCTATTTCGCCACGTCGATCGCGGTATTCACGGTCGCCTCGTTCCTGTGCGGCAACTCGCACACGCTCGCGGAGCTGGTCTTCTGGCGCATCATCCAGGGGCTGGGCGGCGGCGCGCTCCTGTCCACCTCGCAGGCGATCCTGTACGAGGAGTTCCCGCGGGAGGAGTACGGCACGGCGATGGCGATCTTCGGCGTGGGCGTGATGGTCGGCCCGACGCTCGGGCCCACGCTGGGCGGCTACATCACCGACGCCGCGGGCTGGCCGTGGATCTTCTACATCAACATCCCGTTCGGCATCCTGGCCCTCGCCCTCACGCTGTCGTTCATCCAGGACTCCCGGCACCAGACGAAAGCCGGGGGGGTGGATTACGTGGGACTGCTGCTGCTGGCGACGGGCATCGGGGCGTTGCAGACGATGCTCGAGCGAGGCGAGCGGCTCGACTGGTTCGAATCCAAGGGCGTGACCGCGCTGGCGCTGGTGAGCGCCTCCTCCCTCATCGCGTTCGTGTGGCACGAGCTGCGCACCAAGGATCCGGTGGTGGACCTGCGCATTCTCAAGAGCCGGCAGCTCGCGGTCGGCGTGTTGTTCGCGGCCGTGTTGGGGCTCTGTCTGTACGCGACGGTCTTCGTGCTCCCCGTGTATCTCCAGAACCTGCAGGGGTTCAGCGCCAAGCAGACGGGCTTCGTGATCTTGCCCGGCGCGCTGGCGAGCGCGTTTACGATGGGGGTCATGGGACGGCAGCAGGGGAAGTTCGACGGCCGCTTTTCGATCCTCGTCGGCGTGGGGCTGTTCGGGCTCTCGATGTGGAAGCATGCCCACTTCACGACCGACAGCGGCATGCCGGACTTCTTCTGGCCGCTGATTCTCCGCGGGGTGGGCCTGGGGCTGATCTTCGTGCCGCTCACGAACCTCGCCCTCGCCGATCTCCCGATGAGCCGGATCCCCAATGGCACCGGGCTGTTCAACCTGATGCGCCAGCTGGGCGGCAGTGTGGGCATCGCCTTGTCGGCGACGCTCGTGACGCGGTTTGCCAGCATTCACCGCGCCGACCTCGTCGCGGACGTGACTATCTACTCCACGGCGACCCAGGAGCGGCTGGCGATGCTTGAGCACGGCCTCGCGGCACAGGGCGTTCCGGCGAACCTCATCGCCACCAAGGCGGTGGCGATCCTCAACGGCATGGTGCAACGCCAGGCGCTGATGCTGTCGTTCGACCAGCTCTTCCTGCTGTTCGGCGCCGCGTTTCTCATCTCGCTCCCGCTGCTGCTCCTGATGCATAAGAGCAAAGCGCCGGGGGGAAGCGGGATGGCGCACTGATGGGCGCGACGCCCGCGGTGGGGGACCGCGCGCCCGACTTTTCGCTGCCGCGCGCCGACGGGAAGCCGTTTCGGCTGTCCGACGCCGTTCGCGCGCGGGCGGTGGTGCTGTACTTCTATCCCAAAGACGAGACACCGGGGTGCACCGCCGAGGCCTGCGCGTTTCGCGATCAGTACGAGGTGTTCAGTGAGGCGGGCGCGGAGGTGGTCGGGGTGAGCGGCGACGCGGCCGATTCGCACCAGGCGTTCGCGTCGCATCACCGGCTGCCGTTCGTGCTGCTGACCGATGCGGACGGGACCGTGCGCAAGCTGTATGGCGTCGGCAAGGTGCTGGGCCTGCTCGACGGCCGCGTCACCTATGTCATCGACCGGCAGGGCATCGTGCGGCATGTCTTCTCCTCTCGACTGCATCCCACCCGCCACGTGGCGGAAGCGCTGCAGATCGTGAAGGGATTGGCCGCGTGAGCGCGCTGCAACGCTTCGTGCCCCGCCTGCTCGTGATCGGCGGCCTCTGGACGCTGCTGCACGTCTACGTCGGCCGCCATTTCCTGGGCACGCCCGGGATGCCCGGCGCCGGCGCCGCCCTCGGTTGGGGTGCGGTCCTGTTGCTCGCGTGGCTGCCGTTCGCCGGGTTCGTGGCGGGTCGCACGCGGCTGCCGGGCAAGCGCGCCCTGGAGTGGGCCGGCTACGTGGCGATGGGGTTGTCGTCGCTGCTCATCGTCGGATTCGCGCTGGCGGATCTGCTGCGATTGCGCCAGGCGAGCCCGGTAATTCTGGCCGGTGCGGTGCTGCTGACGATCGTGGGTCTGGTGCAGGCACGCCGTCCCCGGGTCGTGCGCGTCACGATCCCGATCACGGATCTGCCGGCCGATCTTGCGGGCCTGCGCATCGTGCAGCTCTCGGACCTGCACGTCGGACCGACGATCCGGCGGCGCTTCGTCGAGTGGGTGGTGGACGCCACCAACGCGTTGGCACCTGATCTCGTGGCGGTGACCGGGGACGTGGCCGACGGCTTCGTGCCGGAGCTGCGCGACCACGTCGCGCCGCTCGCGCGGCTGCGGGCGCCGCTCGGCAGCTTCTTCGTGACCGGGAACCACGAGTACTACTGGGATCCGCGGGGCTGGACGCGCGAGCTGGAGCGGCTCGGTCTCTCGGTGCTCTCCAACGAGCACCGGCTGCTGGTCCGCGGCAACGGCCGCCTGCTGCTCGCCGGGGTGACGGATCTCAGCGCCGGCCCGGACCCCGTGGCGGCCGTCGCCGGCGCTCCCGACAGCGACGTGCGCGTGTTGCTGGCGCACCAACCGCGCAGCGCCTATGCGGCCCGCGACGCGGGGTTCGATCTCCAGCTCTCCGGCCATACTCACGGCGGTCAGTTCTTCCCGTTCAATCTGTTGGTCCGGCTATTCCAGCCGTTCGTGTCGGGACTGCACCGTCTCGAAGCGATGTGGTTGTACGTGAGCCGAGGGACGGGCTACTGGGGTCCACCGCTGCGGCTCGGGGCGCCTTCCGAGATCACGCTGATCGAGCTCACCGCGGCCGCCTCCCACGGGCGAAACCCCGCAATGTCCGGTGCGTAGTCTCCGCCCATGCGAGCCACCGACTTCGAATTCCGCAACCGATTCTGGGTGATCGCCGCCCTCTTCTTTGTCGGCTTCAGCTGTTCCTTTCTCGATCATCAGAACGCAGCCAGCGCGCTGGTCCGCGGCAGCGAGACCGGCGTGCACCTGGTGCTGGGGGCGGGCGCGTTGCTCGCCGCCCTGGCCGCTGCGGTGCGCACCTGGGCCAGTGCGTACCTGCACACCGAAGTCGTCAAGGACCACGCGCTGCATGCCGACCGCCTCGTAGCGGACGGTCCGTACCGCCATCTCCGCAATCCGCTCTATCTTGGAACGCTGTTGTTGGCGGTGTGCTTTGGTCTGATGGCGAGTCGGTTGGGGTTCCTGGTGATCGTCGGTGGCCTGCTCATCTTTGTGCTGCGGTTGATCGGGCGTGAAGAGGCGGCACTGTCGCAGACGCAGGGGAGTGCGTTCGATGCGTATCGCGCGCGGGTGCCGCGGTTGTGGCCGGCGCTCTCCCCCCGTGTCCCGGCGAGCGGCGCGCGCCCCCAGTGGCGTCAGGCGTTCATCGGAGAGCTTGCAATGTGGGCGTTCGCCATCGGGGCGGGCGCGTTCGCTGCGACGTTCGACAGCCGGCTGCTGTACGGGTTCCTGGTCCTGGGTTTCATCGGATACCTACCGGGGGTCCAGCTGCGGGGTCGAGACTAGGGGATCGAAGGGGGGGCTTGCGCAGGAAACATAACTGCGTTAGATGGTGTATCAGATATAAGTCGGAGGTAGTTGTGGGGAGCAAGGAGCGCCGTGAACGAGAGCGGGGGGACACCCGTCGCCGGATTCTCGAGGCCGCACGGGAGATGTTCGTGCAACAGGGATACGAGGCGACGACGATGCGAGCCATCGCGCAGCGGATCGAGTACACCGCCACGGCCATCTATCACTACTTCCGGGATAAAGAGGAGCTTCTCACCGAGCTTTGCACGGCCGATTTCCGTTCCCTGGCGGCGGCGTTCCAGCGCATCGGCCGAATCGAGGATCCGATCGAGCGTCTGCGTCAGATCGGCGGCGCCTACGTGGACTTCGCGCTCGAGCATCCGATGCAGTACCAGCTGATGTTCATGACGAGGCAACCGGTGATGCAGGTCAAGGACATCGTCCGCGGCGACCCCGGCCAGGATGCCTACGCGTTTCTGCGTGACGCCTGGGTCGACGCGATCGCGAGCGGCCGCCTGCGCCCCGAGTACACCGATCCCGAAGAGCTGGCGCAGATGTGCTGGGCATCGGTGCACGGTCTCCTGGCCCTGCACATCATCAAGCACAACCCG
>JBGQHV010000139.1:0-9018 GCA_041498155.1 Gemmatimonadota bacterium | reverse complement strand
GACGCCGCCATGATCGGCCAGGCGCCCGATTCGAGCGGCTGATTGTCACCGTCCCACATCAGCCTGGTCGCGGCCTTGCGACCCGCGTGACCCAGCTGCAGGCCGATCTTCGCCCGGGAGTGGCGGTGCACGAAGTCCACGATGCGCCGCCACGCCGCGACATGCTGCGGCGCGTACATCCCGGTACACCCGGGAGAGATGCGTCCCTCGGCGGTGACGTCGGTCATCTCGGTGAATACGAGGGCCGCGCCGCCCAGGGCGCGGGCCCCCAGGTGGACCAGATGCCAGTCGTTGGGTGTGCCGTCGTCGGCCGAGTACTGGCACATCGGGGAGACCACGGAGCGGTTCTCGAGCACCAGCTCCCGCAGCCGGAACGGTGTGAACAGCGGGGGCGGAACGGGATCGGGGGGGAGCGTCACGCGCGCCTGGCGGGTCGCTTCGCCCGCGAACCAGCGGTCCACGCCGGCGACGAATTGCGGGTCGCGGACCTTGAGGTTGTCGTGCGTGATGCGCAGCGAGCGGGTGAGCAGGTTGAAGCCGAACTGGACCGGCGCCAGGTCCATGTAGCGCTCGGTGTTCTCGAAGTACTCGAGGCTCACCTGCGCGGCGCGTTGCAGGCTCTCCACCAGCGGACGCCGCTCGGTTTCGTATGCGGTGAGGGCGGTCGCAATGTCGGGGTGGCTCCCGAGCGCGCGCACCAGGACGATCGCGTCTTCCATCGCGAGCTTCGTCCCCGAGCCGACCGAGAAATGCGCGGTGTGGGCCGAGTCGCCCACCAGGACGACGTTGTCGTGGTGCCAGCGCTCGTTGCGCACCGTGCCGAAGCTGCGCCAGATGGAGCGGTTCTGCTGCAGCTTGTGTCCCTGCAGCTCTTCGGCGAAGAGCTCCTCGCAGAAGGCGATCGTTTCGTGCTCGGTGGCGCGGTCGAGGCACGCCGCGCGCCAGGTCTCCTCCCGCGCCTCGACGATAAAGGTCGACGCCCCCCGCTCGTACTGGTAGGCGTGGACCCGCCACAGGCCGTGCCGGTCGGCCTTGAAGTAGAAGGTGAAGGCGGGGAAGGGGCGCGTCGTGCCGAGCCACACGAACCGATTGGGCCGCCAGTCGACGGTGGGACGGAACGTGTCGGCGAACCGCTCGCGCACCAGGCTGTGCGCGCCGTCGGCGGCGAGCACCAGATCGGCGTCGAGGTAGGGGGTCGGGTCGGTGACTTCGGTCCCGATCTCGATGCGTACGCCCAGGTCGGTGGCCCGGCGCGCCAGGATCTCGAGCATGGCGCGCCGCGAGAGTCCGGAGAACCCATGACCGGTGGAGCGCAGCCGTTCGCCCTTGTAGTGGATCTCGATGTCGTCCCAGCGGGCCGACTGGCGCGCCATCGCATCGAACGTCTCGGGATCGGCCTGCTGGAGGTTCTCCTGGGTGGCTTCGGAAAACACGACCCCGAACCCGAAGGTGTCATCGAGGCGGTTGCGCTCGACCACGAGCACGTCGTGCGCGGGGTTCGCCTTCTTCAGGAGAATCGCGGTGTAGAGTCCCGCGGGGCCGCCGCCGATGGAGACGACTCTCACTTGAGCAGCTGCCCCGCGATGACGAGGTGCTGGATCTCGGTGGTCCCCTCGTAGATGCGCAGGCTGCGGACCGAGCGATACAACCGGTCGACCGGGTGATCGGCCAGGACGCCCCGGCCGCCCAGGATCTGCACCGCGTCGTCCACGGCGCGTTGCGCCGCTTCGGTGGCGAACGCCTTGGCCATCGCCGCCTCGAGGGTGATGCGCTCGGCGCCGCGGTCCTTTTCCCACGCCGCGCGATAGACGAGCAACCGGGCGGCGGTGAGCTCGGTGGCCATGCGGGCGAGCTTCTCCTGAATGAGCTGCTGGTCGGCGAGCGGCCGCCCGAACTGACGGCGCGAAGCGGCGTGGCTGAGCGCCTCATTGAGGGCGCGCGCCCCCATCCCGCAGGCGGCGGCGCCCACGGTGGGCCGCAGCCGGTCGAGCGTCATGAGCCCGAGCTTGAACCCGTCGCCGTCGGCGCCGAGACGGCTGGTGGCCGGCACCCGGCATTCGGTGAACGCGATCTCCCCCAGCGGATGCGGCGCCGCGAGCACCAAAGGGCGGACGAAGCGCAGCCCCGCCGTGTCGGCCGGCACGAGAAACGCGGAGAGGCCCTTGTTGCCGCGCGTGGCGTCGGTGGAGGCGAACACCACGTAGAAATCGGCGATCCCGGCGTTGGAGATGAGCGTCTTCGTCCCGTCCAGCACGTAGGTGTCACCGTCGCGGCGCGCGGTGGTGGCGATAGCCGCCACGTCCGAGCCCGCCTCCGGCTCGGTCATCGCGAACGCCGCCATCGCCTCCCCGGCGAGCACCGCGGGCACCCAGCGGTGCTTCTGCTCGTCCGAGCCGGCGAGCATGATGGGCAGGGTGCCGAGCGCCTGGAGGGCGAACACCGCATCGGCGAGCGGGGCCGCAGATGCGAGCGCCTCGCGCACGAGACAGCAGGAGCGCAGATGCTGCTCGGCGATGGGCGCGAACCAGCCGGCGCGGCCCAGCAGGGTGAGCAGCTCGCGGGCAACGCGTCGCGCGGTGGCGTCGTCGGCCGGCTCCGGCAGCGGGGCGATCTCGCGGGCGGCGAAGGCGGCCACGCGCGCGCCCAGGTCCAGATGGTGCGGGTCGAGAAACGCGCGCACCGGCCCGGTATCGGGGATCGGGCTCACGTGAACTTCGGCTCGCGCTTGGCGACGAACGCGTCGTAGGATTCGCGGAAATTGGGGTGCCGCATCAGCTCGGCCTGGACCTGGGCCTCGAGCTCCAGCGCGGGTCCGAGATCCATCGACGCCTCGCGGTTGAGTGCATCCTTGGTGACGGCCAGCGCGGCGGAGGGGCCGCGGGCCAGTCGTTCGGCCAGCGTGCGGGCCTCGGTCATCACGGCGTCGGTCGGGACGACGCGATGGTACAGACCGATCTCGTGCGCGCGTTGGGCATCGATGAAATCGCCGGTCATGAGCAGCTCCGTGGCGCGGCCCAGCCCCACGATCCGGGGCAGCAGCCAGGCCGCGCCCATGTCCGCGCCCGACAGGCCAACCCGAACAAAAAGGAAGGCGATCTTCGCCCCCTCGGCCGCGATGCGGAAATCGCACGCCGCCGCGATCACCGCGCCCGCCCCGGCCGTGGTGCCGTTGAGCGCGGCGATCACCGGGCGGCGACAGCGCCGGATCGCGAGGATCAGATCGCACGTGAGGCGCGTGAAGGCGAGCAGCCCCTGCGGGTCCCGGTCGAACAGCCGGCCGATGATGTCTTCGACGTCGCCGCCGGAGCAGAACGCGCGGCCCGCCCCGGTGATCACCACCGCCCGCACCCCGGGCTCCTGGTCGAGGGTCCGGAACGCGTCGCGCAGCTCCTCGTAGACCTGAAACGTCAGGGCGTTGAGTCGCTCGGGGCGGTTGAACGTAATCGTCGCCACCCCGGTGGCCGGGTCGAGGGCGTAGCGGAACGATTGCGGTGCGAGCGGCATGCGGGGTCTCGGGGCCTCAGGCGTTCAGGGAATGACGGCGGTCGCTTCGATTTCCACCAGCGCACCCGGATCGACCAGGGCCTTGACCTCCACCAGCGCCATCGCCGGGTAGTGTCTTCCCATCAGACGACGGTGCACCGCCCCCAGGGCGGGCCGCCCGGCCAGATACGCGGTCTTGTCGGTCACGTACACGGTCATGCGGCCGATATCCTGTGGCGTGCCACGAGCCGCCTGGACGACGGCGAGCACGCGCTCGAGCGCGCGCTCCCATTGGGCGACGAGGCCCGGGAGGTCGGGCGCCGTTTGTCCCGCCACGAACAGGACGCGGCCCCCCACGGGTCCGAGCAGGCCGTTGTTCCAGCCGCTGGGCCGACCGAGCGGCTCCGGATTGATGATCTCGAAACTCATATTCGCAACGCTCCGGCGTCGAGCACGATGGCCTGGCCGTTGAGCGTCGCCGCCGTGTCGCCCGCGAGGGCGAGCACCGTGGCGGCGACCTCGTCGGCGGTGACGAGCCGCGGCTGGCCCGAGTGATCCAGCACGGCTGTGAGGGCGGCCTCCCGCGTCTGCTTGGTGCGCTCCATGATACGCGCGAGCGAGTCGTCGGTCATCGGGGTGTCGACGTAGCCGGGACAGACGGCGTTCATCGTAACGCCGGTGCCCGCGAGCTCGGCGGCGACCGAGCGGGTAAAGCCGATCACCGCGTGCTTGGCGGCGCTGTAGGCGGCGATGTACTTACCGCCCATGAGCCCAGCGATCGACGCGACGTTCACGATGCGTCCCCAGCCGCGCTCCAGCATGCCCGGCAGGAACGCCTGCGTGGCGAGCAGCGTCCCGGTGGCGTTCACGGCGACCAGGCGCTGCCACTCTTCGAGCATGATGCGCTGCACCGGGGCGGACGAGGCGGTACCGGCGTTGTTCACGAGGATATCCGCCGTCCCGAGCCGTTCGCGGGCCGCGTGGGCCAGGGCCGCGATCTGGCCGGCGTCCGTCACGTCGCAATGCGCGGCCCAGGCTTCGTGTCCCGAGCGACGCAGCTCGACGGCGACGGCATCCACCTCGTCGATGTGGCGCGCCGCGATCAGGACGCGGGCGCCCGCGCCGGCCAATGCCCGCGCGACCGCGGCGCCGATGCCGCGCCCACCGCCCGTGACCACGGCACCGCGTCCCGCGAGACTCATTCGGTCCCCCGGGCGAATTCGATCATGACCGCTTCCTCGAGGATCGCCCCCAGCGCGATGAGGCTCGAGCGTCCTTCCTCGGGCGTGGCCTCGGCGGGATAGCCGAAGTAGGCGCGGGGGCCGCCCGCTTCCACGAAGCTCTTCTGGCCGGCCGCGATGGCGGTCGACAGCGAGCGGGCGTTGGGCGGCAGGTGCCGGCGCACTTCTTCGCGCACCAGGTCCGGGCGGAGCGCCATCACGAGCGACGTCTCGTAGCGTCCCGCATGACAGGCGCCGCTCTTGAACTCGGCCGTCAACCGCATCGCCCAGGGCTTCTGGGTGACGTCGGGGAACACGACGCGGATCTTGCCCGCCTGGCGCACCTCCGTCACCGCGGCGTGGATCGCTCCGAGATGGGTGGGATCGAGGTGGGCGTTGGCGATGGCGAATACTTCGAAGTCATGCCGGGCGAGACTCTCGGCCACGCCGACGATCTGTCGGGTGAGCGCTTCGGGTTCGGGCGACAGCGTGCCGGGGAAGTCCGCCGCGAACGGCGCGGCGGTGTACGCCAACACCGGGAGCAGCAGCACGTCGAGCCCGCGGGTCGAGAGCTTGTCGGCGCCGGTGTGGGCCATCGCCTCGGCGATCAGGACGTCGGTGCCGATCGGGAGGTGCGGGCCGTGGGCCTCTACGGCGCCGATCGGCAGGATCGTCACCGCCCGCTCGCGGTCGGTGCTGCCGACGTCCTGCCAGGTCAGGTTGGCAAGCTCGCGCACCGACATCAGGCTGGTTGACCAGGTGCCGCGACGGAGCGCATCATCTCCCCATGGTGTTCGAGCCGCCGGAGCGCTTCAATATCGCCGACTACTTCCTCGACGCGCGGGTGCGCGAAGGGCGGGGTGGGCGAACGGCGCTCGTGACGGATCAGGGTACGCTCACCTACGCGGAGGTTCAGGCGCGGGCGAACCGCTTCGGTTGCCTCCTGCAGGAGGCCGGGGTGCAGCCGGAGCAACGCGTTCTGCTCGGCCTCCCCGACGGTCCGGACTTCGTCGCCGCGCTCTTTGGCACCCTCAAGATTGGCGCGGTCGTCGTGATGGTCAACCCGCAGCTCGACGCCGCCGCGATCGAGTACTTCCTGGGCTACACGCGGGCGCGCGTCGCCGTGACGAGCGGGGCTCCGGCCGGTCCATTCCGGGCGGCGGGCCGCGCCGCGCCGCTGCTGCAGGACGTGCTGGTGACCGACGAGCCCGGGACGCTCGCCCGGCTCGCGGCGTTGCCCGACACCCTGGAGACGTTCCCGAGTCATCGCGACGATGCCGCCATCTGGCTCTTCTCCGGGGGCACGACCGGACGGCCCAAGGCGGTGGTGCAGACCCACACCTCGTACGCCAACACCACCGAATGCTACGCCAAGGGGATGCTGGGCTACCGCGAGAGCGACGTGACGCTGTCGGTGCCCAAACTGTTCTTCGGCTACGCGATGGGAGCGAACCTGCTGTTTCCGTTCTCGGTCGGCGCCACCGCGGTGCTGTTTGCCGACCCGGCCACGCCGGACGCGGTGTTCGCGCGGATCGCGCAGCACCGACCCACGATCCTCGTGAACGTGCCCACGATGATCAACCGGATGGTGAGTCATCCCGACGCCGCGCGCCAGGATCTCTCGTCGCTCCGGTTCTCGACCTCGGCGGGCGAGGCGTTGCCGGTCGAGCTGTACGAGCGCTGGATCGCCACATTCGGGAGCGAGCTGCTGGACGGGCTCGGCACCGCGGAGATGTGGCATATCTTCATCAGCAACCGTCCCGGCGCGGTGCGGCCGGGAACGCTGGGGCAGGTCGTGCCGGGTTTCGAGGTGCGTGTGTGCGACGATGCGGGGCGCGAGCTCGGGCCCGGCGACGTCGGGATGCTGTGGGTGCGGGGCAACTCGCGCGCGATCGGTTATTGGCAGCAGATGGAGAAGACGCGGGACGCGTTTCGCGGCGAGTGGTACGTGTCGGGTGACCTGATCGCGCGCGATGCCGACGGCTACGTCACCTACCACGGCCGCGCCGACGAGATGCTCAAGGTCTCGGGGAAGTGGCTCTCGCCACAGGAAGTGGAAGGCTGCCTGCTGCAGCATCCCGCCGTGCGCGAGGCCGCGGTGGTCGGGGTCGTCGGGGAGGGTGGGCTCATCAAGCCGCATGCGTTCGTCGTCGCCGCAGAGTCGCGGACCGGGCTCGCCGACGAGCTGCGGGCGTTCGCCGCCACCCGGCTCGAGGGGTACAAGGTCCCGCGGGCGGTCGTGTTCCTGGACGAGTTGCCGCGCACCCACCTGGGGAAGGTGGACCGGGGGCTGCTGCGCAAGGGAATCCCATCGCAGGAGGGAGCATGAGGCGAAGCCTCACAGGGCTGGTATCAGTGTTCATGGCGCTCGCCGCTCCGGGGGCCGTGGCCGCGCAGGATCCGATGGCCGCGGTGCGCCAGGCGATCGATGCACAGAACCGGGCCTGGGCCGAGGCGACCAAGGCCGGGGACGCCGCGGCGATCGCGCGGATCTTCGCCGACAGCGGGGCCGAAGTGAGCTTGCGCAGCGGAAAGACGTGGAAAGGCCGGGCGGCGATCCAGGAGCTGTTCGTGCAGTACTACCAGAATCCGCACGCGACCGATGCCGTAGTGCAGACGGATCAGGTGCTACTCGACGGGCCTACGGCGGTCGAATACGGGCACTACACGTTCACCTACCCGCCCAAAGACGGGCAGCCACAGGTGGACAGCGGGAAATACCTCGTCGTGTGGCGCCGCCAGTCCGACGGCGGCTGGCGCATTCTCGTGGATATGGGGCTGCCGGCGCCCTAGTGCCCGGGCATCCGGTTCTCGTCGCCGCGGAGCTCGAGACGCTGCTCGATCCGGAGCAGCTCGCGGGACTCGACGTCACCTGGCTGGCGCACGACGCCCCGACGCCGCGCGGCGACTGGGTCGCGATCGTCCCGCTGCTGTCGCGCTGGGTGGGCGGCACCGAGCTCAAGAACCTGCCGGATCTGAAGATCGTCGCCAACGTCGCGGTGGGTTACAACAACGTCGACGTCGTCGCGGCGGAGCTGCGGCGGGTCAAGGTCACCAACACCCCCGACGTGCTCACCGAGGCCACCGCCGACCTCACCTGGGCGCTCATCCTGGCGTGTGCGCGCCGGCTGCAGGCCGGTATGGCGCTGGTGAAGAGCGGCCAGTGGACGGGCTGGCACCCCACGCAGCTCCTGGGGATGGACCTGCGGGGCCGGACCCTCGGCCTGCTGGGCGCCGGACGCATCGGGCAGGCCGTTGCCGGCCGGGCGGTGGCGTTCGGCATGCGGCTGATCTACTCGACCCGCAGCCCCAAGCCGGAGCTCGAGGCGGCAACCGGCGCCGTCCGGGTGGAGCTGGGCGCGCTGTTCCGGGAGAGCGACGTGCTGTCGCTGCACGTCCCGGCCGTGCCGGAGCTCAAGGGGGTCGTGTCGGCCGAACGGCTGGCGCAGATGAAACCGGGGGCGATCATCGTCAACACGTCGCGGGGCGACCTGGTGCGGGAGGAAGCGCTGGCGGCGGCGCTGGAGGAGGGACGGTTGGGCGCGGTGGGGTTGGACGTGTACGCCGACGAGCCGACGATCCATCCACGGCTGCTCGCGGCGCCGCGCGCCGTGCTGCTGCCGCACATCGGCAGCGCCACGCCCGAGACGCGACGCGCGATGGCGGGACTCGCGCTGGCGAACGTCCAGGCGATGCTCGCGGAAAAGCCGCCGTTGACCCCCGTGTTCGGCCGGTTAGCTTCCAGCCCCGGACATGGCCCGGGCCCAGATTAAGAGCACGACTCTCCTCGACGCCCGCGCGCTCGCGCGGGCGCTTCAGCGTATGGCGGTGGAAATCCTCGAGCTGGCGCACGGGACCGATGGTCTGGTGCTGGTCGGGATCCAGCGCCGCGGCGTCGAGCTCGGCGAACGGCTCGCCCGCATCATCGAGAAAGAGGAAGGCGTGCGCGTACCCCGCGGCGCGATCGATATCACCCTGTACCGCGACGACCTGGAGCTGGTCGGACCCAAGCCCGTCATCGGCGAGACGCGCCTGCCCGGGGATCTCACGGGGGCGCACGTGGTGATCGTGGACGACGTGCTTTACACGGGCCGGACGGTGCGGGCCGCGCTCGACGAGCTGGCCGATTTCGGCCGCCCTCGCCGCATCTCGCTCTGCGTGCTGGTGGATCGCGGTGGGCGGGAGCTCCCGATCCAGGCGGACATCGTTGGGAAGGTGGCCAAGGTGGGACCGGGCGAGCGCGTGGACGTGCGGATCGAGGAACTGGACGGCGCAGACGAGGTGGTCGTGGTGACGAGCGCATGACGCCGGGGCT
>JBGQHV010000138.1:0-9045 GCA_041498155.1 Gemmatimonadota bacterium | reverse complement strand
CGGCGCAGGCACGTCGTTTCCGTTCCGCGACCCCGTCCCCCGATTTGGGGACGGGCTTGGCACTCGCCTGGCGCTCGGCAAACGCGGTGAGCTGGAGGCGCAGTTTCTCGGTGGTTTCCGGCGACATGCGATCATGGCCTGTGAAGCGATTCGGGAATTATGCCGAGGCGGGCCGTGGCGCCGCAACCTACAGATAGCGCAACCACCACTCCGGCCGCCGGGCCTTGAGAGCGGCGGACCAGCGGCACGCGAAGGACAACACGACCAGCGCCACCGCCCACACCCCGTACAGCAGGGGCAGACTCCAGGTGTATCCCTCGGGGGCCGGAGGGTTGCCCATCGGATGGTTGGTGAAGAGCCACGGGTCCACGGCACCCTGGCGCAGCGCCGACACGACGAGCGCGAGGGCGTGAATCAGCGGGATGTGCAGCAGGTAGAAGAAGAACGGAACCCGGCCGAAAACGGTGAGCCACCGGGCGACGGCGCCACGCGCCCCTTCGAGCAAGGGGATCAGGGCGATCGTCGGACCGAGCGTCATCAGCAGGAAGTCGAGTGAGGCCGGGTACTTGTTCGTGTTCAGGAACGCGAGCAGCGCCGGCATCGGCGGCCGCTCTCCGGCCGGGTGCGTCTGCGCGGTCCAGGGGACCGGGTCCCCATACAGATTGAACCCGCGCAGCACGAGAAACAGCGCCGTGGCGGAGAGGCCGATCGTGAGGCACAGCCGCCGCCGGCGCTCGGGCTCCATCGTGAGGATCGAGCCGAAGGCATAGCCAGCCGCCATGACGCCGATCCAGGGCACGATCGAATACAGCACGATGAGCCGCGGTCCCTCGGCGCCGAGCGCAATCGGGCCGGCGAAGAACCCGACGTACAGGATCTTCCACAGTCCGGCGAAACTGTTCTCCCCCAGCGCGGGGATGATGCGACCGAGATACGGGTCCAGCAGATTGTGACCCGCGATGATCGCGAGTCCGATCGCGCCGACCGCGGGAACGGGAAGCCGCACCAGGACGGCCAGCAGGATCATGCACCAGCCGATCGCCCAGATCACGCCCGCCATGAGGTAGTGGGCGAAGTCGAAATTGAAGGTCCAGGCGACGCGGATCACGGTCAGCTCGAGCAGCACGAGCCACGCGCCGCGCGTCAGGAGATAGCGAGAGAGATCGCTGTGGCGGCGGCCGTAGAAGAAGGCGCTCGTGCCGGCGAGAAACAGGAAGGCGGGGGCGCAAAAGTGCGTCACCCAGCGCGTGAAGAAGATCCCGGCGCTCGGGCCTCCGGCTGGCAGCCCCGAATACACGCGTACGTGATCGATCGCCATCAGCACCATCACGGCGCCCCGCAGGATGTCGATGGACGCGAGGCGTGTGGTCGCGGGCGGGGTCGTGGTCACGGCGCCCACGATACGGCGCTCGCCGGGCTGCCGTCAACGCGTGCGGGACGGACGGCGGGAGCCGCGCCGCGAGCGGCGGCTGCCGAGCGGCGGACGGCGAGCGGCGCGACGCCTACAGCAGCGCCTTGACCCGCGCCAGGCGACGCCGACTCACGGAAACGCGGGTGCCGTCGCGCAGCACCACCGACGCCTCCGCCCCGGCGGATCCTCCAAGCCTGAGCTCACGCACCTGGTCCAGCCGCACGATCGCGGACCGGTGGACGCGGACGAACTGCGCGGGATCGAGCCGTGCTTCGAGCGTCGCGAGTGACGCGCGCACCCGGTACGCCTTGCCGCCGGCGTGCACGACGGCCTGGTAGTCCCGGGCCGCGATCCATTCGACTTCGGCCGCATCGATCAGCAGCTCCCCGGTCTCCGTGGGGACCGCGATGCGGCCACCGGCGCGCGAGATTCCCGCGGGGGTGGGAAGCCGCCTCGGGGCTGTTGACCCGCCGTCCGTCTCGGCGAGCAGCGCGCTGAGACGCGTCGCCAGCGCCACGGCATCGGCGATCCGCATCCGTTCCCGCACGCGGGCGATCGTCGACCGAAAGCGCGCTTCGACGAGCGGTTTGACGAGGTAGTCCAGCGCCTGGGCTTCAAACGCCCGTACGGCGAACTCGTCGTGCGCGGTCACGAACACGACCGCCGGCATGCGCTCGACTCCGTGTGTCCGGATCACGCCGAGACCGTCCAGCCCCGGCATCTGGATGTCGAGGAAGACGAGATCCGGCGAGAGCGTCGCGAGGGCGCGTAGCGTTTCCCGGCCGTCCCGGCACTCGCCGACGACGACGATGTCGGGGTAGGGTGCCAGCAGCTGGCGCACGCCGCGTCGCGCCAGCGGCTCATCGTCCACGATCAGCGCCCGGATGTCAGGCATGGGCCGGCTCCGTCTCGGGTGGCAGATCGCGGTAGGGGAGCCGCACCTCGGCCACCGCGCCGCCCTGCGGCGTGGCGGCCAATGTGAGACGCGCCCGGGGGCCGTACAGCGTCGCGAGGCGCTCGCGGGTGTTGGCCAGTCCTACGCCTTCCCGCGGCTCTGCACTCCCGACGTCCGGCCCCGGGCCGTCGTCGGTGACCGTGAGGACCAGGTCGTCGCCTTCACGGCGGGCTTCGATCTTCAGGAGCGTGGCCGTCGTGCGTTTGGCGAGTCCGTGGCGCACGGCGTTCTCGACCAGCGGCTGCAGCAGGAACTCCGGGGCCGCCGCCCGCTCGAGGCCGGGCGCCATGGCGATCACCGGCCGCAGCCGGTCGGAAAAGCGGATCTGCTCGATCGTCAGATACTGGCGCACGAACTCCAGCTCCTCGGCGAGCGGCACCTCCTGGGGACGGTCGGCGCGCATCACGCGGCGCAGCATTTCACCCAGCTGCTCGAGCATGCGCGTGGCGGTCGCGGTGTCCCGGTCGCGCACGATGACGGTGATCGCGTTCAGACTGTTGAAGAGAAAGTGCGGCTGCAGCTGCATGCGCAGGGCGCCGAGCCGGGCTTCGGCGAGCTGCGCCGAGAGCCGGGCCGCCTGGGTTTCGCGCGTCCGCGCTTCGAGGAAGAAGAACGCCGCGTGCTCCACGCCGAGCACCGCGAAGTACACGGCGACGCCGAACGGCAGGCTCGTGAAGAACCAGCTCACCACGCTCGCCGGCGTCGGCTGGGCCTGCAGCGGGAACAGTGCCCAGCGCAGCAGGGTCCCCAGGCCGGCCCATGCGCCGCACAACAGGATGGACGCCAGGAAGTGCAGGGGAACGCGCCGGGCCAGGTGCCCCCGGACCAGCGGGATCCGGCGCGCGATGATGAAGACGAATGGCGTGAGCAGCGCGTAGATGAGCCAGTCGCCGCCTTCCCACACCACCCAGCGCCAGGAAAAATCCTGCCACTTCCCCAGCCGGGCCTGCATGTACGTCTCGAAGCCTGCCAGGATCGCCGGGCCCAGCCAGGCGGCCGATACGAACGCCCAGACGGGTGGGGTGCGGCGGGTGGGCGGCGCTCGGTCGGCGGGGGGGGACGTCATCGAACGCAAACATACGAGACCGAAGTGGGAACTGGACAGCGGCCGCCGGCCGGGGCAGAATGAACGTTCCCCCAACGGAGTTGGTCATGAAGCCTGACGCTCGTGCCGTGGCCCTGGTCCTGACCGTCGTCCCCGCGCTTCTGGCTGCGCAGGGTGCGGCGAGCCCGGTCGCGGACGCGTTCCGCACATACGAACAAAGCTCGGCCCGCAAGCTCGTGGCCGCGGCGGAAACGATGCCGCCCGACAAGTACGGGTACAAACCCACCCCGGCGCAGATGAGTGTGGCCGACGTCGTCCTGCACCTGGCCGAAGGCAACGACTACTTCTGCTCGGCGCTCACCGGGACGACGGCGCCCAAGCGGGATTCGCTCGCCGCCACCGCGCCGAAGGATCAGCTGGTGGCCCGCCTGAAAGAGACGTTCGACTTCTGCGGGACGGCGCTCGCCAAGCTCGACGACTCGGGGCTGGCGGAACAGCTGCCGTTCTTCGGCAGCAAAGTTTCGCGGGCCTCGATGATCCTCATCACGACCGGTGACTGGGAGGATCATTACAGCCAGATGGCGAACTACCTGCGGCTCAACGGTCTGTTGCCGCCGACGGCCCGCCAGCAAGGGAATTAAGGGCGCGTTATCGCGCCGGTGGGACCGCGCTCGTGCACGGCGCGTCCCACCGGCGACCCCAAGCAGCGCTCAGCTCCGCCGTCTCCAGGCGCCGCTCGCGATCAAGCCGCCGACCAGCAGGACGGCGATGAGACCGTGGCTCGCGACGACCTCGAATGCGCGCCCATGTGACTCCTGCAGGTGCACGAGGGTGGCGCCACCGAGGTACACCGTCCAGGCCACCACCGGGGCGACCAGAAAGGCGCCACGATAGCGCAGCGCCAATAGGGAGAGCGATGACATCCCGAGATACGCCCACCCGAAAAAGTCGAGCAGCGGCCGGGCGGCGCTAACGCCGAAGCCTGATGCCGCCTGCTCCGGGCTCACCAGCACCCAGATACTCACCGCCAGCATCGGTATGCCGCAGTAGCCTACCAGCAGATAGAGCAGGAGGAGCTCCGCGACACGCGCGGGCGTGCGGTGCTGCAGCGCGGCGGCATGGATGGTCGCGGCGAGCAGCAGCAGCGCGAGCAGATAGACGAAGTGGATGTGCACGAGGCCTCGTCGGTTGCTGGACGGTACTCCGAAAATGGACTAGAGTCCGGTACAGACTAGGCCATCGGACGCGCCCGTCAACCAGCACGGGTCGTGCAGGTGTCTCGAATTGGACGCGGAGCCGGCACTTGTCCAGGAACGCAGCGCCAACATCGCGACCGCAACGCCCCGATCGGCGGGTGCAGCGGACGCGCCGTCGGTTGAAAGAAGCGCTCCTGCAGCTGATCGAGCAGCGCAGCTACGACGGCATCACGATCGAAGACATCACCGAGAAGGCGGATGTCGGACGATCGACCTTCTACTCGCATTTCACCTCGAAGGAAGAGCTGTTGTTCGACGGCTTCGCCGTCGCGCTGCGGGCCTTGGCCGCCCGGGCGCCGGCCGGGGGCGTCGCGGGCTTCCGTTTCAGTCTGCCGCTGCTGCGGCACATCGCGTCCCAGAAACGCTTCGCGTTGGCGACGCTGGGCGGGACCGCCAACTCCGCCGTCCAGCGCACCATCACGACCATCCTGGCCGATGTCGTGCGGGCGGAGCTCGATCGGATGGCGCCGTCGCGCGAGCCCACCCGCGAGGCCGAAGTGTTGGGCGTCGTGGGGGCGTTCCGCGGGCTCGTCACCTGGTGGCTCACGAGCGGAAACCGGTTGAGCGCCGAGGCGCTCGATCGCGTGTTCCAGCGCTGGTCGCGGACCGTTGCGTCGTGACCCGGGCCGACGTGCTGGCACGGGGTCGGGAGGCGCTGCGGCGCCGGGCCTGGGCCGAGGCGTTCGCGCAGCTCTCGCTCGCCGACCGGGCGACGCCGCTCGAGGCGTCCGACCTGGAGTGGCTCGCCGCCGCGGCGCACCTCCTCGGGAAGGATCCGGAGAGCGCCGAACTCCTGACGCGCGCGCATCAGCGTTACCTGAGCGCGGGAGAGGTCGAGCCGGCCGCCCGCTGTGCGTTCTGGCTGGGGTTCGCGCTCCTGAACAACGGGGACCAGGCCCAGGGTGGAGGCTGGCTGGCGCGCGCGCGTCGCCTGCTCGACGACGGCCGGCGCGATTGCGTGGAGCAGGGCTACCTGCTTGTCCCGGAGGGAATCCGCTGCATCCGGGAGGGCGCCGCCGCCACCGCGCTCGATTGGTTCGCCCAGGCGGCCAAGATCGGCGCCCGCTTCGGCGACCGGGATCTCGTCGCCCTCGCGGTGAACGGGCAGGGGCGGGCGCTGATTCGCGGCGGCGAAACCACGCGGGGGGTGGCGTTGCTCGACGAGGCGATGGTCGCCGTGACCACCGGCGAAGTCTCACCCATGGTCGCCGGGGGCGTGTACTGCAGCGTGATCGAGGGGTGCCACGAGATCTTCGACCTGCGCCGCGCGCAGGAGTGGACGGCCGCGTTGAGCGAGTGGTGCGCATCGCAGCCGGATCTGGTGCCGCATCGGGGTGAGTGTCTGGTGCGGCGCGCCGAGATCATGCAGCTGCACGGGGCGTGGCCCGAAGCCCTGGAGGAAGCCGATCGGGCCCGCGCGCAGCTGACCCGGCCGAGGCTGCAGCCGGCGGCGGGCTCGGCGTACTACCGGCTGGCCGAGCTGCACCGCCTGCGGGGCGAATTCGCCGCGGCGGAGGCGGCCTACCGGCAGGCGAGTGAGGCGGGACGCAAGCTGGAGCCCGGTCTGGCGCTGTTGCGGTTGGCTCAGGGGCAGCTCGACCAGGCCCACGCCGCGATCCGGCGCCTGGCCGAGGAGTCGCGCGGCGCCAGCCGATCGCGGGTCCTGGCGGCGTTCGTCGAGATCGCGCTGGTCGCGGGCGATATCGCGGCGGCGGGTGCGTCGGCCGGCGAGCTTGCGGGGATCGCCGAACGGCTCGACGCTCCGCTGCTGCGGGCACTGGCGCAGCAAGCCGCCGGATCGGTGCTGCTCGCCGAGCGTCGGTGGCAGGAGGCGCTCGCCGCGCTGCGGCGCGCGGAAACGGTCTGGCGCGAGCTGGAAGCGCCCTACGAGACCGCGCGGGTCCGCGTCCTCGTGGCGCTTGCCTGCCGCGGGCTCGGCGATGGCGACGCGGCCGCGCTCGAGCTGGACGCCGCCCGGCTGGTGTTCCAGGCGCTGGGTGCGGCGCCCGATGTCGACCGTGTCGCGGCGCTCGCCCGGCCGGCTGGGCCCGCGACGGCCGCGGCGGGCGGCCTGACAGCGCGGGAGCTGCAGGTGCTCGGCCTGGTGGCGTCGGGGAAGACGAACCGATCGATTGCCACCGCCCTCGGCATCAGCGAGAAGACCGTGGCGCGGCACGTGAGCAACATCTTCAGCAAACTCGGCCTGTCCTCGCGGGCGGCCGCCACCGCCTACGCCTACCAGCACGACCTGGTCCAGTCCCCGCCTGCATAGAATTACCCACGGCACCTCGCGCATCGCCTGGGTACTTCGGTCGATGCGGCCACCCGGCCGCACCGCTATCCTGTGCCGTGGCAGACGGGCTATGCGATTCTCAACGGCAACACCGAGGTGCATGATGAACACGCAGACGATCGTCATCGGCGGGGGACAGGCGGGACTCTCCGTGGGGTACCATCTCAGGCGGCGTGGGCTCCCGTTCCTCATCCTCGACGCGCACCAGCGAATCGGGGACGCGTGGCGCAACCGGTGGGATTCGCTCCGCCTGTTCACCCCGGCGCGCTACGACGGTCTTCCCGGATGGGCCTATCCCGCTCGCGGAGACGCGTTCATCACGAAGAATCAGATGGCGGACTATCTCGAGGCGTACGCGAAACGGTTCGAGCTTCCCGTGCGCGCGGGCGTCCGGGTGGATGGGCTCACGCGGCAGGGGGACCGGTTCGTGGTGACCGCGGGTGAACGCCGCTTCGAGGCCGATCAGGTGGTCGTCGCCATGGCGAACTACCAGATCCCCCGCGTACCCCCGTTCGCCCGGGAGCTCGACCCGCGCATCGTCCAGATCCACTCGCTCGCCTATCGGAATCCGTCGCAGCTGCAGGCCGGCGGCGTGCTGGTGGTCGGTGTGGGGAATTCGGGAGCCGATATCGCTCTCGAGGTCGCGCGTACCCATCCGACGTGGCTGGCAGGCAAGGAGAGCGGCCACATCCCGTTCCGTATCGAAGGCCTCGTGGCGCGGCACCTCCTCGTCCGGATGGTGCGGTTCGTCGGTCACCGGGTCCTGACGATGGGAACGCCGCTCGGCCGCAAGCTGCGTCCCACGCTGCTCCGTCGCGCCGCGCCGCTCATCCGGGTCAAGCCGCAGGATCTGATCGCGGCGGGTATCATCCGGGTGCCCCGGGTCGTCGGCGTGAGCGACGGACGGCCGCTGGTCGCGGATGATGCGGTACTCGATGTGGCGAACGTGATCTGGTGCACCGGATTCGAGCCCGGCTTCTCGTGGATCCATCTCCCGGTGTTCGGGACGGACGGGGAGCCGCTGCACGAGCGCGGGGTCGCGGTGCACGAGCCGGGACTGTACTTCGTCGGCCTGCACTACCTCGACGCGATGACGTCGGATACGGTAAACGGCGTCGGGCGGGATGCGGAACGAATCGTTCGGGTGATCCAGTCACGGACCCGAACGGCCAGGGTTGCCTAGCTCACCCTCCCGCGCCGAACAGCGCGCCCGCGCCGGCAGTGAGGGCCATTGCGAGGACGCCCCAGAATGTGACGCGGAGGGTGGCCTTTCCTACGGGTGCGCCGCCGGCCCGAGCGGCGAGCGCGCCGAGGCCGGCGAGGGACAGCAGGGAGGCGCCACCGACGATCGGGAGTATCGTGCCATGAGGAGCGATCACGGCCGTGATCAACGGGAGGAAGGCGCCGACGGAAAAGGTGGCGGCGGATGCCAGCGCTGCCTGAATCGGCCGCGCCCGGTGCATCTCCACGATCCCGAGCTCGTCGCGCGCGTGCGCCCCGAGCGCATCGTGCGCCATGAGCTGGTCCGTCACTTGCTCGGCGAGCGGCCGGGACAGGCCGCGCGCCACGTAGATCGCGGTCAACTCCGCGCGCTCTGAGGCCGGGGCGGTGTCGAGCTCGTGCCGCTCCCGGGCGAGATCGGCGCGTTCCGTGTCGGCCTGCGAGCTGACGGACACGAACTCGCCCGCCGCCATCGACATCGCGCCCGCCACGAGCCCCGCCACGCCGGCCACCAGGACCTGATGGGGAGCGGCGTCCGCGGCCGCGACCCCGATGATCAGACTGGCCGTCGAGACGATGCCGTCATTCGCGCCGAGCACCGCGGCACGCAGCCAGCCGATGCGCTCGGAGCGGTGACGCTCGGGATGACTACGCGGCGTGGCGCAGCGCCCGGGGGCGGTGTTTGGGCGGCAGCGTGTCCAGGAACGCCTGGGCGGCATGGAGGGCGCGTCGCTTGCCGCCGAAAGTCAGATCCGCGAAAAACCGTGTGTGCCGCGGGACGTACGCGCCGTCCCGGCGCCGGTAGAAGCCGGCACGGACGAACCAGCCGTAGGTGCGAGTGGAGGGCTGATCGATCCGGCTGAT
>JBGQHV010000137.1:0-9086 GCA_041498155.1 Gemmatimonadota bacterium | reverse complement strand
TCGTGGGGGGCGCGCTGGCCGCCGCCGTCGAGCTGGCTCGCCAGCTTCTCGGCCAGGGTCGGGCTGACGTACTTGCCGCCGCGATACACCCGGCGGATGGCCTCCAGCAGCTGGTCGGGCGAATGGTCTTTCGTGAGATAGCCCGAGGCCCCTCCGCGGAGCGCCCGCACCGCCCACTGGTCCTCGGGGTGCACGCTCAAGGTCAGGATCCGGATGGTCGGGTGGCGTTCGCGCAGCGTCCGCAGGGTTTCGAGAAAGGGGCCGCCCGGCATCGAGACATCGAGCAGCACCAGATCGGTGGCGGTGGACTGGAGCGCGCCCAGCAGGGCCGCGACGTCGCCTGCCTCACCGGCAATCACCATCCCCGCGTCCGCCTCCACGATGCGGCGCAGCCCCTGCCGCACGATCGGATGGTCGTCCGCGATGAAGATGCGGATCTTCCCCGTGGGCCGGCTCATGACGCGGCGACCGGAATCGTGACGATGATCGCCGTGCCCTCGCCCGGCTTGCCTTGCACCATCAGAGTCCCGCCACAGGCCAACGCCCGCTCCCGCATCCCGACCAGTCCCAGGGAGCGGATCCCGCTCAGCGAATCAGGCGCGAACCCGATCCCATTGTCCGCGACCGCTAGGATGATGACCGACCCCGCCCGGCGCACCGACACGTCGACGCGCGTGGCCTTGGAGTGGCGGGTGACATTGGTCAGCGCCTCCTGAATGATCCGGAAGGCGTGGCTCGCCACCTCGTCGGGGAGCTTGGGGAACTCCTCGGCGTGCAGGGTGACGGCGATGCCGGTGCGCTTGGTCGCCTCCTGCACCAGGTATTCGATGGCCGCCTCCAGGCCGAGCTGGTCGAGCACGCTGGGCCGCAGCTCGCTGGCGATGCGGCGGACCACCTCCATCGTTTCGTCGATCCGATCCGTGATCGACGTGTCGAGCAGGCGGTAGGCGCCGGACGCGCCCCGGGTCCGCTTGTTCCCGAGCCAGGCGAGGTCGAGCTTCAAGGCGGTGAGCGCCTGGCCCAGTTCATCGTGGATCTCGCGCGCGATCCGGGTGCGCTCCTGCTCACGGGTCATCTGGATCCGGGCCGCGAGGGCCCGCAGCTCAGCCCGCGACTGCTCCAGCTCCTGCGCGGCGATGGTGCGGTCGGTGACGTCGCGCTGAATCCCGAAGTGTCCCGTGATCCGGCCGGCGGCATCGTAGAAACACATGTAGTCGCCTTCGACCCACATCGACGATCCGTCGAGCCGCCGCTCATCGGTGACGCTGTGCGTGTGGCCGGCGTCGAACAGCGCCCGCCAGCCCCGGCGGCCGGCCGCGAGGTCGTGCCGGAAGAAATCGCTGGGGGTCAGGCCGATCAGCTCCGCGGCCCGGGCCCGAAATTGCCGCGCCATCGCCGGATTGACCTTGGTCATGCGCTGATGGGAAAAGACGTAGTCCAGCGCCGCCTCCTGGTCGACGCCCGGCCCCCAATCGATCGGCTCGTCGAGCATCATGAAGAAGAACCCGTCCTGGGAGCGCTCGAAGAACGCCTCCAGGAGGGCCGGGGTGTTGAGCTCCGGCGGTTCCGGCAGGGCTGTTGGCATCGGATCTCCTGGACCGGAAAATGGGGTGGAAGCCTCCACCAAGGAAGCCGGTGGGGCCCCGAATGCGCCGGGGCCCCTGGGTGGTGCGTGCAGCGACGGCCGTTCCATGTCTACTGAACCACGATGCGCC
The DNA here is from genome assembly GCA_041498155.1 of Gemmatimonadota bacterium. GTDB lineage: Bacteria > Gemmatimonadota > Gemmatimonadetes > Gemmatimonadales > GWC2-71-9 > DASTHG01. Next base: position 7,371 of record JBGQHV010000137.1, on the reverse strand, counting down.
CGCTCATGGACGCTCCGTGGACCCCGCACTGGTATGTGTAGGTGCCCGGCGTGTTGAGCGTCACCGCATAGGTGTCGTTGGCCCGGTCCATGATCACGCTGTTTCTGAAGATCGCCGGTGTGCCGGTCGACTGGATGCTGTGCGACCCGGCGGCGTTCCAGGTCCAGGTGACGGTGCTGCCTGCCGCGATCGTGTCCACGGCGGGGTTCTGGCTGCCGTTGTGGTCACTCCGGAAGAAGATGTTCCCCACGATGACGTGGCCGACCGGGCCACCACCACCGCCGCCGCCCCCGGGTGCGGTTACACCGCCGCATGCCGCCAGAAAGGCCGCGGCCAGGATCCATGTTGCGCGTCGCATAATGACAACCTCCGTTCAAGTGCGTGAGTGCGTTATTGCAGGGGCTGTGGCTCGCCGTACACGAAATCGTCCATCACGACGAGATCGGTGTTGCTGCCCGTGCTGGCATCGGTAATGGTCGTGGACAATGCGGCGTCGCCGCTGGTGATCCGGACGCGGGCGATGATCGGGGTCGCGAACACCGCGCCGCTGAACGAGAGCAGCTGCGCGCCGCTGTGATTGGGGGCCTTGAGCACGGCGATCAGCACGTTGTTCGCGTCGTAGAACTCGATCGTGGTGGAGCCGAACCGGTCCACGTCGGAGAAGACGACGCCGAACCCTTTGACCAGTCCGTTGGTGGCGGTACCGACCAGCTTGAAATCGACGTCGAGCTGATTCGAGCCCACCGGCATGAACAGCTTCTTGGGCGAGAAGAACTTGAACTGGGCGCCCAGACCGGCGTTGAGCGCCGCGAAGTCGGTGCTGTCGATCCGGAACCCGGTGCCGGGGGTCGTAAACACCACGCCCCGCTTCGAGTTGACGTTGAAGAAGTTCGCCGGGAAGGTGTCGATGTCGGTCAGGGCGGCGGGCACGCCGTCCCAGTTGATCTCACGCCGGCCGCTGTCGGCGGGAGGCGCGTTGGGCGCGTTGAGGCTGCCGCCGAGGGCGGCCCGGAACTCGTCCAGCTTGGCCGCGATCGAAACGCTGTCGCCCAGCGTTTCATACGTGGTGTAGGCGGGCCCTGGGGGATTGTTGCTGTTGACGCTGTTGCAGGCCGCCAGAGCCAGCAGGCTCAGGAAGGGGACATAGACCGTCGGTTTCATAACTCGCTCCATCGTGAAGGGAATCGATCGCTGACGAAGGCAAGGCTAGCGATCGTCCCTCGACGGCTGCATCAGAGCGAGCGGCGTTGGTGCGTGGAAGAAACCGGAACCGGCCTGACAGACGGAGGACTACAGGGCGCCGGACATCTCCCGCGCAAACACATTGCGCGGATAGGCCTCACGCGCCTCCTTCGAGGCGGCGAGGTCGACGTCGACCGTGGCAAACGGCGCTTCGGGCGTCGTCGTCGCCAGGATCCGGCCCTCCGGACTGATGATCCAACTCCCTCCGCCACACGCGCCCGTCGGGTCCACGCGGTTGGACGACACGCTGTACGCACCGGATCGCACCGCCGCCACCACGCCCACCGACAGCCACCGGGCGCTCGTCGTCGCGGCGGTCGCGCGCGGCGAGAGCACGACCTGGACGTTCTCCTCGGCATAGGCCGCGTACGTCTCGAGCGCCCACAGTTCGGTGCAGATGTTGAGTCCGAACGACAGCGCTCCCGCGCGGAATGCCGGAAATGCCGGATCGCCGGGATCGAACCAGCGCGCCTCAAAGCTCCCCGGCTCGTCGGGAAGAAAGTACTTGCGACGTAGCGGCACCACGGCGCACGCGGGAGACCAGAGGTACCCCTGATTGAATGGCCGGCCCTCGACATCGATCGGCCGCGTGCCCACCACATTCTCGGCACCCAGCTCCTGCAGGCGCCCCAGCCAGGTCGCGTTGAGCTGGAGCGCGTGCTCCCACCGGCCATAGTCGAACGCGTCGATTTCCCACATCGCGGGGACGAAGGCACACTCCGGCAGCAGCACCAGCTCCGACGCATGCCGCGTCGTGTGCTCGCACAAACCCGCCCACGCCGCCTCGAGGGCCGCTGGCTCATGGGGGAGCTCGCAGACGGTGATCCGCATCGTCAGGCGCGTTACCACACCCGAACCCGCGCCGCGGGCTCGAGGTAGAGCTGCTGTCCCGGCCCTACGTCGAACGCCTCGTACCACGCATCCAGGTTCCGCACCGTGTCGACCCGGTAGTTCTCCGGCGCGTGATCGCCGGAGGCGGCCTGGGTGCGCAGCGCGTCCGCGCGGATCCGGACACGCCAGCTGCGTGCCCACGCGATGAAGAACTGCCGGTCCTGCTGCCTCACGAGTGCCGAGTCGCGGGCGCCGCTGCCGAGCGTGAGCCGGTACGCCTCGAACGCCGCCGTCAGGCCGGCCAGGTCGGCAACGTTCTCGGTCCGCGTCAGGCGGCCGTTCAGGGCCACGTCCGGGAACGGACGGTAGCCGTGGAACTGCTGCACCAGCGGCTCGGCCGCCGCCTCGAACCGCGCCATGTCCTCCGCGGTCCACCAGTGGCGCTCCGCGAACACCGTGTCATAGTCGGCGCCCAGCACGTCGACATAGTGGCTGATGTCGTGCCCGATGATGGCCCCGATGGCGCCGTAATTCGCGGCGTCGGACGCCGTCGAATCGTACTTCGGCGCCTGGAGCAGGCCGGCGGAAAAGTCGTAGGCGTTCTGCTGGAAGACGAGTATTGCGCCCACCGCCTGCGGCGCGATCCACCATTGCGTCAGGTCGACGGGCTGGCCGAGCCGCGCGAGAGCCCGCTGGTGGGCGCGCTCCAGCGCGCGGCGGCGATTGCCCAGCGCGTCGGTCGGATCGACGCGCAGGTCGGCATAGTCGTCCCAGCGCTCCGGAAAGCCGATGCCGACATACAGCGTCCGCAGCTTCGCCAGCGCCATCGCCCGGCTCGCGGGCGACAGCCACGCCGCCGCTGCCACATGCCGGACGAACGCGGCGGAGACGTTGGCGACGATTCCCTGGATGCGCGCCTTCTGGGCCGCCGAAAAGTGCCGTTCGACATACATCTGGCCGATGGCGTCGCTCAGCGCCAGCTGCGTCGCGTCGAGCGCCCGCCGTGCGCGCGGGACCGGTGGCTGGCCCGACACCGCGCTGCGCATCTCGAGCGCCGCAGCGGCGAACGCGCGCGGCAACACGTCGGCTGCTTCGTCGAGGAGATGCACACGCAGGTAGTCTTGCCACGTCGCGAGCGGCGTCGACGCCACCAGCGCCGCCAGGCCCGTCATCGCCCCGGGCTGCCACACGCCGATCGTGTCCTGACGGGCCAGCCCGGCCGCGTCGAGAAACGCGGCCCAGTCCATCCCCGGCGCCTCGCGCGCGAAGTCCGCGCGGGTCCAGCGATGATCGGCGTTATGGTCGTTGGCGGAGGCGGCGTGCGTGGCCTGGCCGCGGGCGAGGAGCGTTTCCAGGGCGACCACGGCCTCGGCGCGCGGGTCCGCGCGGTCGAATCCCGCCAGCGCGAGCAGGCGGCCGACGTACGCCTGATACCGGACCCGCAGCGCCTGCATGCGAGGCTCGTCGCTGACGTAGTACTCGCGGTCGGGCAGACCGAGTCCGCCCTGCAGCAGGAACACCGGGTAGGTGCGCTCGCCGTTGATGCCGGGCTCGACCGACAAACCGACGAGACGCGCCGATTGATAGATGCCCCAGCTCAGCGGGTCGACGTCGGCGCCGATCGAGCGGCCCACCATGCGCGTCAGCGCGGCCTTGTCGGGCACGCGACGGATGCTGTCGAGGGCGGGACGGAGCGGCGCCAGGCCGCGCGCCTCGATGGCGCTGTCGTTCAGCCAGGCCGCGCGGAAGTCCGCGACCTTGCGCGCGGTCGATCCCGGGGCCGCCGCGGCCGCATCATCGAGGAGCAGCGCGATCTGCCGGCGCGTCAGCTCGTCGATCTCGTTCCGGACGCCCCAGCGTTCTCGGCCGTCCGGAATCGCGGTGCTCCTGAGCCACGCGCCGTTGGCGAAGGCGAAGAAATCGTCGCCGGGCGCGACACTCGTGTCCACGCCTTGCTCCACCCCCTGCGCGACCGCCGGGGCCGTCGGGCTGGAGATGAGGATCACGGCCAGGGCGCCCAGCACGGGGGCCAATCGATTGGTGACCATCAGGGGGGTGATCATGCGGGGCGAAGCTAGGGCAGGAGCCCCCGGTTGTCGGCGCCTGGGGCCGACAGGTTTAGATCAGTTTCGGACCATGAGGCGACCTCTCGTGGCGTTTTCGAAGAGCGTGGCTTATGCTTTGGACCGGGGAGGATGTCCTGAAATGATCGCACGTGCCACGATCGACTGCCTGTTCGTCATCGCGCCGCACTCGCTGCTGCTCGACATCGCGGGGCCCGCGGAGGCGTTTCGCCTCGCGAACCTGCATCGGGAGCGGCGCGGCCAGGCGCCGCGCTTCCGCCTGCGATTCGCCGGCCCGGTCGCGACGCCTCCCACCTCCGTCGGCCTCCCGCTGGCCAGCCTCGAGCCATTGCCCGATCGGCTGGACGGGCCGACCTGGGTCGTGCTGGTCGGCCAGCCAGCCGCGGATCTCGCCCGTGTCACGCCGCCGGTCGCGGCCATCGCGCAGTGGCTCAAGCGCCTGCTGGAACCCGTGCTCGTCGGTGAGAGCCCGCACCGGATCGTCGCCATCTGCTCGGGGGCGCTGCTCGCGGCGCGCGCGGGCCTGATCGGGGGTCGTCGCTGCACCACGCACCACGAGCTGCTGCAGGATCTTCGGGCCCTGGCGCCCCGAGCGCAGGTGATCGACAACCGCGTGTTCGTGGTGGACGGACCGTTGGCGTCGAGCGCGGGCATTACCGCGGGCATCGACCTGGCGCTGCACATGATCACGGAGGAATGCGGCGAGGCGCTCGCGGCCAGCGTCGCCGAGGACATGGTGGTGTACATCCGGCGCTCGCCGCGCGACCCCGAGCTGTCGCCGTTTCTGGTGCACCGCCGCCATCTGCACGCCTCGGTCCACCGGGTGCAGGATGCCGTCGTCACGCGTCCCGAGCGCGACTGGGACATGGCCGCGCTGGCGGCGGTCGGGCATGCCACCGAGCGCCACCTGTTGCGGCTGTTCATGAGCCACGCCGGCGTCTCGCCGCTGGACTACCTGCGGCTGATCCGCCTCGAGCGCGCGCGACTCTCGATCGAGTGCGGTGCCAGCGTCACGCGCGCCGCCGAGGTCGCGGGCTTCCGGTCCGGCCTCCAGCTGCGCCGGGCGTGGAATCGCCAGTGGGGTGGTTCGCCGCGCGATGCGGCGCGCGCGGCGATGTCGTCGTGATCCGGGACTCTTGACAGATCCTCGCTGACTTCCAATCTTGGCAGTGGAAGTGCCAGGTTTTCTCCAGAAAGGAGGCCCTACGACTACCACGGAACGGCTCGGCCTGCGGCGGGAGCTCATGTAGGCGGACACGCATCCGGCGTTGTCCCGCCCTCCCGTCATCGATACCAGACGCGGAGGGTTTCTTATGTCCGAAAATACCGGGAAGTCCGTTTTCCAAGCCGACAGCCTGGAAGCATCGCTGACGGTCGGTCAGCTCGAACACAGCGCGGCATGGTACTGCGACGCGCTCGGATTCGCGCTCGATCGGCGGCATGAGCGCGCCGGCGAGCTCATCGCGATCTCGTTGCGGGCCGGCGCCGTGAAGATCCTGCTGACCCAGGACGACGGGGCCAAGGGCATGGAGCGCATCAAGGGCGAGGGCATGTCGCTGCAGATCACCACGTCCCAGGACGCCCATGATGTGGCGTCGCGCCTCAAGGCGCACGGAAGCACGCTCGACACCGAGCCGACGCGCATGCCCTGGGGTGTGACGGTACTGCGGGTGCGCGACCCGGACGGATTTCGTCTGACGGTCTCGTCAACGCACCCGGCGCCCGAGTCCCGAACTGGCGGTTGAAACCCGGTTGTGGCCCTGCCGTATGGGATACCCATAGGAACCCCACCCCGAACGGCAGGGCCCATGACCGAACCGGCTGCACAGGTGACGATCGCCACCTCGTCAGGCGCCGTATGGCTGGCGCTCATCATTCACTTCGGCGCGGCGCTGGTGGCCCTCGGCAGCGGTTTCCTCGCCATTGCGGTCGCCAAAGGCGGGCGCGCCCACCGCCGCGCGGGCATGCTCTTCGTTTTCGCCATGATCACCGCGGGAATCTTCGCCGCCGGAATCGCCGTCTACGAACACAAGGTCGCATCGGTGATCGGCGGGATCTTCACGGCCTATCTCGTCTTCACCGCCTTCACGACCGTCAAGCCGCTCGCCGGCCGGTACGCACACGCCGTCAACGTCGCTGTCACGCTGGTGGGTTCATTCCTGGCCTTGATCCAGCTCAAACCCGTCGCCCTGGCCCTCGGCAACCCGACGCGGGTGTCCAACGGGGTGCCGGCCCTGATGATCGCGTTCATCGGTATAGTCACGGTGCTCGCTTCCGTCGGCGACTGGCGTCTGCTCCGCGCGGGGACCATTACCGGAGTTCGTCGACTGGCGCGTCACCTCTGGCGCATGTGTTTCGGACTGTTCATCGCGTCCGGCTCGTTCTTCCTGGGCCAGATGAAATTCCTGCCCGAGCCGTTGCGCATCGTTCCGCTGCTCGGTGCCCTGGGAATCTCCCCGCTCATCGTGCTGGTCTATTGGATGTGGCGGGTCCGCCTGCGGAAGAGATTGCAGGGCATGATTCTCCGTACGGCCAACGCGCCCAATCAGGAGAGTACCCGATGAAACAGAACGTCATGTTGACCACCACGTCTCTGCTCTCGATCCTCTTCTTTACGCTTCACCTGGCCGACGACATCGTCCGCGGGTTCGAGCCGGGAACCGCCACAAACCTCACGGCGGTACCCATCTTTGTCGTTTGGATGTACGGAACGCTGGTGCTCGCCGAACGGCGATCGGGGTACATCATCACCCTCCTCGGAGGGCTCCTTTCGTTGGCCGCCCCCATCGCCCACATGCGGGGGAAGGGCGTCGGCGTCACCAGCAGCCTCGGCAATACCAGCGGACATTTCTTCTTCGTCTGGACGCTGATCGCGATCGGCGTGACCGGGCTCTTCTCCGTGATCCTCTCGGCGCACGGACTGTGGAGCTTGCGAAAGAGCCAGTCGCATTCGGCCTAGCGCGGCACCACCGGAAGCACCACGTGCGACGGGTGCGCCGCGTCGTGCAGCACCCGCTGGTGCGCCACCACGAACGTCGTATCCCGCTCGTTGTTGCCGCCGGTGTTCAGGTTCCGGTCGTACTTGGGGAACAGCGCCGACGCGATGCTGACCCGCAGCCGATGCCCCGGCTGGAACACCATCGAGGTGAACCACAGGTCGATGTCGTAGCGCTCGACCCGCCCCGGCACCAGCGGCACCTCCCGGTCCATCCCC
>JBGQHV010000136.1:0-9250 GCA_041498155.1 Gemmatimonadota bacterium | reverse complement strand
ACGACGCTCGCCGACGGATCGGTCCTGATCACGGGCGGCTACAGCGGTCGCGGACCGCAGGCGACGGTGTGGCGCTATCGGCCGTAATCCAGCTGTAGGGAGGTCGCGAAGTCCAGGGGAATCCCGCAGATTGCCTCATGGCGCGCTCGTTCGTTCTCGGGATCCTCCTGACGGTCCCTGCGTTTCGTACCGGTACACGTCAATCCGTACCGCCAACCCTCAATCTCATGCCGGTCCCGCGAGTGCTGTCGCTCGGGGAGGGGCGCCTACGGCTCGACTCGAGCTTCACCGTGGCGCTCGCCCGATTCCACGACGCCCGGCTCGAGCGGGCGGTGGTGCGCGTAATGGACCGGCTGTCGCGGCGGACGGCGCTCACGCTGTCCCCCACGCCGGTCTCCGACTCCGCGGCGCACCTCGTGATCACGGCTGCCGCGGCGGGGCAGGCGATCCAGACCGAGACGGAAAACGAGTCGTACACGCTGGATGTGGCCCCCGCGCGCGCGGCGCTGGCGGCGCCCACCGTGGTCGGGGTGCTGCGCGGGCTCGAGACCTTGCTCCAGCTGGTAGCGTCGGACAGCGCCGGGTTCTATCTCCCGGCGGTCCACATCGAGGACGCGCCGCGCTTCCCGTGGCGCGGGTTGCTGGTGGACGCGGGACGCCACTTCGAGCCGGTCGAGGTAATCGAGCGGACGCTCGACGGCATGGCGGCGGTGAAGCTGAACGTGCTGCACTGGCATCTGTCGGAGGACCAGGGGTTCCGCGTCGAGAGCCTCCGCTATCCGCTGTTGCAGGGCAAGGGTTCGGACAGCCTGTTCTACACGCAGGCTCAGATCCGCGAGGTCGTCGCCTACGCCCGCGACCGTGGCATCCGCGTGGTACCCGAGTTCGACATGCCGGGTCACACCACATCGTGGTTCGTCGGGTATCCGCGCTTCGCCAGCGGCACGGGGCCCTACGAGATCCAGCGCACCTGGGGCGTGTTCGACCCGACCTTCGATCCGACCCGCGAATCGGTCTACCTGTTCATCGACCGGTTCATCGGGGAGATGGCGGCGCTGTTTCCCGATCCCTACTGGCACATCGGCGGCGACGAGGTGAACGGGGTGGAGTGGGATGCGAACTCGCGCATCCGCGCGTTCCGGCGGCTGCACCACCTGGCCGACAACGCCGCGCTGCAGGCGTACTTCAATCAGCGGCTGTCCCGCATCCTGACGCTGCACGGCAAGCGCATGGTGGGCTGGGACGAGATCCTGAACCCGAACCTCCCCGCGACCGCCGTCGTCCAATCGTGGCGCGGGGTCGAGTACCTGCCCAGCACCGTACGGGCTGGGCACCGGGCGATCCTCTCGGCGCCGTACTACCTCGACCACATGGACTCGGCCGAAGACCATTATCTCGACCCGCTCCCCGATGCCCTGGGCCTCACGCCGGAGGAGGCCGCGCGGGTGCTGGGGGGCGAAGCGTGCATGTGGGGCGAGCACGTCGGGCCCGAGACGATCGATTCACGCATCTGGCCGCGGCTCGCGGCGGTGGCGGAGAAGCTGTGGTCCCAGGCGTCGGTGCGCGACGTGCACGACATGTACCGGCGACTCGGTGTCCTGAGCCTGCGCCTCGAGGAGCTGGGCCTGTCGCACAAGCTGCACACCGAGCGCATGGTGCGGCGGGCGATCGGCAACGGGCCGGACTTTCAGGCGCTGATGGCGCTGCTCGAGGTGGCGCAGCCCGTGACCTTCGGCCAGCGCCAGCGGATCGAGCCGACAATGACGCAGGCTACGCCGCTCACCCGCCTGGTGGATGCGGCCCGGCCCGATCCGCCGGCGCGCTGGGCCTCGCTCACGCTGATCGAGCGGTTGCTGGCCGACGGCGGCCGCACCCCGGCGATCGCCGACACGCTGCGCGCCATGTTCACGGCCTGGCGGGCGCTGCCGGCCGCGGTGCACGCCGCGGCGGTGCGCGAGCCGCTCGCCGGCGACGGCGTACCGGTCGCGGATGCGCTCGGGCAGGTGGCGGCGGTGGGCTTCGCGGCGCTCGACCGGGTGCAGGGGCGCGCCGCCGCGACGGCCGCCTGGCAGGAATCGGCGCGGGCGGCGCTCGACAGCGCGACCGGGCCACATGGGCTGTTGCGTCTGGTGGTGGTGGACCCGGTGCGGTGGTTGGTCGAGGTGGCGCCGATCGCGAAGTAGTCAGGGCTGGGGGCTGGCCGGCCGGCGTCGCCAGAGAGTTGCATGGCTCGCCGCATCCCCCGGGGTCGCGCTGATGCCGACTATCAGCCCGGCATTGTTGATCGTCTCCCCCGAGCTGAACGATCCCCCCAGGGTGCCGAGGTCGCTGATCACGCCGCTATCCCAGAGGAACGCGTGCCCGGCGCCAGTGGCGCGAGCACTGCCGCCCACGACCTGCCCGGCGTCGTTGATCGCGTTCGCTTGTGTGGAGGTCCCACCCAGTGATCCGAGATCGGTCATCACACCCTTCGACCACAGGAACGAGTGGTCGTCCTCACTGGCGGTGCTGCTTTGGCCTACGACTTGCCCGGCGTCATTGATGGCGACCGCCTCGCTGCCTGCCCCACCCAGCGTGCCGAGATCGGTCATAACCCCGTTCGACCACAGGAAGGCATGACGTTCGCCGGTGGCAACCTGGCTCGCGCCCACGACCTGCCCTCGCTGGTTGATAGGGTGGAGCCCCGCCGCGGCGCTGGAAGGCCCGCCGAGGGTGCCGAGATCGGTCATCACGCCGTGCGACCATACGAAGGCGTGCGACTCGCCGGCGGCGGTCGTGCTGTTACCGACGACCTGCCCGGCGTCGTTGATGCCGGTCGCTTCGCTGCTCGGACCGCCCAGGGTACCGAGGTCGGCCATCACCCCATGCGTCCAGAGGAACGCGTGCGCCTCGCCGGCGGTGGTCGTGCTCAATCCCACCGCCTGCCCGGAGTTGTTGATGCGGCGTGGAAGACAATCGTTCCCGCCCAGCGTCCCCAGATCGGTCATCACCCCGTTTCTCCAAAGGAACCCGTGCGTCTGGATGGCGGCGGTCTGGCTGAGGCCGATGACCTGCCCGTTGTCGTTGATGGCGCTCGGGAGGCTGATCGACCCTCCCAGGGTGCCGAGGTCTGTCATCGCCCCCTGCGACCACCGGAACGCGTGCAAGTCACCGCTGGCGGTCGCGCTGAATCCTGCGACTTGCCCGCGCGCGTTGACGGCGCCCGCCGTGCTGAATGCTCCCCCCAGGGTGCCGAGATCGACGGCCGAATAGCTGCCCCGGCCATGCGTGTTCGGATGGGCCAATCGCTGGCCGGTGATCGGGGCGGTAGGCGTCCGGCTCGTATCACACGCTGGGACCAGCAGTACTCCCACGATCGCCAGAGCGGGTCGAACGGTGCGCATGGCGTCTCCTTTGTCACGGGGCGACTTCGTCACATCGGTGGAGGCAATCAAACGCCGCCGCGTCAAGTGACGGTCAATTATGTATCCGACCTGCGGATGGCGCCGGGTTAGAAGTCGCTCGTACATTCTTGGCGTGCACCTGCCGACCCATGTGCTCTCCGGGTGGGTGGTGGCGAGCCTCGTGCCGAGGCTCACGCCCCGCGAGCGCCTGCTGGCGATGTTCGCCGCCACGGCGCCCCGACCTCGACGGTTTCGCGATCCTCGGGGGTCGCGAGGCGTTCGAGACGTACCATCACGTCGTCGGTCACAACCTCTGCTTCGGTCTGCTCGTGACCGCGCTGGTCGCCGCGTGGTCCACCAACAAGCGGACGATGGCGATCCTGGCCTTTGGCCTGTTCCATCTTCATCTCGTGATGGATTCGTTCGGCTCCGGGCGCGACTGGGGGATTTCGTATCTCTGGCCGCTGGTGCAGCGGGAATGGCTGAATCCGTGGCGCTGGGACTTCTTCTCGTGGCAGAACCTGGTGGCGGCCTACGGGCTCGTGCTCGTGACGATCGTCATCGCGATGCGGCAGGGTCGCACGCCGCTCGAGACGATCGCGCCGTCCCTGGAGCGGCAACTTGTGTCGCTGGCACGCCGGCTGCCGGGCGCGCGGGCCGAACCTTAGGCGTTCTTCCGCCGGCGCTGCCGCAGCTCTTCGAGCGCCCGCGTCACATACACTCGCGTCATCTGCTTCCGCCACGACAGATCGAAGTCGGTGTTGTCCATCGGCTTCGAAGGACGGAACGCCGCTTCCGCAGCCGCGGCGATGGCGTCGTCGGAAAGCGTCGAGCCCGTGAGCGCCCCCCCGGCTTCGGCGACCTCCTGCGGGTGACTAGCGACGCCCCCGAGCACGATGCGCGCTGCCGCCACCTGTCCTCCATCCCATTTCATCCACGCGGCGACTCCGAGAACCGGAAAGTCGAACGAGCCCCGCCGCCGCAGCTTGTGGTACACGGCATCCCAGCCGTCCGGCGCAGGGAGCCGCACCGCCGTGAGGATCTCGTCGGGCTGTTTGGTGAGATAGTTGATGCCGTCGTTGTTGTAGAACCGACCCGCCGGCACGACGCGCTCACCCCCCGGTCCCACGAGCACGTACTCGGCGCCGATCGCGACCATCACCGGCGCCACGTCCGAGGAGCTCACCGCCCAGCAGCGCGGCGACGACGGCGCCACCCAGCAGATCGCTCCGTCCTTCTTCATGCAGAAGTCGATCGCCTTCCGCCACTCGTAGGACTGATTGTAATAGTTGCAGCGCGTGTCGAGGCAGAGATTCCCGCCCAGCGTCCCCATGTTGCGGAGCAGGGGAGTGGAGACGAGGTCCGCCGCCTCCGCGATCGCGTGGTAGGCGGATTGGCGGACAGGCGGTCGGGCGGCCAGGTCCGTGAGCGTGATGCACGTTCCGATCTCCATCCCCCCATCCGCCTGACCGCCTGACCGCCCGACCGCCCCAAGCTCCTTCACGTCCATGAGCGAGATGACCGTCTTCGGCTCCTGATGCCGCCGCTTCATGTTGGGGTAGAGATCCGTCCCCCCGGCGACGTACATCCCCTCCGGGCCGGCGTCCGCCTTCATCGCGAGCGCCTCCCGGAGGGTCCGGGGTTGCTGATACGTGAACGACGGCAGCCGCAGCATGGCCGAAACCTTAACGCGGGCTCCCGGTGGAGGCCAGACCGAGCGCCTGCGCCGCTTGCGCCAACCGGACGAACTCGGCGCGATAGCCCTCGGGATCGGCGCCGAGCGATGCGCGGGAGGTGGCGATCACCGCTTCGTAGCTCGCCGAGCCGCGGTAAGCGGAGCCCTTGAGCAGCAGGCCGAATTCGGCGACGGCCGTCTGGAACCGGAACTCCGGCGACGGCGTGCCGGACTCACCCGACACGGGATGCGTCAGCAGCCGGCTCCGGTCTCCATCGGGCTGCTTGTAGCGCACCTTCACGAACCCCAGCTCTGTACCGCCGCCGCGCGGACCGCGCACCGTCTGATAGCGCAGCGAATCGGGGACGCGAATCGTCACGTCGGTTTCCACCCCCACCGGGACGATTTCGTACAGCGCCGTCACGGAGTGGCCGGCCCCCATCTCCCCCGCGTCTTTCGTATCGTCGGTGAAGTCTTCGTCGGCCAGCAGCCGGTTCTCATAGCCGATCAAGCGGTAGGCGCGCACCTGCGCGGGATTGAACTCCACCTGGACCTTCACGTCCTTGGCGACGGTGAACAGCGTGCCGCCCAGCTCGTGCACCAGGGTCTTCTTCGCCTCGAGCAGGTTGTCGATGTACGCGTAGTTGCCGTTCCCGTGGTCGGCGAGCTGTTCCATCTTCGAGTCCTTCAGGTTCCCCATGCCGAAGCCGAGCACGGTGAGGAACACGCCCGTCGTGCGGCGGTCTTCGATCAGCCGGATCAGCTCGCCGTCGCTCGAGACGCCCACGTTGAAATCCCCGTCGGTCGCGAGGATGACGCGGTTGTTGCCGCCGCGGATGAAATTGGCGACGGCCTCGTCGTAGGCGCGCTTGATGCCGGCGCCGCCGGCGGTGCTGCCGCCTGCTTCGAGCCGGTCGATCGCCTCGAGGATCTTCGCCTTGTCGTCGCCGGACGTGGACGGCAGCACGAGGCCCGCCGATCCAGCGTACACGACGATCGCCACGCGATCGGCGGGACGCAGTGTGTTGACCAGCATGGTGAGTGACGCTTTGACGAGCGGCAGCTTGTTCGGCTCGTCCATCGACCCCGACACGTCGATCAGGAACACGAGATTCGACGGCGGCAGGCCGCGCGTATCGATGCGTCGTGCCTGGAGGCCGATGCGCAGCAACCGGTGTTGCGGTCTCCAGGGCGCCGGAGCCACTTCCGTGTGGATGGCGACCGGGTCGTCGCCGGTCGGCTCGGCGTAGTCGTAGGGGAAGTAGTTGACCAGCTCCTCGATGCGGACGGCATCCGCCGGCGGCGCCTGGCCATCGAGCAGGAAGCGGCGGACGTTGCTGTAGGACGCGCGGTCGACGTCGATGGAGAAGGTCGAGAGCGGATGGGCGGACACGGCGAGGAAGGGGTTTTCGTCCTTGTGGCCGTACTCCTCGGTGTTCCAGGGCTCGTGCCGGACGCGATACGCTTCGTCGTCCCGCATCTCGTAGCCCATCGCGCGTCCACGAACGCTCTTGGCGGCGGCCTGATCGACGGCGATCGGCGGGCTCGCGGCCAGCTCGTTCACGGCCGCGGCGGACGGCTGCAGCACCAGGTCTGCGATGGCGGTGGCGCCGGTCGCGACGCGGACGCCGTGGACTTCCACCGGGCCCGCGCCCGGGATCTCCGCGCGGACGGTGTAGGCCCCCGCGGGGACCAACTCGATCAGGTAGGCGCCGCTCGCGTCCGACGTCGCGCCGAGACGCGTGCCGATGACGGTGATCCTGGCGCGGGCGATCGGGGCGCCGGCGCCGTCGCGCACGTGGCCGCTGATGCGACCGACGCCGGCGGGGGCGAGGAGGGGGCTCGCGACGAGCATGGCGACCGCGAGCAGGCGGATCGAGGCGGTGAACATGGTGTCTCCCTGGAAGCGTGTCCCAGGAGAGACGCACACCGGGCGGGGAGGCGCACACGCCTCCCCTAAAGCTCAGTGCTGGCGCTCTTCCCGCACGCCGCCCGCGAGCGTCGACGCCTGGTCGATCGCCTTGCCGTCGCCGCCCTCCCAGGGCGGAGGCACGCGCGACGGCTCGGGCCAGGGGATGTTGGGGAAGGCGGTGGGCCCCACTCGTCCCTCCTCCCCCTTCCCCTTCTTCTTCAGGGCTTTGAGCACCTTCTCCGGCGTGATCGGCACCTCATCGACCCGCACCCCCACGGAGTCGTACACGGCGTTCGCGACCGCGGGCATCACCGGGAGCAGGGGACCCTGGCCCACTTCCTTGGCACCGTAGGGACCGTTGGGGTCCGGGTCCTCGATGATGTAGGTGACGACGTCGCACATCTCGAGGGTGGTGGGGCTCTTGTACTCGAGCAGGCTCGGGATCTTGTGCACCACGTGCCGGTTCTCGCGGTACGCCATCTCCTCCATCAGGGCCTCACCCAGGCCCATGTAGATCGAGCCCTCGACCTGCCCGATCACCGTGGCGGCGTTGATGCAGCGGCCCACGTCGTGCGCGATCCAGATCTTCGGTACGCGCACGATCCCGGTCGCCGCGTCGACGTCGACCTCGGCGATGCACGCGCTGTAGGAATAGGCGGGCGATGGCCCGACGCCCGCGCCGCGGTAGCGCGCGGCGCTCTTGGGCGGGGTGTACGATCCCACCGTGCCGACCGTGCCCACGACACTCTCCGCCGCTTGCACCGCCTCGGCGAAGCTCATGCCCCGCTCGGGATCCTGCGCATCGAACACGCGCCCGTCGGCGAACACGATGCGGTCGCCCGGTACCGCCAGCTTCTTCGCCACGTGCGGCGTGATGATCTCCCGCGCCCGCTCGGCCGCTTGCAGCGCGGCGTTGCCGCTCATCAGCGTGACGCGCGATGAGTAGCTCCCCAGGTCCACCGGCGTGAGATCGGTGTCGGCCGTGACGATGCGCATGTCGAACGGATCGACACCCAGCACCTCGGCCACGATATAGGCGAGGATCGAATCCGAGCCCTGGCCGATGTCCGTCGAGCCGCAGAAGATCGTCACGCCGCCCGAGCGGTCGCACTTGAGCTGCACACCCGAGTGCGGCATGTGATTCCAGTAGATCGGGAGCCCGGCGCCGCTCAGGTAGGAGGAGCAGGCGAGCCCGACGCCCTTGCCCGTCGGGAGCTTCCTGAACTTCGCCTTCCAGCCGGCACCCGCAGTGACTTTGCGGATGCACTCACCCAGGCCCATAGAGCCGACGCGTAGATAGTTCGCCGTGAGCGAATCGGGCGGCTGCAGGTGCTGCAGGCGCAGCTCGGCCGGATCCATGCCGATCTGCTCCGCCAGTTTGTCGAGCTGCACTTCGAGTGCGAACCGCGGCTGCGGCGTCCCATGGCCTCGCTTGGGCCCGCACGGCGGCTTGTTGGTGAACGCGCGCGCGCCCTGAAACTTGTAGCGGGGCACCTGATACGTGACGGTCTGCAGCGCGCCCGTGTAGTAGGTGCTCGCCACGCCATACGAGCCGTAGCCGCCGCCATCGAGCAGCGTGCGGAAGTGCATCCCGGTGATCGCGCCGTCTTTCCTAACCCCGGTCTTCACCCACATCAAGGTCGGGTGGCGGCCACGATGACAGTAAAACACCTCTTCCCGCGTCAGCGTGCACTTCACCGGCCGCCCGGTGAGCATCGCGAGTTTGGCGACCACGATCTCGTGGCTGAACGGGTCGCTCTTACCGCCGAACCCGCCGCCGTTGGGGGTGGCGATGACCCGGATGCGCGCCGCCGGCAGCTCGAGCACCTTGGCGAGCGCGCGGTGCACGTAATGCGGGGTCTGGGTCGAGCTCCACAGCGTCACCTTGCCGTCGGCCGACCAGTCGGCCAGCGCGGCGTGCTGCTCCATTGGGAGGTGTGTATTGCCCTCGAAGAAGAACAGGTCCTCGCGAACCACATCCGCCTGCGCGAACCCCTCCTCCACGTCGCCGAATTCGAGGTTGATGAGCTTGTGAAGGTTGCCTGTGTCGCCGTAGTCGTGGATCCGGGGTTCCGGGTGCGCGATCGCCTCCTGCGGTGAGCCGATCTCGCGCAGCAGCTCGTATTGGACGTCGATCAGGTCGAGCGCGGCGGTGGCCGTTTCCTCCGACGTCGCGGCGACCGCCGCCACCGGATCGCCGATGAAGCGCACCCGGTCCCCGCACAGGGCATGCTCGTCCTGGCTGACCGGGAGAATGCCGAACGGAATCGGGAAGTCTTT
>JBGQHV010000135.1:0-9308 GCA_041498155.1 Gemmatimonadota bacterium | reverse complement strand
CGGTGGATTCGACGCGGACCGACGCCGCCGGCCGCTGGCGCCTGCGCGCCGCGCACGTCGACACGCTCGCCATCTACATCGCCAGTACGCTGCACGACGGGCTGGCCTATTTCTCCGCGCCGCTGCGCGTGCAGGCGGGGAAAGCGGTCGCTGCCGATCCGCTCGTGGTCTACGACACGAGCTCCGGCGGACCCGGCATCGGGGTGCAGCGCCGCCTCATCACCTTCGCCCGCGCGGGGACGGACGGGTCGCGGGAAGTGCTGGAGCTGCTCGAGCTGCTGCACGGCGGGCGGACCACCCGCGTCGCGCCGGATACGATCCTGCCCGTGTGGACGGGGCGGATCCCCGCGGGCGCCGTGGAGTTCGAAGTCCAGACGGGCGACTTCTCGCCCGATGCGGTGACCCAGCGCGGCGACAGCGTGCTGCTCTTCGCGCCGATTCAGCCGGGCCACAGCCGCCAGCTATCGTACCGCTACGTGATCCCGGCGTCCTCGGCCGGGACGGTCGTGCTGCCCATCGACCAGCCCACCGCGGAGCTCGACCTGCTGATCGAGGACACGGTGGCCACCGTGAGCGCGCCCGGCCTCACGGGTGGCGGCGTGGAGCAGCTCGAGAGTCGGCGCT
The DNA here is from genome assembly GCA_041498155.1 of Gemmatimonadota bacterium. Classification (GTDB taxonomy): domain Bacteria; phylum Gemmatimonadota; class Gemmatimonadetes; order Gemmatimonadales; family GWC2-71-9; genus DASTHG01. Next base: position 8,684 of record JBGQHV010000135.1, on the reverse strand, counting down.
TCGCCGGCTACCGCGCCGACTCGCTCCCCGCCGGCGCGCCGGTGTCGATCGTCTTTCCAGCGAAACAGCCGTTCCGGACTGATCGGCTGCTGCCGATCTTCGTCGTGGTGATCGTCGCGGCGCTGGCCGCAGGATTGTGGATTGCGCTGAAGAGAAAACCTGAGACATCAGACGTCGGACGTCAAAAGAAGAAACACTGACGTCAGACGTCTGACGTCAGTCTTGCGCCGATGGGTTTCTCTCACTAGACTCGCCTTGCAGTAAAAACGCGAACGGGGATCATGGAAGCCGGTGCGAGTCCGGCGCGGCCCCGCCACTGTAACGGGCATGCAGCAGAGCCGCTCGCCACTGGGCAACCGGGAAGGCGAGAGGCGCAGAAGCCCGAAGCCAGGAGACCTCGCCGTTCGCGCCACCTTGCAGTCCCTCGCGGGAGGGATGGTGGCGTCACAGCGCACTGAGGCGCTGCCGCTCACCCATCTCCGCTCCGCCGGGGGTGGGTCTTTTGCATGCGCCGCTGGGCACCGCTGCTCGCCGTCCTCGCCCTCGCCTGCCGCTCGTCCGATCGAGCCGCGGCGGCGGGCCCCGCCCACCGCATCGTCTCGCTGGCCCCCTCGATCACCGAGCTGCTCTTCGCCGTTGGCGCCGGCGACCAGGTGGTGGGGCGGACCGTCTATTGTCTCTATCCGCCCGCCGCCCGGGCCGTGCCGAGTGTGGGCGACGGCCTGAACCCGAACGTCGAGGCGGTCGTCGCCCGCCACCCCGATCTGGTGTTGCTGTACCGCTCGCCGCAGACCGAGACGGCGGCCCGCCAGCTCGAAGCGCTGGGGATCCGCACCATGATTCTGCGGCAGGACCGGCTCGAGGACGTGGCGCAGGACGCGAGGGTGCTGGGGCGGGCCACCGGCCATGCCGCGGCGGGCGACAGCATCGCCGGGATGATCGACGCCTTGCTGGCGCCGCCGCCGCCGGCCCCCCAGGCGCGGATCGCCTATATCGTGTGGGACGCGCCGCCGATCGTGATCGGCGGCGGCAGTTTCCTCGACGAGCTGGCGACCCGGGCCGGCGCGGTCAATGTCTTTCACGACCTGTCCACCCCGTCGGGGACCGTGTCGATCGAGACGATCGCCGCCCGCGATCCCGATTGGATCGCGATCGTGCGCGACAGCGTCAGCGCGCCGCCCCCGGACTGGTCCCGACGGCGCGAGTGGCGCACCATCCGGGCGGTTCGTGAGGGGCGCTTCCTCGCGCTCCCCGCCGATCTGTTCGGGCAGCCGTCGCCCCGCGCCCCGGAGGCTGTGCGCCTCCTGCATCAGATGCTCAACCACTCCCCACTCCCCGCTCCCCAGTGAAGTGGCTCGGCCTGGTCCTCGCGCTGCTGGCGTCGCTCTGCGCCGCGGTCGTCCTGGGGCCGGCCGCGGTGCCCGTACGGGATCTCCTCGGTTCGGCGATCTTCTGGGACCTGCGACTGCCGCGCGCGCTGCTCGGACTGCTCGTGGGAGGATCGCTGGGCGTCGCCGGGGCGAGCCTACAGTCCCTCGTGCGCAACCCGCTCGCCGATCCGTTCCTGCTGGGTCTCTCGGGAGGCGCGGGCCTCGGAGCCGTCGTCGTCATCGCGCTGCATCTCGGTGGGCCGTGGGCGCTTCCGCTGGCGGCGTTCGTCGGCGCGCTCGTGGCGTTGGGTCTCGTGTTTCGGCTGGGACTCATCGCCGGCTCGGTGCTCGACCCGCGGGTGTTGCTGCTGGGCGGTGTGGCCGTGGGCGCGTTTTGCGGCGCCGTGACGACCGCGGTGGTGTCCTTGGCCGAGGCGAGCGCCCTGCGCAACGCCTACCTGTGGCTGTGGGGCGGCCTCTCGGGAGCGTCGTGGGACAGCGTGACGCTCGTCGCGGCGTATGTGCCGATCCCGTTGGTCGTCCTGTACGCCGCCGCCCGGCCGCTCGATCTGCTCACGCTTGGGGAGGAGCCGGCTCGCCATCTCGGCACTGACGTCGCCGCGACCCGGCGGCGGGTCTACCTCGCGGCGTCGCTGCTCACCGCCGCCGCCGTCTCGGTGGCGGGCGTGATCGGGTTCGTGGGACTCATCGTGCCGCACCTGGGACGGGCCTTGTTCGGCGGCCGTCATCGCGTGCTGTTACCGGCGTCGTTCCTGGCCGGCGGTATTCTGCTGGTGCTCGCCGATACCCTCGCGCGCACCGTGGTGGCGCCGCGCGAGCTGCCCGTGGGCATCGTCACAGCGCTCGTCGGTGTGCCCCTCTTCGTCCTGCTGCTCCGGCGATGGACCGCGGACTGATCCTCGACGTCTCGGACGTCTCGTTCCGCTACGCGGGCGCCGCGCGCGATGCGCTGGCGGGCGTGTCGCTCGCGGTGTCGGCGGGGGAGTTCGTGGCGTTGCTCGGTCCCAACGGCAGCGGCAAGACGACGCTGGTGCGGGTCGCGCTGGGGCTGCACGCGCCGCGGACGGGCAGGGCCGCGGTGCTGGGCCGCCCGGCCGGGGAGTGGCCGCGTCAGGCGCTGGCCCGCGTCGTCGGCGTGGTGCCGCAGCGCGAGGACAACCTCTTCCCCCAGCGCGTGCGCGAGACGGTGCGCCTGGGTCGCTATCCGCACCTGGGCGCCTGGACGGCCGAGCGGGCGGAAGATCGGGCGGCGGTCGAGCGGGCGCTGGAGCGCTGCGACGTCGTCGGTCTGGCCGATCGCTGGCTCTGGTCCCTCTCGGGCGGCGAATACCAGCGGGTGCGGATCGCCCGGGCCCTGGCGCAGGAGCCCAAGCTGCTGGTGCTCGATGAGCCGACGGCGTCGCTCGACCTGCGCCACGAGATGGAGCTGTTCGAGCTGGTGCGCGGGCTCGTGGATGACCAGGGACTGGCCGCGGTGCTGGTCACCCACGACGTCAACCTCGCCGCCCGCTTCGCCGACCGGCTGGTCCTGCTGGCCGAGGGCGTGGTGCGTGCGGCCGGCAGCCCGGCGGACGTCCTGCGCCGCGACGTCGCCGAAGCGGTGTTCGGCTGGCCGCTCAGCATTTCATCCGTCGACGATCGTCCCCAAATCACCCCCCTCCGACGCAACCGATAGGAACGAACATGCGGCTACGCCTTTTCCGTACGCTTCTCCCCCTGACGGTGTGTTTTCTCACGCCTTTGTCGCTTCGAGCCCAGACGCCCGACACCGTCACTCTGCCTCCGGTCGTCGTGACCGCCACCCGCATCCCCATTGCGCCCGGGACCGCGTCGGCCAGCATCACCGTGATTTCGGGTGCGTCGCTGCGGGCCCAAGGCATCACCACGGTGGCGGACGCGCTGCGTCTGATGCCCGGCGCCGCGGTCGCCGCGACCGGCTCGTTCGGCGGCCAGACCTCGCTCTTCGTGCGTGGCGGCGAGAGCGACTACGTCAAAGTGCTCGTCGACGGCGTGCCGCAGAACCAGCCGGGCGGATTCTACGATTTCGCCAACCTGGGAACCGAGGACGTGGAGCGGATTGAGATCGTGCGCGGTCCGGTGAGCGTGCTGTACGGCTCCGACGCCGTTGCCGGGGTGGTGCAGGTGTTCACCCGCGGCGGACTCGGGGCGGCGACCGGTCGTCTCGCCTTCGGGGGCGGGTCCTATGGAACCGAGTGGGGCACGGCGGCGATGAGCGGGTCCGCCGGGTCGCTCGGCTGGGGCGTGACGCTGTCGCGCCGCACCACCGACGGCACCTATCCCGTCAACAGCGGCCACCGCCGTAGCCTCGCCGGCGCCAGTCTGCGCTTCGCCCCCGACGCGCGCACCGAAGCGCGGGTGTCGGTTCGCTACGCCGACGCGCTGTTTCACTTTCCCACCGACGGGGCGGGGCAGGTCGCCGACTCCGACCAGCACACGAGCGATCGCGGTCCATCGGTCGCGCTCGAGATCGGCCGGACGCTGTCGGCACGGCTGGACGCGGCCGCGAGCCTCGCCTGGCATCGCGAAGAGAGTCGCTTCGACGACAGCGCCGACAGCCCGGGGGACACGTCGGTGTTCTGCTGCTTCCACAGCCGCGATGTGCTGCAGCGGCTGGTCGCCGGGGGGCGGGCCAGCCTGCACCTGTCACCCGGCGCGATCGTCACCGCGGGGGTCGAGCGCGAAGTGCAACGGCAGTCGGGATCGACCCTGGACACATCGCGCGGCAACAGCGCCGTCTACGCGCAGCTGCTGGGGGAGCTGGGACGAGCGGTATCGATCACCGCCGGGGGCCGGCTCGACAAGAACCAGCGGTTCGGCGACCACCTGACCGGCCGGGCCGGTGTCGCCTGGCGGTTGGAGGCCCGCACCCGGGTGCGCGCCTCCGTCGGGACGGGGTTCAAGGAGCCGTCCTTCTTCGAGAATTTCGCCACCGGCTTCGCGCGCGGGAATCCAGCCCTGCGGCCCGAACGATCCACGAGCTGGGAGGTGGGGGTCGAGCACGCGGTGCTCCAGGGCCACCTCGCGCTCCAGGCGACCTGGTTCGATCAGCGGTTCCGCGATTTCATCCAGTACTCGGGGGCGCCGGTCGGCCCCGACTCCGTGAACTACGTCAACATCGGGGACGCAACGGCCCGCGGACTGGAGCTCTCGATGCGCACCGTCGTGGGCCACGGGTTCTCGTTCGTGGCGGCGTACACCTATCTCCGCTCGCGCGATCAGGGCACCGGCCGGCGGCTGCAGCGCCGTCCGACCAACGCCGGCAGCCTGCAGCTCTTCCATGCGCTCGCCGATCGGGGCTCCGTGGGTCTCTCCGCCCGCTTCACCGGCGATCGGGAGGACCGGGATTTCGCGGTTTTCCCGGACACCGCGGTCACGCTCTCGGCGCTGACCGTGGTGGACGCGAGCGCGGAATACCGCCTCTTGCGCGGACGCGGCACGCTGCCGGGTCTCGTGATGACCGGTCGGGTGGAGAACGTGCTCGACGCGCGCTACGAGGAGGCGCTGCACTTTCCCGCGCCGCGGCGTACGGTGCTGGTCGGCGGGGCGCTGACCTTCGGCCGCTGACCTATCTTTCGTCCATGTCTCTCGTCACGACGCCGGCCGTCGTGCTGCGCACCTACCGCTACAGCGAGACCTCGAAGATCGTCCGGCTCGCCACGCGGGACCTGGGGGTCCAGAGCGCCATCGCCAAGGGCGTGCTGCGGCCCAAGAGCCGGTTCGGCGCCGGGCTGGAGCTCCTGAGCGAGGGGGCGGCGCAGCTGTACCACCGCGACAATCGCGACCTGCAGACCCTCGCGGCGTTCGACGTGGAGCGAATGCGGCGCGAGCTGGCCGGGGATCTGGACCGCTTCGCCGCCGCCATGGCGCTGGCCGAGCTGATGGTGCAGATGGCGCCGCCGGCGCCGCTCCCCGCGCTGTTCGACGAGTTCACCGGTGCGCTCGACATGCTCGTCGCGATCCCGGGCGAGATGCTCCACGCCGCCGGCATTCGCGCCGTGTGGTGCCTGCTCGGCGTGCTCGGCTTCGAGCCGTCGCTGCGCCGGTGCGTGCGCGATGACGCGGCGGTCGGCGAAGACGGCGCGCCGGTGGCGTTCAGCACCGCCGAGGGCGGCGTACTGTGCGAGCCATGCCTGCGCGCGCAGCCCGCGGCGACGACCCGGCTGCCCCCCGGCGCCTGGCGCGATCTCTGCGACATGCTCGACCGGGCTGCCGCGCTGCCGCGGCTCGATACGCCGCACGCCGCCGCGCACCGGCGCCTCGCCGCCCGCTTCGTCCGCCACCACCTCGAGAACACGGGTCCCGGGAGTCTCCCGGCCCTCGCCTTCTGGGAGCGCCGCGCCTGGCCCCCCTCCGTCGCTTCGTAATCGGCACCGCCGGTCACATCGACCACGGGAAAACCGCCCTGGTCAAGGCGCTCACCGGGGTGGATACCGACCGCTGGGAGGAAGAGAAGCGGCGCGGCATCACCATCGACCTCGGCTTCGCGCCGATCGACCTCGGCGCCGGCTTCGAGGCGAGCGTCGTGGACGTCCCTGGCCACGAGGGATTCGTCCGGAACATGCTCGCCGGCGCCACCGGCATCGACGTCGCCCTGCTGGTGGTGGCGGCCGATGAGGGGATCATGCCGCAGACGGCCGAGCATCTCGCCATCGTGGAGCTGCTGGGGGTGCGCCGCGGCATTCCCGTGCTCACCAAACGCGACCTGGTGGACGACGACTGGCTGCGCCTGGTGGAAACCGAGCTCGCCGCGCGGCTCGACGCGAGCCCGGTGCGTTGGGACCCGCCGATCGCGACGTCCGCCGTGAGCGGAGTGGGACTGGACTCGCTGCGCGAGGCGCTGCGCCGCCTGGCGGGCGACCTGCGTGACCGCCCCGAAGCGGACCTGTTTCGGCTCCCGATCGATCGCGTGTTCGCGCTTCCAGGCGCCGGTACCGTGGTGACGGGCTCGAGCTGGAGCGGGACGGTCGCCGTGGGCGATACGGTGCGCCTGCTTCCGCTGGATCGCGAAGTGCGGATCCGCTCGATCGAAGTCCACGGCCAGTCCGCCGAGCGGGCCGTCCCGGGGCGTCGCACCGCGCTCGCCCTCGTCGGTGTGGACAAGGACGAGCTGGCGCGCGGAGACGTCGTCGTGACCGGGAGCGGCTGGCGCGGGACCGAGTTGCTCGATGCGGCGGTCGAGCTGCTTCCCGGTGCGCCGCGGCCGGTCCTGTCCAGGACTCGAGTCCGCGTCCACCTGGGTACGGCCGAGGTTCTGGCGCGCGCTTCCCAGACCGGTCCCATCGCCCCCGGGGAGCGCGGCCGCGTGCGCCTGGTGCTCGAGACGCCGCTGGTGGCGCGCGGCGGGGATCGGTTCGTGATGCGCAGCTTCTCGCCGGTGACCACGATCGGCGGCGGCAGCGTGCTGGATCCCCATCCCGCCGCCGAGCCGCGGCTGCCGGAGCGCAGTCTCACCCTCGCCCAGACCCCCGGCGAGCGCCTGGCGGTCTGGGTGGGGGAGGCCGGGCTCAGCGGCATCCGCCCGGGCGACCTTCCGGTCCGCCTCGGCATCCTCCCTGGGGATGTGAGCGGCGTCATCGCGGCGGCGGGGAAGGGTGTGCTAAGCTGTGGTGAGTGGCTGACTTCACGCTCCGCGGCGGCGGCCGCGGCGGAGCGGTTGGGGGCACTCGTGGCTGACCATCACGAGCGGCACCCGATCGATCCGGGGATGTCGCTGCAGGCGCTGCGGGCCGCGCTACAAGCCGTGCCGGAGCCGATCGTCGACGCGGTGATCGATCTCGGTGTGCGCAAGCAGCTGCTGGAGACGGCCGGGGGGGTGGTGCGGCGCCCCGGGTGGAGCCCGTCGCTGGACCGCGGGGCGAGCGACGCCCGCAGCGCGATCGCGGGCCGCATCGCCGCGGCGCAGTGGCAGGTGCCGACGGTGGCGGAACTGGAGCGTGAGTTCCCCGGGGCGCCGGTGCGGGCCTTGCTGGCGCATCTCGTCAGGGAAGGCGGTGTAGAACAGGTCGACCAGGAGCGCTTCGCCGCCCCGGCGGCGATGACCGAGTTTCGGAGCAGGCTGGAGGGCGTGCTGGGGGAGCTCGGTCAGGCGACGCCGGCGGAGTTGCGCGATCGCTTCGGCCTGACCCGTAAATACTTGATTCCGTTGCTCGAGTGGGCGGACCGACGTGGGATTACAGAGCGTCGGGGGGACGCCCGAGTGCTGGCTCGCTTGACAGGTCGGAGCAAGGGGGCCTAGGTTCAAGCTGAGGTTCGTTGGTGCAAGGTCCCCGTAACTAAGGAGATGGGTAAGCGCTCTTTTACGTTCGAATAGGAGTGGTGATGAGGCGGCACGCCTGGGCGATGGTGGGGCTCGGGCTGTTGGCGGTGGGAGTCGGGGCTCGACCGGTGTCGAGCCAGCAGTCCACTCCGCCCGCCACGGTGCAGTTGAAGCAGAACTACCCGAACCCCTTCAACCCGGCGACCACGATTCCGTTCTCGCTCGGAGCGGTTTTGTTTACCGGTGGTCACCGGCCGAAGGTCTCGTTGAAGATTTACAACGTGTTGGCGCAGCTGGTGGCCGTGCCCATTCTCCAGGGCACTGGCGAGCCGCTCGACAACGTGGAGTTGTCGTGCGCCACCCCGGGGGCCTGTGACTTCAGCGCCTACTGGGACGGGAACGTGTTGAACTCCAGCCAGCAGGCTGCGTCGGGGATTTACATCTACCAGCTGGTGGTGGATGGACGGCGGTTCACAAAGAAGATGATCATTATGAAGTGAGAACCGTAAGGAAGAAATCGTATCGTGAGACGGCGTAGGGAGAGAGGCGTGAAGACTCTCTCCCTACGCTTTTTCCATACGCCTCCGCCCAATACGCCTTCCTCGATACGATTTTTGACGTATTCTCTGCCACAACGGCATTCCTAACCCGGTACACAGTTTGCCAAGGCTCGCATCGCCATGATCCGACCTGAACGCCTGACCATCAAAGCCGCGGAAGCCCTGCAGCAGGCCGCTGCCGCGGCCCGCCAGCACGGCAACCCGGTGGTGAACGATGCCCATCTGTTCCTGTCGTTGCTGCAACAGGACGAGGGCATCGTCACGCCCCTCTTGCAGAAGGCGGGGCTCAACGTGGCCCAGCTGCGGGCCGAGACTGAGCGCGAGATCGAGCGGTTTCCGAAGCAGTCCGGGGCGGCAGGGGAGCCCACGCTCTCGCGGGAATTGTCCGCGGTCCTCGACCGGGCCGACAAGCTGGCGAAGGACCTGAACGATGCGTACGTCTCGACCGAGCACCTG
>JBGQHV010000134.1:0-9463 GCA_041498155.1 Gemmatimonadota bacterium | reverse complement strand
CAAGGAAGGCAAGAGTATCGACGCGGTGACCGTATCGATCCCGGACCATTCGCACGCCGCGGCGGGACTGCTGGCGATGAAGCTCGGCAAGCACGCCTTCATCCAGAAGCCGCTGGCGCGCACGCTGGGGGAAGTCCGCGCCCTGGAGCAGGCGGCCCGCGCGTCGAAAGTCGCGACCCAGATGGGGAATCAGGGCCACACGCACGAAGGAACCCGGCTGATCCGCGAGTGGGTCGAAGCCGGGGCCATCGGCGCGGTGCGCGAGGTCCATTTCTGGACCAACCGCCCGTGGTGGCCGCAGGGCATCGAGCGCCCGCTCGAGGAGTTCTACGTCCCCGACGCCATCGACTGGAACCTGTGGCTCGGCCCCGCGGCGGAGCGGCCGTACAACCCCGCCTACGCGCCGTTCAAGTGGCGCGGCTGGTGGGATTTCGGCACCGGCTCCCTGGGGGACATGGCGTGCCACATCATGGACGCCGCCTTCTGGACGCTCGATCTCGGGTACCCGGCGCGGATCGAGCCGGAATCGACGCCGCGCTTCACGGAAACGGCGCCCGCCACCTCGCGCATTACCTACTCCTTCCCGGCCAAGGGGTCCCGACCGGAAGTGAAGGTCGTGTGGCAGGACGGCGCATTGTATCCGCCGCGCCCTGCCGAAGTCGCGGACGACGCGGTGTGGCCGCCCGACGACGGCGGCGGGCAGCTGTGGATCGGGTCGAGCGGAAAGCTGGTGGCGGGGACGTACGCCGACGACCCGAAGCTGCTCGACGCGGCGAAGATGGCCGAGGTCACCGCCCATCCGGTGGCGCAGAAGTATCCGCGCTCCCAGGGCGTGTACGCGGAATGGATCGCGGCCTGCAAAGGCGGGCCGCGCGCGGGCTCGGCGTTCGACACGTACTCGGGGCCGTTCACGGAAATGGTGCTGCTCGGGTGCCTGGCGGTCCGGGTGGGGCGGACCCTCGAGATCGATCCGACCACGGGCGCGGTGAAGAACGTCACCGTGCCGCCAGCCTACATCCAGCCCGCCTACCGCGCGGGCTGGAGCCTGTGATCGGAGGACCCATGCGGACGCTGCGACGCTGGACGGTGTTGCTCGGCGCTGTCCTTGCCGTAACCTCGACCCTCACGGCGCAGCAACCGCCGGCGCGCGGTTTCGCCGGACACTGGACCGGAAGCATCACGCTCCCGGGACAGGAGCTCGCGTTCGATGTGGATCTGGTCCAGACGGGCACCAACTGGACCGGCGACATTTCGATCCCGGCCCAGAACGCGAAGGACCTGCCGCTGGTGCAGATCGCCATCCAGGGCGACTCGATCGGCTTCGGGATCCAGGGGATTCCCGGCAGTCCGACCTTCCGCGGCGTGCTGGCGCCGGACGGACAATCGGTCGCCGGGCAATTTACCCAGGGTGGGCAGAGTTTCCCGTTTTCGATGCAGCCCGGGGCCGCCGCCGCCGCCCTGGCGCGTCAGGCGCTCGCGGGATTCGACCGCTGGGTGGACTCGGCGCTCGCCGCCTGGCACGTCGTCGGCGCCGGGGTAGGGATTATCGTGGACGGGCAGATCGTCTACACCAAAGGGCACGGGTTCCGGGACCGCGACAAGCAGCTGCCGGCGACCACGCAGACGCTCTTCGCCATCGGGTCGTCCTCCAAGGCGTTCACCGTGTTCGCGCTCGGCACCCTGGTGGATCAGGGGCGGATCGCGTGGGACACGCCGGTGGTGGACTATCTGCCGTGGTTCCGGATGTACGACCCGGAAGCGACGCGGCGGCTCTCGGTGCGCGATCTGGTCACCCACCGCTCCGGTCTGCCGCGCCACGATCTCGTCTGGTACAACAACCGGAGCGTCAGTCGTGAAGACCTGGTGCGGCGGCTGCGCTATCTGCCGCCCAACAAGGACCTGCGCGAGACGTTCCAGTACAACAACCTGATGTTCGTCACCGCGGGCTATCTCGTCGGGACGCTCGAGGGCTCGTCGTGGGAGGATGCCATCCGCTCGCTGGTGTTCCAGCCGCTGGGCATGACGGGGAGCGATTTTTCGGTGGCCGAAGCGCAGCGCGCGGCGGATTACTCGTTGCCCTACGAAGTGCGCAACGACACGATCCGGCAGATGCCGTTTCGCGACATCAACCTGGTGGGTCCGGCGGGGTCGATCAATTCGAGCGTCGACGACATGCTGAAATGGGTGCGCATGCAGCTGTCGGACGGGACCGTCGACGGCAAGCGCGTGATTCAGGCGGCGACGCTGCGCGACATGCACAGCCCCCACATGCCGATCGGGCTGTCCGATCAGAAGGAGTTCGGGGCCCAGGACTACGGGATGGGGTGGTTCCTCACGAGCTACCGCGGCCACTACCGCGTGTCCCACGGCGGCAACATCGACGGTTTCTCGGCGCTCGTGACGTTGTATCCGCAGGACGGCGTGGGCCTGGTGGTCTTGACGAACCAGAACGGCTCGGCGCTGCCCAATCTGATCACCTTGCACGCCTCGGATCGCATCTTCGGTCCGCCGTTGCGGGACTGGAGCGGCGAGGCGCTGGCGCGACGGAACGCCGGGGCCGCCGAGCAGCGTCAGGCCGAGCAGAAGAAGCAGTCGGTGCGGGTGCTCAACACGAAGCCGTCGCACCCGCTGGCCGACTATGCCGGCGACTACGTCGACCCGGGTTACGGCACCCTCGCCGTGACGGTCGACTCGGGTCACCTGATCGCGACGTTCAACGGCATCCGGACGTCGCTGGAGCACTGGCACTACGACGTGTTCAACGGGCTGCGCAATCCGGCCGACCCGACGTTCGAGGACATGAAGTACGCCTTCACGGGGAACATGAAGGGCGATATCGACGCGCTGTCGGCGCCGTTCGAGCCGTCGGTCGACCCGATCGTATTTCATCGGCAGCCGGACGCGCAGCTGCGCGACTCCGCCTACATCGCGCGCTTCACGGGGCGGTACGCGCTGGCGACGGATACGTTCACCGTGGTCCGCCAGGGCCGGGTGCTGGTGCTCAATGTGCGCGGCCAGCCGCCCTACGACCTGGCGCCCTACCGGCGCACCGAGTTCGACCTGAAGGGCGTACAGGGAATCAGCCTGGTGTTCACCGTGGACGCTCAGGGCGCGGTCACGGGGTTCGTCTCGCGGCAGCCGAACGGGGTGTTTACCGCCAAACGGCTGCCCTAGGCGGAGTGTGATGGCTGCACCGGAGCCGCGCGTCGTCGGGACCGTCGTACTGTATCGCCTGTACGACGTGGGTTACGAGATCGACCTCGAGCGGGCGCTCGATTTTCTCGCGACGACGCCCGAGGAGCGCGAAGCGCTGCGCCTGAAGCTCGAGCGGCGTCAGCGCGCCGAGGCGCAGGCGATCCGCATCAAGAACCCGCCCGTGACGATCTCCCTGGGGACCGAGCTGTTCGAGGCGGGCGGACGCCGCCACGAGGCGCACGTCTCGGCGCGCATCTTCGACTTCGGCGTGATCTCGCTGCGGCTGCGCTGCGAGGTCCCGGGCGCGCTCGGCTGGACGGCGTTCAGCGCGTTCGGGGACGCGGCCGAGCTGTCGCGGGGGGCCCGGGCGTCGTTCGATCGGCGCATCCACGAGCTCACCGACCGCATCGCCCCCGCCATCGTCCGGCTGCAGATCGCCCCGGTGAGCGAGGACTACGTCGTGTACCGCATCACCCGCCTCGAGAATTCCGCGGGGGAGGCGCTGCCGGCCAACGCCGTGCGGGAGCTGGACGTGGCGCCGCTGCTGCTCAACGAAACGCGCCCGATCTCCGAGCAGGCGCGGCGGGAGCTGTTGCCCCACTGGTTTTCCTACTACCCGGACGACCTCTCGATCCTCACCTGGAACACGGCGCTGGTGCTCGACCCGGCCGAGGGGGAGAGCGACGTGCAGCTCATCGTCGAGTTCGCCAACGCGCAGCTGCTCGAGCTGCGCTACTACGACGCGCTGCTCGATGCCGAGTTGCCGCGGATGTACGACCGGATCGCGCGCGCCCGGAAGGGACCCGGCGCGCTGCTGGGGAGGCGCTACGCGCCGCTGCTCACGGCGTTACAAACGCTCGTCGCCGATTCGACCGAGATCGTGGAGCGCACCCAGAACGCGCTCAAGGTCACGGACGACATCTTTCTGGCCCGGGTGTACGCGGCCGCGCTGGAGCTGTTCCGGGAACGCGCGTGGCGCGCCGGGATCGACCACAAACTCTCGATCATCCACCAGACCTATGCGATGCTCAACGCCGAATCGATGGCGGTGCGCAACGAGGTCCTGGAGATCACGGTGATCCTGCTGATTCTGGTCGAAATCGTCGTCGCGGTGGTGCTGGGCGGGCACTAGAAGTCGAGGTAGCCCTCATACCACATGGCCGCGAGCGCGAACACCACCATCAGCAGCGCCGCGAGGCCCAGGACGATCCAGGGCTTGGGCAGGCCGCGGCGGCGCGGCTTGCGGGCGTAGGTGGCGCTCGGCTCCAACACCTTGAGGGAGTGCCGCATCGCGATGACGCCGTTGAACAGCGAATGCCGCAGATCCCAGCGGGGCGGCGAGGCGCGGCGGCCGGGCATCGGCGCGGCCGCGGTCGCCACGGCGGGCGTCGGCACGGCGACCGGCAGCGGCGCCGGCCGGTAGTCCCGCAGCACCGCGTACGCCTCGTTGATGCGCTGCAGATTCAGCTGCGCCTTCTCCCGCAGCCGTTCATTCTCGGGGAAACGATCGGGGTGCCAGACTTGTGCGAGATCGCGATACGCGGTCTTCACATCGTCGAGCGACGCGCCGGGCACGAGGCCCAGGAGACGGTATGCCTGAACGGGATCGAGAGACATAAGGCTGGCGCATCACCTCCGTGGCAAAACTCGTGCCGGGATTGCCTCTCCTGTGCCATGGACCGCTGGTCCGCGATCACGACATCCGACCGCCCACCTGCGGCGCGCGCGCCCCAACTCGGGAGGCGGGTTCCGGGCAGCACGCAAGATGATCGACCATTGCGGAAGTCGCCAGTCGGCGCACAATCTTACCGCCATGCCCTTTCACCGTTGCGGGATCCGGAAGCAAGACGGCAGCACGCTGGCCGAGGCGGTCGACGTCATGCTGGAAGAGGTCGAACGCAACGGCGTCGCCGAGTGGCACGGGACGATGACCATCACGCACCTGACCGGGCTGGAAGCGGGTCAGCGCTACCGCCTCGTGCTCGACGACGGCCGTACAGGGGAGTTCATGGTCCGCCGCAACACGTTCGCGGGCGGCACCAACCGGGCGGTCGCCATTCAGGGAATGGGACCGCTGCGGTAGTCGATTCGCATGTCCAGAGCGTTCGTCAATGAAGACGCGGGCGGTCCCGAGCCCCGCTACCACCTCCCCAGCCGCGATGATCCGACCTTCGACGACGCTGCCGCGTGGGCGCTGATCGAGGGCGCCAACGCCGGCGACTCCTACAGCGCCGAGCTGGCCACGGGCTACCGCTGGGGTGAGCCGAAGCTGCGGCCGCACGTCGAGCGAATCCTGGCCGGGGCGATCGCCGAGGGCAACGAACGGCTGCAGCAGCTCGCCGAGCGGTTTCTGCGCTGATCAGCGCCGCGCGTCCGCCTGGCGCGCCAGATCGAGCAAAGTCCAGTAGGGCGGCGGATATCCCTGTTGCTGCGCCAGCGAGGTCGCCTCCGCGCCGACCTGGGCGGCGAGGCGCCGCTCCCGGGTCCCGAACGCCCGGTTGCGCAACGCCGCGACCGCGGCCATCCCCTCCGGCACGGGCCCCACGCGGCCGAATCGCTCCAACAGCGTGCTGACTCCCTTGGCGACCCGACCGATCGGGAGCGCATACCACGGATAGGAGAGCCGGTCGCCGCGCTCGGCGCCCTCGAGCATTGCGTCGATCACCGCGTTGTCGACGTGATCCTGGAACAGCGTGGCGGGATCACGCCATTCCGCGACGACCACGAGCTGCGGATCGTATTCGAGGTCCGACGGCTCTTCCGTCTCGAAGTGGCGGATGCCGAACGACGCTAGCCAGCGGCGCAGCCCGGGCCGGCTGATCGTCGAGATCCCCATCCACAGCGTCACCCCGAGATCGTGGTAGGGCCACGACGCGACCTCCGAGCAGAACAACCGCGACGAGTCCGCGTAGTCCATCGTGAAGTCGTAGGGGATGTGCCCGGCCCGGGCTCGCTCGAGCGCCTGGGTCGCGGCGCGATGGGGCAGCAGCGGATCGGCTGCGAGCTGCGGCAGGTCGATCCGCAGCCGCAGCACCATGATGCGCAGCTTCTTGTCGCGCAGGTACTCCTCGGCGGACGCGATGGCGACGCCCCGCTCGATGTGCGCCTGGATCACGGAAACGGCGTGGGTGACCGAATCGACGTGGACCAAGCCGATGTGCGAGAAGTTTCCCGGGTAGTCGTTGCCGCGGGCGATCAGGGCCGAGGTGGGGTAGCCGCCGCGGGACACGAGCAGGTCGCCGGAGTGGATCTCCACGCCGTACACCATGGCGCCCGGAGCAGCCGACGGCTCGTTCACGCCGGGCAGCAGCGTGACCATGTCGTCGGGATGCTGCAGCATCACTTCTTCCACGGCGGCGCGGCCTCCGTACAGCGCCCGGTACAGCCGGCGCCGGGCGGCGACGGTCTTCATGTCCCAGTGGCGCGACTGCCATTTGACGATTTCGCGCATGCGCTCGTAGAAGTCCACGTATCGGGCCAGATCGGTCGGGCACGCGGCGACGGCGGGCGCGAGGGAGAAGTAGCCGGACTCGAGGGAATCGAAGACCGGTGCATCAGGGTCGAATTGCCCGGTGGCGATCGCCCCCAGCGTGGAAGCGAGCGCCCCTAACGTCAGGTTCGAGCGCGCGAGCGTCCGGCGGCAGTCTTCCCCGCGGGATCGGGCGTACTGCGTCTCGAGCTGGCGCCACAAGGCATCCCGATTCCAGGCGAAGCCGGCCCCGCTGTCGCCGGCAGGGAGAGGAGCGGGCGGAGGCTCGGCTGGTGGGATGGCCGACAGGGCGAACGCGGCGGCCAGCGCGCCGAGAATCGCGGCGAAGACGCCGCGCCGCCTAGCTGCCCCCACCCAGCGTTTCGTGCAGGTAGCGCACCAGGCGCTGCCATGCATCGGCCGCCGGGGCCGAGTTCGTCACCGGGTCGCGGTCCACCCACAGCCAGAAGCCGTGCTGTACCGGATCGTAGACGTGGATGTCGTTCTTGATGCCGAGCGAATCGAGCACCGCCCGGAACTGGGCGACCTGCTCCGGGACAATGTTGCGATCCTGCCCTGCGAAGGTGCCGTAGATGGGATGATGGATCCGACGGAGCTGCGCGGGATCGGTCACCAGGGAGCCGTAGAAGATGGCGGTCGCCTCGTGCTCGGCGCCTCCCAGGGCATAGCTCAGGGCGATGCCGCCCCCGAAGCACCACCCCATGACGCCGATCTTGCCGCTCACGTCGGAGCGCGCGCGCAGGAATTTCTGGGCGGCGTCGAGGTTCGCGATGACGACCTCGGGGTGCGCGCGCGCCGCGTTCATGAGCGCCACGTTCTCCTCCTGGTTGCTCCCCGTCTTCCCCTGATACAAGTCGGCGACGAGCGCGACGTAGCCGCGCGAGGCGAACAGGTCTGCCACCTGGCGGACCCGATCCACCACGCCGTTCCACTCGTGGATCAGGATCAGCGCAGGGAAGGGGCCTCTCCCGGTGGGCACCGCGAGGTAACCGCGCGTGAGCGTGTCGCCGGGGAAGTACGCCGCCGGCTGCCCGTGCGGCGGTGGCGCCTTGCCCACGATGGCGTCGGGAATGGAGGACTCCTGCGCCTGCGCGCGGAACGCCGCCAGGGCGACGCAGACGGTCAGCAGAGCAACACGCTTCACGGCGAGCTCCTTTCTTCGGTTTCGACGTACAACTCGGGATGTCGAGCCATCTCCTTACGGTACAGCATCCGCAGCCGGTGTACACTCGCCGCTTCGTCCGAGTCCGGGGCCTGCGGGGCACCGATGCCGACGGTGCGCGACTGATAATCGAGCCATACCGGGACGATGGGGACGCCGGCGCCCGCGGCGATTCGATGGAACCCCGTCTTCCAATGAGCGACGGATCGACGCGTTCCTTCAGGGGACAACGCGAGCACCCACTGGCGACGTGTCCGGAAGTGCTCGATCGCGGTCTCGACCGTTCCATGAGGAGTCGAACGGTCGATCGGCTCTCCGCCCAGCCATCGGAGCACGGGTGAGATGGGGAACCGGAAGATCGTGTGTTTGCCCAACCAGCTGGCCCTGAGGCCGGTGGCGAACATGGCCAAGACGCCGATGAAGAAGTCCCAATTCGACGTGTGGGGCGCCACGATCAGAACGAACCTGGGACACGCCGGCAGCGTCCCGTCCACCCGCCATCCGACCAGACCGAGTAGCCGGCGGGCCAACACATGGGAGAACGGGCTGCCGCGCCGTGGATAGCCCTGGGCTGGAGCGTCGATCACGACCGACAAGATGCCGGGGGCCGCCTCCCGCCGCCATATTCCTCGCGTGACGATTCTCTCGTTATCCGACGTCTCGGTCGAGTTCGGGGCGACCACACTGCTCAGCGGCGTCGGCCTTACGATCGCCGCCGGTGAGCGTTGGGGCATCGTGGGTCGCAACGGCGCCGGCAAGACGACGCTGCTGCGCCTGATCGACGGCAGTGTCGAGCCCGCGCGGGGCACCGTCACGCGCCAACCGGGTCTGCGCATCGCGGTGCTCGATCAGGCACGGGACTTCGGCGGGGCGGAGACAGTATGGGACGCCGCGGCCTCGGGCTACGGCCCGTTGCTGGCGCTGGAGCACGACCTCGCACGCCAGGCGGCGCGCCTGACCGAGCTGAGCGAGCGGGTGACCGACGCCGACCTGGCGCGCTTCGGCCGCGACCAGGAGCGGTTCGCGCACGAGGGGGGCTACCAGCTCGAAGCGCGGGTAGACGGCGTGCTCCAGGGGTTGGGATTCGACCCGCGGGAAGCGCGAGCGAGGTCGATCGCTTCTCTCAGCGGCGGCGAACGGGGCCGCGTGGGGCTCGCTGCCCAGCTCGCGGCGCCGGTCGATCTGGTGCTGCTCGACGAGCCCACCAATCACCTCGATCTCGACACGATCGACTGGCTCAAGCGCTACCTCGGCGAGTTCGGCGAGACGCTGATCGTCATCAGCCACGACCGCGCGTTCCTCGACGACGCGGTGGACCACGTGCTCCACGTCTCCGGCGGCACGACGACGGCGTACCGGGGCGGGTACACCGCGTTCGTGAAGCAACGCGCCGAGCGGCAGCTGACGCTCGAGCGGCAGGTAGCGCAGCAGCGCAAAGTCATCGCCAAGGAAGAGGACTACATCCGGCGCAATATCGCGGGGCAGAACAGCGCCCAGGCGAAGGGGCGCCGTGCCCGTCTGGCCCGGCTGCCGCGGCTGTCTGCGCCGCCGGGGGAGCGCGAGGCGATGAGCGTGCGCTTCGGCGACGCCGAGCGGGGTGGGGACCAGGTGCTGGT
>JBGQHV010000133.1:0-9547 GCA_041498155.1 Gemmatimonadota bacterium | reverse complement strand
GCCTTCTTGATCTCGGCCAGGGTCTTGGCCTTTTCCTTGATGGTGACGTATTCGGGTGTGAACCCGTGCTCCACGTCGACGCCGAGCTTGCGGGGCGGCAGGTCGCGGATGTGGCCCACGGTAGCCTTCACCGTGTAGCCGCGGCCCAGGTACTTGCCGATCGTTTTCGCCTTGGTGGGTGATTCGACGATCACGAGCGCACCGCCGCCGCCCTCGTGCTCCGGCTCTTCCGGCTCGACCGGCACGGACGGCGCGACGGCGCGCTTGCGGCGCGCCGGTTTCGGCTCGGCGGGAGTCTTCGTCACGGCCTTCTTCTTACCAGCCACTGATCAACCCTGCCTCAATTTCCGAGGGACGCATTTTTACCACCCTGCCCTCCTCCGCGCAAGCTCGACGACTTCGTCGGCGACTTTGGCGGCGGTCTTGCGATCGGTCTCAACCTGCGCGTCCGCCTTGACATAGAATGGTTCGCGCTCCTTCAGCAGCTGCCGCATCTGCAACGTGGGGTCCTCCCCCATCAACGTCGGCCGGTTCCCCTGCGGCGCCGCGCGCGCCGACGCCGTGTCGGGGCGCGTCTTGAGATAGACGAGCAGCGCCCGGCCCTGCACCGTCTCGAGCGCCCCGGGCTGCGCGGCCCATCCGCCGCCGGGAACGATCACCGACGCCGGCCCGGCCAGCGCACCTTCCATCTCCTGCCGCTCCAGCTGCCGGAAAGCGTCCTCGCCGCGCTCGGCGAAGATCATCTGGATCGGGCGGCCCTCTTTGCGCGTGACGATCGCGTCGATGTCGTGACATGGCCCCTGCAGGGCCTCGGCGACGAGCTTGCCGACTGTCGACTTCCCCGACCCGGGCAGGCCGATCAGCACGACGTGCCGCATCAGGAGGCCGCTCCCCTGGGCGTACGCGCCTGGACGCGGGCGAGATAGCCGTCCGCGTTGCGCCGCATTTCGCTGAGCGAGTCCCCGCCGAACTTTTCGATCATCGCCTCCGTGAGCACCAGCGCGGTCATGGCCTCGGCGATCACGCCCATGGCGGGCACGGCCGTCACGTCGGATCGCTCCGATTGCGCCTTGGCGACGGCGCCCGACGCGATGTCCACCGTCGCCAGCGGCGTCATCAGCGTGGAGATGGGCTTCATCGCGGCGTGCAGCACGAGCGGCTCGCCGGTCGTCATGCCGCCTTCCGTCCCGCCCGCGCGATTCGACGCGCGGTGAAAGCCCGGGAGAATCTCGTCATGCACTTCCGATCCCCGCCGTCGCGCCGCCTCGAAGCCCAGGCCCAGCTCGACGCCTTTCACGGCCGGAATCGACATGATGGCCTGCGCCAAACGTCCGTCGAGCTTGCGGTCCCAGGATGCGTGTGACCCGAGCCCCACGGGAAGCCCAAACGCCACCACCTCGACCACTCCACCGAGGGTATCTCCCGCCGCTTTGGCCGCGTCGATGCGCGCGATCATGGTGGGCTCGGCCACTGGATCGAGACAGCGCACCAGGCTCACGTCGGCGGCCTGGTTCAACGGCCTGGGGAGCGGACTCCGGGGCGAGGCGGTCACGCCGCCCAGCTCCACCACGTGGGAGCCGATCTCGATGCCGAACTGGTCGAGCAGCCGCTTACACACCGCGCCGCACGCCACCCGCGCGGCCGTCTCCCGGGCGCTCGCCCGCTCCAGGATGTCGCGGGCGTCCTCGCGATCGTATTTCAGCGCGCCCGTCAGGTCGGCGTGCCCCGGACGCGGCCGGGTGACCTGGCGCCGGCGCGGCGCGGCGTCGGGGGCGACCTCGGGGGCCATGACGTCCTGCCAGTGCTCCCAATCGCGGTTCCAGATGAGCATGGCGATCGGCGCGCCGATCGTTTCGCCGGCGCGCACGCCCGCCAGCCACTCGATTTCGTCGGCTTCGATCTTCATCCGGGCGCCGCGGCCGTACCCCGCCATGCGCCGCTTGAGCTCGGCATTCACGCAGGAAGCGTCGACCGGCAGGCCCGCCGGGATCCCCTCCACCACCGCCGCCAGTCCGCGGCCGTGGCTCTCGCCCGCCGTCGTAAAGCGAAACGTCACGCGCCCCTCCGCCGGGGAATACCCCGGACAATAACACGCGAGCCCGACCGGGGGGTCGGGCTCGCGGCGGCGCCGCTTTGCCGGGAGACTGCTGCCCTCACCGGGCTCCCGCCCGCGGCGGCGCGGGGAACGGGTTTGTGATCGTCGACAGCCGCACCATGACGAGGCCCTTGGCGGTGATGCCGAACAGCAGCTGATTGCCGGCGACATCCCGGGCGACCCGCAGCGGACCGATGATCGGGTCGCGGATCGGGATCGATCCGACGACCGCATAGAAGAAGGTGTCGAACACGTCGATGTTCCCGTCGGGGCGGGCGGCGAACAGGAGGCGATCGTTCGGGTTGCCGCTGCCGCCGAAGGTCGGCGTGCCGGGATCCCCGGCGAGGAACGCATGGTTGTAATTCATGTCCATGCCGGGCGCGCCGGTCAGCGCCGGGGACGTGCCTTTGAGGCGCAACCCTTCGTCCAGGTAGTACACCGAGTCGGCCCGCACCACGTTTGTGCCGCCGTTGAAGTTCGTGGCGATCGCCGTGACCTGCACGCCGGTGTTGCTGATGAAGTCGCTGACGTCCACGCCCGGCGACATGCCGAAGTCGCGGTCGTTATCCCCGGCGTCCACCGGACCGGAGGCCGTCGTGTCGGGCGAAGTGAAGCAGAACGCGGCGGTGGGCGCGCCATGGATCAACGGGGCCTTGGTCGTATACGACATGACGCGGGCGAACTGTGCCGAAATGTTGCCGCCCTCGCCGAAAAAGGCGTGGGTGAAGTTGCCCGAGTTCCGGGCGAACGTGGTGTCTCCCAGCCCGAAGGTGGCGAGATCCACGTTGACGCCGGCGCAGGCCGACAGCACGACCTGAGTCTGATTGTAGGGCTGCCCGCGGCGCATCTCGATGCGCAGCGTATCGCTCGTCGAGCCCTGCGTGGTGGTCCCGATCTCCCAGAACAGGTGGCCGAACAGCAGGGCGGTGTTGTTGGTATTGATCAGCTTCTCCAGCCGCAGCGTGGAGCGCCCATTGAACGGCGACGTGCTCGAGATCGTCGGCGTCGTCGAATAGAGCGCGAAGATCGAATCGGTCGCGCAGGCGCTCGTGCCCGCGGTCCGGCACACCGTCGCCAGGAACTGCGGGCGGTCGGACACGTCGAAGACCTCGATCTCCGCCGTCCACAGCCCGGCGCCCACACTGACCGTCTTGTACCGCTCGATCAGGAAGTTGGGCAGATCCTGGCGCCAGACCAGCTGCCGGACGCCGGGCCGCACGTCGATCACCGACAGCTCGGTGCCGCCCGCGTTGGCCACGACGATCGTGTCGCCGTAATTGCCCAGCGTGTCGCGCGGCCACAGGGCGATGCCCCACGGCGACGGACCGGCGGTCGGGATGCCGGCCGCGACGAATGACGTATTGGCGACCTGGAAGATCTCCACCCGGGAGAGCGACGGGTTCGTGAGATAGAGGGTGCTGTCGTTCTTGTTGAAGATCGCGTCGGCGATGGCGCCGCCGCGCGGCAGCGGCCGCGTGACGCCGGCCACCACACTGGCGGTGTCGATCTTGGCGGCGCCCCCGGGGACGGCCCCCACCTGCGAGAAGGCGCAGTTGCGCGCTGTCGCGGCATCGCAGGCATAGCCCTGCACCACGATGTCGGTCGGGAACGTCACCACCAGGGCCGCCAGATTCAGGCCGAACCCGCGAGACACATCGGTCAGCGCCCCGCCCACATTGAGGGTGTCGAAACGCAGCAGCGTCCCTCCGACCGTGGCGACCCGGATGCCGATCCAGGTGATGCCGCTGGGGTCGGTGGCGTGCACCTGGACGCTGTCGCTCACTTCGACCCGCTTCCCGACCGTGTGCGCGACCGACGGCGGCGTATTGTCGGTGGCCGCCGACTGGACGGTGACCGTGACTGCGTTGCTCGTGCCGCGGCGCCCGGCGGAGTCTTCGGCGAAGCCGACGATCGCGAACGTGCCGCTCGACGCGTTGACGGTGACGGTGTCGGTGATGTTCACCGAATCTTGGTAGGGGATGGAGTACACGACCGAATCCGTACCGGTGGGATTGCTCACGGCCGCGGCCGGGGCCACCTGGAAACCGATCTTGCGGATGCCCGCGTTGTGCACGGCGATGACCTGCACCGGCAGGCTCTTGCCGTTCGAGGCGACCGCGCCGGGCGAGGGCTGAACGAGGAGCACCTGCAGCGACTGCACGTTGGCGAGGAAGATGAAGAGCGTGTCTTCCGTGAAGTTCCCCGCGCCGTCTACGGCGCGGCCCACGATGCGGACCGACCCGCCGGCGCCGGAATTCGCCGGGAAGGTGATGGACCGGCCGAAGGTCGCGGTGGGGACCGTCCCGGTAAAGGTCGTATCCACGGGTCCGGCGAGGTAGCCGCCGGTATACGTCAGCCGCACCAGCCGCAGCGTGAGGTTGTCCGAGGCGCTGACCGAGAACGACAGGCCGCTCGCGATGCTCTGCGTGTCGGCCACCGTCGTGAGTGAGAGCGTGGGCCGGGTGGTGTCCTGCTGCACACCGCCCGTATTGCGTGCCACGTTACATGCCCACGCCGCCGCCATGGCGCCGGAGAGGACGAGAACCGCCCTGACGCGTGCTGCTGCCCGCATAATGCGCTCCCCTAGCTAGTTGGCGCTGGCCGGCGGCGTCAAATCGTCCACGATGTGCGGCGTGATCAGGATAATGAGATCGCGCCGTTGCTCGCTCTGCGACGTGAAGCCGAACAAGCGACCGATGATCGGCAGGTCGACCAGGAACGGGATGCCCGACTTCGTGACGGTGAGGTCGGTCTCCGTGAGGCCGCCCATCACGATCGTCTCGCCGTCATTCACCAGCACCTGGGCGTCGGCCTGCTGCGTCTGGAACGTAAATCCGATGTCCACCGACGCGGGCTTCACGGCCGAGCGCTCGGCATGCAGCTGCATGAGGATCTGCCGGTTCGCCGTCACGTGCGGCGTCACCTTGAGGTTGATACCGGTCTGCTGGAACTGCACCGTGGCCCGCGGGACGTTCGCCCCCCCCGCTGCGCCGCCGGTTTGGACCGCGCTGACGTCGATGACGCGGATCGGCACCCGGTCACCGACGAGCACCTCCGCCGGGCGGTTGTCGAGCGTCGTCACCGAGGGCTCGGCCTGCACGTCGGCGAGATCGACCCGCTGCAGCGCCTGCACGAACGTGCTGAGCGTGAAGTTGCCGATGGCGGTCGAGAAGATCAGCTTGAGCGCCGGATTCACGACCTGCTGGTCGGCGTTGCCGATCGCGGACAGCGTGTTGCCCCCGAGATCGACGATCGTCTGCTCGGGGGTGAACGGCTTGCCGGCCGAGTCCAGCCGCGCGACGAGCTTGTTGAAGAACTGCGTGGGCGATCCGAGGTCGTACTGCAGGCCCATCTCCTCCACGTCAGTCCGATCCACCAAAATGATCTTGGCCTGGATCGAGACCTGGGGCGTGCGAATGTCGAGCCCGCGCACGAAGCTCTCAACGTCGTTGATCCGGGTCTGTACGTCGGTAATGACGAGCGCGTTGTTCGTCGTGTCGGCCACCACCGACCCGCGGGACTTCGTGACGATCGAGGAGACCGCCGCCACGAGGGCGCTCGCCTGCGCGTAGTTGATGCGCACCAGGCGCGTCTCGACCGGGACCGTGGAGTCGGCGCGGGCCAGGTCCTTCTTGTCCACGACCACTAGAATGCCGCCGGGCTGAGTCTGCACGTCGAGCCCTTGCGACTCCAGCACGGCCTTGAACGCCAGGTCCCACGGCTGGTTCTTCACTTCGGCCGTTACCGTCCCGGTGATGCCTTTGCCGACCACGATCGTGCGTCCGCTGAACGCCGCGAAGCCGGCCACGACGTCGTTGATGTCGGCCCCATCCCACTGCACGGTGATGCGCGGCGCCTGCGACTGCATGACGTCGCCACGGTGCAGACGCAGGTAGTCATCGACGCTGCCCACCGCGCCGACGGTCGGCGACACCACCCGCGCGGCCGGATCACCGGTCACGGCGGGAGGCGCTGCATCGGGAGCCACCGCGGTGGGCGGCGGGGCAGCCGCGGCGACACGCGCCGCGTTGCTGCTCGACCAGGAGCCGAATCCCGTCCGCTCGGATCCGATTTCCACGCGCACCTGACCGTCGCCACGCTGGATCTGATAGTCGGCGAGGGCATCGAGCTCGATGACCACGCGGACCACGCCCGTCCGGAACTGCCCGTATCGGATGTTGCGCACGCCGCCACGGTTCTGCCCGTCGTACAACGTGGCCGGCGCGGTGAGCCGGGCGCCCAGCAGGTCGATGACCAGCCGGGCCGGTGCGTCGAGCGTGAAGTCCTGGACTTCGACCGCGCCTTGCAGGTCGATCACGACGTCCACCCGACCGCTCGCCGGGGCCACGGTGACCGCGCGGACTTCGCCGTCCCGTTTCGAATCGGCCACCAACCGGACCGCCCCGAGGGCGAGACAGACGATGGCAACGATGCTGCGCTTCATGGCGTCTCCTCCTGCGGCCTCAGGGACAGCGTCTGCTGCCGCTCAAAGCCGAATTCCTGTATGGTGAACACGACTTCGCGCGGACGGATCTGGGTCACCCGCAGTCGGCCGATCACGTCGCCAACCCGCGCGCGATACCGCCGCGCGGTGGTGATGTCCCGCAGCACCACGACGCTTCGTGCCGCATAGCGCTCGTCGTAGATCACCGTGACGAGCTTGAGATCGTTGATCAGCGGGCGCACGTCGCCGGACTTCAGCAGCGACATGAACGGATCGCGACCCGCGCCCTGATAGGAAAACACTTCGCGCACCAGGGTGAGCGGAGCGGTGTCGGAGCGCGCCGCCGAGTCGCGCGCGCTGTCGGGCCGGGTGGCCTGTCCGGCCAGCGGCACGGCGACCCACCAGGCCGCGATCAGCAGACTACGGACGCGCATTCGCCGCTCCCCCCGCCGTGGCCGTCCCGGCCGATATCCGTTTGACGTAGGTCCGCAAGTCGAAGCTCGCCTCGAGCAACGAGCCCATCGTGTCGCCCACCATCCGTTGGGTCTGCTGGCCCGCCGGCTTCAGGACCAGACTCTGCGGCACCATGATCCGGGGCAGGCTCGCGACGTCGGCGAGAAACTCGCCGATCTGGTCGTAGTGCCCGTACACCTGCAGGCGATAGCGATAGATGTCGAACGCCGGCTGCGCCTTCTGCTTGGCTTTGGTGCTGTCAGCGGGCTCGTGGAACGCGAGCGCGAGCGGCGGCCCGGGCTCCGGCGGCAGCGGCTGGAAGCTGCCCAGCGAGATGCCGCGGACCTTGGCCCGGTTCGAGATGTCTTCCAGCAGGCTTGGCACTTCGTTCTGCTCGGGAACCAGGCGCCGCATCAACCCCAGGGCCGCCCGGTAGCGCTCGACCGCGCGCCGCATGCTTTCCACGCTGCCGCTGGCCAGATCCGCTTTGGCCTTGCGGATGATGGCGTTCAGACTGTCGGTCTGGGCCTGCGCTGCGATGACCTCTAGGCGGCGGGGGTTCTGGACCTTGCTCCAGAAGAAGTACCCGCCTGCCAGACACGCCACGACGACCAACAGCATCACCTGGCTGCGCTGATCCTGGGGGAGTCCGAAGGCCATGGGTTACCTCACCGACTCCACGAGCGGTACGGTGCGGATATAGAGCGAGTCCGCCATCCGGTACCGCACCGTGATGTTGAACTCCGTCACGGGCCGATCCTGCTCCACCACCGCGGTGGCGCGCGTCGGCATCACGTCGGCCAGCCAGGGCGAAGCGGCGAGCTGGCGTAAGAACGTCGTGTAGGCCTGGATGTCCACGGTGCGCCCGTCGATCGACACGCGCACCTCCTGGGTCGCCGTCGTGTCCACCGGCGTCGTCCCCGTGGTGGTGGTGACCGTCGGCGCCGCACCGCCCACCGCGTTCACGTTCGTGATCCAGGTGTAGGCCGGCAGCGCTTTGGTGATCTCGTCCAGCAGATGGGGCCAGATGTAGCGATCGGCGTCGATGCCGCGAATGATCGCCATCTCGGCCGACAGCGAGTCCCGCACGCGCTCGGCCTGGCGCTTCTGCGCGGCCACCGCGTCGTAGCGCCGCTTCTCGGCCTGCACGCCGCGCAGCACCGCGTCGACCCGGGCCAGTCGCGCCGTGTTCCACAGGTAGAAGGCGGCATGCCCCCCGATCACGATCACGCCGGCGGCGATCGCCGCCAGCAGCCAGGGGTCCTTGACGTTCGCGGCGAGCGCGCGAAAATCGGGGACACGGAGCTTCCCGCCCCCCGGCGCTTTGCGCTTCTGCCCGGGAAGGAGATTGATTTCGATCATGCGGCGCGCCTCAGCGCTAGACCCACCGACAGCATCAGGAGCGGCGCCACCTCGTCGAGCGACACCGACTCGTAGACCGTGTCACGCACCTTCAGGCGCTGCACCGGGTTGGCCAGCTCGACCGGGACCTTGAGCCGCTGCGCCAGCGCCTCGTTCAGCCCGGGAACCCGCGCGCCACCCCCGCTCGTGAACACCCGCGCCAGCCCGCCAGCCGACCGGCTGGCCGTCGCCAGAAACGCGGCCGCCCGCTCCACCCCGACGGCGATCTCCTCACCCCGCGCTTCCACGTACCCCCCCAGGTCCGGGCTCTGCGACGCACCCGTCACGACCCGCTCGGAGTCCTCGGCCGACAGCCCCTTTTCCCGCTGCAAGTCTTCGCGGAAGCGGCGCGTGCCCACCGACAGATCCCGCGTCAGCACCGGCACGCCGTCGTCCAGAATGTTCACATTGGTCACTTCGTGGCCGATGTTGACCAGACCCACGACGCCCTGCATCGCTTCGGGGTAATTCAGCTCGAACGCGTTGTGGATCGCAAACGCGTCCACGTCGATGATCGCGGGGTCGAGCCCGGCCTCGCGCAACAGGCTCACCCGGCCCTCCACCAGCTCCCGCTTGGCGGCCACGAGGAGCACGTTCATCTGGAGCCCCTCGGCCTCAGGGTCCAGGATCTGGAAGTCCAGCTCCACGTTGGCCATGTCGAAGGGCACGTGCTGCTCGGCCTCCCAGCGGATCACGTCCCGCGCTTCCACTTCTCGCATCCGGTCCATCTGGATCTTCTTGACGATCACGTCCCGTCCCCCCACCGCCGTCACCACACCCTTCGGCTTGATCCCCGCCGTGGAGAACAGCCCCCGGATAGCCTCGGCCACGATCCCAGGGTCCATGATTTCCCCCTCGACGATCGCATCCGCGGCCACCTCGGTGGTCGCCACGCGGACCAGCTCGGGCTCACTCCCCCGGTGGTCGATCATGACCAGCTTGACGATCCCGGATCCGATATCCAGGCCGACAGAGGTCTTTTTGGCGCCTATGCCAAAGAGGGCCATGTATCCCCAAAAAAGGAGTAAGAGACACGACGGGACAGGGGCAAGCTACGGTAAGACCTAAGCCTTATCCTGTCAAGCCTCGAACCTACTTTAGGCAAATCAAACAACTGTTTTGCTGGAATGGAGTTATGGCGCTCAGTACAGCTG
>JBGQHV010000132.1:0-9602 GCA_041498155.1 Gemmatimonadota bacterium | reverse complement strand
CGCACCCCGATCTCGCGCGTCCGCTCCGCCACGCTGCCGGCCAGGACGCCGAAGATCCCCGCGGCCGCCAGGACCAGCGCGGCGAGCGCGAACACGGCGAAGACGATCAGCGCGAAGCGGCGCTCCGCCGTCGAATCCGCGAGCAGCCGATCCATCGTCGCCACGCGCACGACCGGCTGATCCTTGTCCACCGACCACACCGCCTGGCGCACCGCGGGCGCGAGGCTGGCCGCATCCCGGCTCGTCCGGACCACGAGCGACATGGCGCGATCGGCGAAGGGCCATTGGCGCGCCGGAATGTAGACCGCGTCGGATTCGGTCAGGGCCAGCGACAGCTGCTTCACGTCGCCGACGACCCCGACGATGGCGTACGGCCCGGCGGGGCCAATCCGCAACCGTTGACCGATGGGGTCTTGGCCGTGGAACCGCGCCCGCGCCAGTGACTCGCTGATCAGCGCGACCAGCGGCGCTGAGGCGCCGTCGTGGTCGTCGAGCGCGCGGCCGAGCCGGAGCGGGATGCCCAAGGTCCGAGCGTAGTCCGCGCTCACGGCATAGCGGAATACCGGATATGTCTCGGCGGGCCGGGTCGGGGTCGGTTCGAAGGACGCGCCGTACTCGTCGCGGTCGCCGCTGAGCGGCAGCTGACTCGTGAGGGCGGCGGCGGTCACGCCGGGCGTGCCGCGGACGGCCGCCTGCGCCCGCTCGAACAGACGAAACGCGTCGGAATCCTGATCGAACCGGTGCCCGGCGATCTGCACCCGCATGGTCAGCACCCCGGCCGAGTCGAAGCCCGCGGGCACGGCGAACAGTCGCTCCAGGCTGCGCAGCAGCAACCCCGAGCTGACCAGCAGCACGAGCGCCAGGGCGACTTCCGCGACGACGAGGGCGTTGCGGGTGCCGCGGTGACCGCCGGCGGTGCGCCGGGTACCGTGCTGGAGCTCCTGCTGTGGATCGCTGCGCGCCGCCTGCAGCGCCGGGATCAGGCCGAAGGCCAGTCCGATGAGGGTGGTAAGACCCAGGGCGAAGGTGAACATCGCGCCATTCACCTGGATCGCACCCGCGCGGGGCAGGCCAGGTGGCATAAGCGCCACGAGAGCGCGGACGCCGAGCATCGCCACAGCCGCGCCGACCACGCCGCCCAGTGCCGCGAGGACCAAGCTCTCCGTCAAGAGCTGCCGGATCAACCGGGGATGGCCTGCGCCGAGGGCGACGCGAAGCGCGAACTCGGCGCGCCGCTGCACGCCGCGGGCGAGCAACAGGTTCGTGACGTTCACGCACGCGATCACGAGCACCAGCAGCACCGCGCCGAGGATGGCGAGCAGCGCCGGCCGGACACCGCGGGTCAGCTCGTCGTGGAGCGACGCGACGGCGAACCGGGTGTTGGGGTCATAGGTCGCCGGGTGGCGCGCCTCCAACATGGCGCGGCCGAGCGCATCGGTCTCCAGGGTGGCCTGGTCGATGCCGACCCCCGGCCGAAGGCGTCCGATCGTGCGCAGGTGATGCCCCCACTCCCGTCCCTCGACCGGCAGGGACGGGTCGTATTGCAGAGGCGCCCACAGCTCGGCGTCCGCGGCCACCACGTTCTCGAATCCCGCCGGCATCACCCCGATGACCGTGTACAGGTCGTCGTCGAGGGCGATGGGGCGCCCCACGATCGCGCGATCGCCGGCGAAGCGCCGCCGCCACAGGGCATCGCTCAGGATGACGACGTTCGGCCCCCGCAGCTGATCGTCCGACGCCTCGAAGTCCCTCCCGATGGCCGGGAGAACGTCGAGAACCTGGAAGTAGCCCGCGCTCACGCGCTGGCCCTCCAGTCGCTCCGTCTGGTCCGTGCCCGTAAGCGTCGGCTGCCACGGCCTGAGCGCCGCGATCGCCGCGAAGGAGCGAGCCCGGTCCGCCAGCTCGCGATACATGGCGAATGTCCCGCTGTTGCGCGCTCCGGTGCTGCTGACTTCCAGGATCGATGTGATCCGGCCGGGTTCCGGATACGGCAGGGAGGCGAACAGGATCGGGTTCAAGACGCTGAAGATCGCCGTCGTCGCCCCGACGCCGAGCGCCAGGGTGAGCACCGTGACCGCCGTGAAGCCGGGCGTGGCCCGCAGGCGACGCGCGGCGTAGCGCAGATCGGCGCCGATCGACTCCACCAGGTTCTCCCAGCCGACGCCCCGGACCTGCTCGCGCACGTTCGTGACATTGCCAAGCTCCAGCCGGGCGGCGCGGAGCGCTGCGTCCGGGGACAGGCCCTGCGCCCGGTGGGCCGCGGCGGCGTGCTCGAGATAGTCCTGCACTTCGTCGGCGACGTCCCGGTCCGCGCCGGAGTGATCGATCAGGGCCCGGAGACCGCGGGTCAGCTGGCGCCAGTGCATTCAGCCCTCCGCCTTGAGCAGCCGCGCGACGGCCGTGACGCGACGGGTCCAGTCCGCGGTCTCGGCCTCGAGCTGCCGGCGGCCGGCGCGCGTGAGCGCGTAGAACCGCGCGCGGCGCGCATTCGTGGTCTGGCGCCACTCGGTGTCGAGCCAGCCGGCGCGCTCCAGCCGCTGCAGCGCGGTGAGCAGGGAGCCCGGGTTGACCTTGAAGACCCCGCGCGAAATCTGCTCGATGCGGCGGGCGATCCCGTAGCCGTGCATCGGATCGAGACTCAGCGTCTTGAGGATCAGCAGGTCCAGCGTACCCTGAATGACGTCGGTGTTCGGCTCGTCCACGGGGGCTCCCGAGAGGGACGGCTGCAGAATAGCGACCAGTCATCTTGACTGTCAAGATATGAACGTCATGATGATGACCGGAGTGCGCCACCGGGGTGGTGGGGAAGCGGCCAGCGGTGATATTCCTTCCATGACCACAACCGCCCGCGCGTCGAAGCCCCTCGACCGCTTCATCGTCGAAGGCCCGCTGCGTCGCGCCGTCTGGATGCTGGCCTGGCCCACGATGCTGCAGAATCTCATCGGCGGGCTGCAGGGGATGGTCGATCACGCCCTGGTCGGCCACCTCGTCGGCTACGCCGGCAACGCGGCGATCGGCGTGGCGATCCAGATCTTCATCGTCGTCATCGTATTCGTGATGTCGGTGTTCAGCGGGATGGGGGTGTTGGTCTCGCGCTTCGCCGGCGCCAACGAACCCGAGAAGGTCAATCGCGCCGTGTACCAGGCGTTTCTCGCCGCCATCGCCCTGTGGGGACTGGTGCTGGCGCCGCTCGGCTGGGTGCTGGCGCCGTCGCTGCTCGGCCTGGTGCACGCCTCCCCGCTGGTGCGCGAACAGGCGCTGCCGTTTCTCCGCATCATGTTCGTCGGCAGCGTGGGCACGCTCTTCTTCTTCATGGTGAGCGGCGCGCTGCGGGCCGCCGGCGACGCCCGCACGCCGTTGCGCCTCGGCGTGCTGCTCACGGTGCTGAACGTCGCGTGCAATATCGCCTTCATCACGGGGCTCGGGCCCCTGCCCCGCCTGGGGACCGCGGGTGCCGCGGTCGGCACCACGGTGGCGGGCCTCGTCGTGAGCGGGGTCGCCGTGTACCTCTTGTTTTCGGGATCGCTCCCGGTCATCTGGCACCGCGGCATGGACTGGCGACCCGATTGGAGCATGATCCGGGCGCTGTTCCGCTTCGGCCTGCCCACCGGTATCCAGGGCATCGCGATGAACGTCGCCGGGGTCATGCTGCTCCGCTTCATCGGATCGCTGGCGCAGAGCGCCGAGGCGCAGGCCGCGTACGCGGTGGGGTACACCGAGTTGTTCTCGTTTATCACGTGGACGTCGGTCGGGCTGATGGGCGCCGCCGCCACCGTGGCGGGGCAGAACCTGGGGGCGCACCGCCCCGATCGCGCGGTGGCAGGTGTGCACGTGGCCGCGGGGATCGGCCTCGGCCTCGCCGCGGCGATCGGCGCGCTCTTCCTCACGATCCCGCGCATCCTGCTCGGCCTGTTCGGCATGACCGACCCGACCGTGGTGGGCATCGGGGTGCAACTTCTCGGGTTCTTGAGCGTGTCGGGGCTCTTCGTGACCGTTGCGCTGACGTACACCGGTGGCCTCCAGGGCACGGGCGACACCCGCTCCCCCCTCTTCATTTCCATCGCGTCGCAGATCATTGTCCCCCTCGGCCTCTGCGCTGCGATCCAAGCGACGCGCGGCCTCCATCCGGCCGACATCTGGACGGCGATCCTGCTCGGTCACATCACCCGCTGCGCGCTCAGCGTGCTGCGCTTCCGCCAGGGCAAGTGGCGGTCCATCACGGTAGAGGTAACCCGATGACCCAGGCTTCCGATCGCTGCCGCGTGTTCCGCCAGCTCCACCAATCCGGCTGCTGGGTGATCCCCAACCCCTGGGACCTCGGTAGCGCCCGGACGCTCGCCCGACTGGGGTTCCGGGCACTCGCCACGACCAGCTCCGGATTCGCCTGGACCCTGGGACGACCCGACAACGGCGTGACCCTCGCGCACGCGCTCGCGCATTACCGCGCGGTCGCCGGGGGGGTGGACGTGCCGGTCAACGCCGACTTCGAAGGCGGATTCGCGTCGGAGCCGGAAGTGGTGGCGGCGAACGTGGCGGCGGCGGTGGCGACCGGGATCGCCGGGCTCTCGATCGAAGATTCGCGGCGCGATGGCGACAATCCCCTCTACGATTTCTCTCTTGCCGTCGAGCGGATCCGGGCCGCGCGTCGGGCCATCGACAACAGCGGCACCGGTGTGCTGCTGACCGGCCGCTCCGAGGGATTCGTGGTAGGACGGCCCGACCTGGCCGAGACGATTCGCCGCTTGACGGCCTATGCCGAGGCCGGGGCGGATTGCCTGTTCGCCCCCGGGATCCGGGCCACGGCGGACATCACGGCTATGGTGCGCGCGGTCGCGCCGAAGCCGGTGAACCTCCTGATCAGCGGCGACTTCATGACGGTCGCCGAGGCGGCTCGCCTGGGCGTGCGCCGCATCAGCGTCGGAGGTGCGTTGGCCCGCACGGCATGGACGGGATTCTTGCAGGCGGCCCACGAAATCGCCGAACACGGGACGTTCACGGCTCTCGCCGGCGCCGTCCCCTCGGCCGAAATCGAGCGCGGCTTCGCGTGAGGCGCCCGTTGGCCCGTCGATTCCTCACCTGGGCCGTTCGTCTCGTCGGAACAATTCTCGTGATCGTCGTCGCGATCGTGGGGTTCTTCAGTGTGCAGGCCCATCGCAGAGAGGTCGAGCCGCGCAACCGCGCCGCTCCCTCCACCGGCCGGTTCATTGTCGCCGGCGACGCGGAGCTGTTCATTCAGGAAACGGGGCCGGTGTCCGGCGATCCGGTCGTGCTGATTCACGGCACGGGGGCGTGGAGTGAAATCTGGCGGGAGACGATGGTGGCGCTGGCGCTACGCGGGTACCACGCGATTGCCATCGACGTCCCGCCGTTCGGGTATTCTGAAAAACCCGTCGGGGCTGCGTCCTACGCCAGGCAGATCCAGGCGAGACGCATCCTCGCCGTCCTCGATGCCCTCCACCTTCCCCAGGCCACGCTGGTGGGACATTCGGTCGGCGGTCGTCCTACCATCGAGGCTGCCCTGGTGGCTCCGGACCGGGTTCGGAGTCTAGTGCTGGTCGATCCCGCGCTGGGGTTCGCCCCGGCCGGCGCGCACTTCGAACAGAACGATCCGTCGGGGTTCGTCCGCGCCGTCTTCGCCGTCACACCGATCCGGAATGCGATGTTGGCGACCTACGGGACCAATCCGCTGTTCATCCGGCGGTTGTTTCGGTCGTTCGTCTCGAACACGAGCGCGGTGACCGATGCGCGGGTGCGGATGCTGCAACAGCCGCTCGGCCTGCGCCGCACCACCGCCGCGTATGGAGAATGGCTCACGGCCCAATTCATCCTGCCCGACACATCCCTGGGGAGCGACTTCGCCAATTTCGCGACGCTCCGCATGCCGGTGTCGATCGTGTGGGGCCGCCGCGATGCGGTGACGCCGCTGTGGCAAGGCGAACAGCTCCGGGCGCTCATCCCCGGCGCCGATCTATCGATCATCGACGGTGCGGGACACATTCCCTTCATCGAGGCGACGGAAGCTTTTGATGCCGTGCTGCTGGAATTCCTGAGCCGGCACCAGCGTTGTCAGGCTCCGGACGACTGCCGGCCGCGATAGGCCAGCGCCAGCATGATCGCGCTGATGATCACGTGCGGCAGATTCAGGAGGACGTTCGAAACCACCGGGCGGTGCTGGATGAACCCCGTGACCAGGTAGATCGCGGCGTCCACGGCGTAGTACCATCCAAACGCCGTCAGACTCAACCGGCTGGCGCGCGCCGAGACGAGGGCCGTGACCAGCAGGACCACGGCCGTCAGCCCGTGCGTCACGTCATCGGCCGCGCCGATCATGTAGAGGCCGAGCATCTTGTGCTCGCCGGTCGCGGACATGGCGACGTGGCCCTCACTGCCATTGAGCTGCGGGATGTATCCCAGCGCCACCACGAGCGCGAAGAACAGGGAAAACCCGAAGGCGCTCCAGCGCAAGGTCCGATCCGATGCCATGGTTTCGCTCCCGGAAAGACGTCGTGGCCGATAAGAGTACATCAACTCCCACGCCCTGGCAGCGCCTGAAGCGTGGTTTCCGCAACGCCGGTCTGGGCGTGGCGGGTCTGCTGTTGTACGGCGCCATCGTGAGCGTGATCGGATTCTGCCGGGCGCCCGCGGTCCCCGTCCCCGCCGCCGCCGATTCCAGTTTCCGCGTCAGCGAGATCACGGGGTTGTATCCCGTCCAGATGGCCCGCGTCGTCACGCCGCACAGCGTCGCGGAGATCGCGCGCGCCGTGGGCAGCTCGTCCGGTCCCATCGCGATCGGGGGCGGACGGTACAGCATGGGCGGGCAAACGGCCACGCCGGACGGACTGCAGCTCGACCTGCGCGAGTTCCACGGGGTGGTGGCGTTCGACAGTGCGGCGCGGACGATCACCGTGCATTCCGGGACGCGCTGGCGGGAGGTTCAGGAGGCGATCGATCCCGCCGGCTTGTCCGTGAAGATCATGCAGACCTACAACACCTTTACCGTCGGTGGGGCGCTGTCGGTGAACGCCCATGGCCGCTACATCGGCCAGGGCCCGCTGGTCCGCTCGGTGCGCGCCCTGACCCTGGTGCTCGCCGACGGTCGCGTCGTCCGAACCAGTCCCCAGGAGCAGCCGGAGCTCTTCTACGGCGCGATCGGCGGCTACGGCGCCCTCGGCGTCATCGCCGACGTGACGCTGGATCTCGCTGTGGATTCGCGCGTGCAGCGCGTCGATTCGACCCTACCCGTGACCTCGTACCTGGCGTACTTCCGCAGCCGCGTGCAGCCCGACACGGGCGTCATCTTCCACAACGCCGACCTGTATCCGCCCGCGTATGAGACGGTGCACGCCGTGTCGTACGTCGCGACCACGCTCCCGGTCACGGTCCCGGAGCGGATTCAGCCGCGCGACCAGGCCTCGTGGACGCATCGTCTCGCCTACAAGTCGATCACCAGCGGGCGCCTGGGCAAATGGATCCGGCAGCACATCCTGGATCCGTTCGTGTTCCGCGGGCATCCCGTCACCTGGCGGAACTACGAGGCGAGCTATGACGTGAGCGAGCTGGAGCCCGCCTCGCGGGAACGGAGCACCTATGTGCTCCAGGAATACTTCGTCCCGGCGGACAGCCTGCCCGTCTTCGTGCCGCGCCTGCGGCGGATTCTCCAAACCCACGACGTGAACGCCGTCAACGTCTCCATTCGTCACGCGCTCCCCGATCCCGGCACGGCCCTGGCCTGGGCTCCGACCGAAGTGTTCGCGTACGTCCTCTATTACAAGCAAGGGACGGGACCCGAAGCGGAAGCGGAAGTGGGGCGCTGGACGCGCGAGCTGATCGAGGCCGCGATTCAAAGCGGGGGGCGCTACTACCTGCCCTATCAGCCGCTGGCGACGCGCGACCAGTTCACTCGCGCCTACGCGTGGGCGGCGGCGCTGTTCGCCGTGAAGCGACGGGTCGACCCGACCAACAAGTTCACCAACACGCTGTGGGATCTCTATGAGCCGGGTGGCGACGGCCGCTATCCGGACGTGACGGCCGAAAGAATGCCGGCCGTGCTTCCGGCCGAGGTGAGCATCGCGCTCGATACGATTTCGGGCTACGGAAGGTCCGAAGGCGCCGAGTTCCTCACGCATCCCGAGTGGGATCTCGTGTACTCGAGCGAGGCTTACGCGCGCTGGCTGCGCGCAGGGAGGCCGCCGAGTGAGTTCCCCTACGTCCGGTCGGTGGGCACGTTCTGGCGCAGCTACTTCGCTACCTGGCGCGCCAGTCGGGCGCGCTCGCCGGTGGGATTCGGCAACCACCTCATGCTCTGCGTCATCGGGATGAGCACCGCGGTGGAGTACGGCTTGAAGGGTCTCTACGAAGTGACCGTCGGGCGTCTCGCCGAGCAGGCCGCGCCGGCTGGCGGCACCGCCGAGGACCGGTATGCGGCCCGGGTGGCCGAGGACTACGCGCAGCTGATCAATCAGAAGGGGTGGTACGAGTTCTCCTTCGGGCACGCGCTGGTGCACCTGTGGACGGAGGTGCCCTGGATCGGCCCCGGGTTCTTGCGAAAGTGGGAGCGCCGCTTCGCGCTGTCGGCGGAGTATGGCGTGAAGGCGGTCTACGCGACGCTGATCGGCCTCGGCACGGCGACGGCGTACAGCGCCGACGAGCTGCAGCGCTACCTCGTGGTCGCGGGCTGGAGCGATTCGCTGGCGTCCGCGAGCCCTGACGGGCTGCGCCGGGTGGCCTGGCTGGATCGGCACTACGCCCTGCTGGCGGTGCCCCGCTACGCTCCGTTCCGCGACGCGCTGCTGGCGTTGGCGGGCCGGTCAGCGCGGGTCCGCATGGCCGAGCTGTGCGGCAACCGTGTGGTGACGCTCACGGGGACCGCGCCGCGGGACTGGCGACCGCCGGCGCGGAGCCGCGTCGTGGTGGCGTACGGGGCCCCTGCCGAGCCCTCGCGCCTCCGGGTGGTGCTGGCCGTGGACGCCCGCGATCTGCTCACCGTGCTGGCGGAGGTCGAGGCCGGCGGGCAGCTCCGGGTGGACCACATCTACGACTACTGAGGTCGCCGACTCAGATAGTCGGCGATCGCGGCCTGCCACTCCGGCCCCTGGCCGCCGTCGTGGTCGCCGAGCGCCCGCACATGATCGTTGGCGTCGGGGGAGAGTGCGGTGCGCTCGTAGGTGACCGACACGCTGGTCGTGGCGGAGTCGAGCGCCGTGACCTGGATGTCGATCAGCGTGGCCAGGGCATCGGGGATGACGTACACGTACTGCACGCGTCCAGTGGCCGGATCGAACGCGGTATTGACCCAGACGCTCCGGGTCTGGCCATGCGCGATCGTGAAGACCATGCCCAGGCTGTCGCGCGGCGGGTCGGGATAGAGAAACGACGGAGCCCACCCGGTGGTCCAGAGCCGTTCCCGATCGGCCCCGAACAGCGGGAAGACCGCGGCGGCCGCGGCATGCAGCGTGAAGGAGAAGTGGTTGCGCACGTGGACGCCCGGATCAGACGGATCGGACCGGTCCTCGGTCGGGTGGCGGTGCGCCGTCGCGGCGACGACGGCTCCTGCGGCGAGGAGCAGCAGCGTAAGCTTCACAGTGGGACCCCGTGAATGATGT
>JBGQHV010000131.1:0-9679 GCA_041498155.1 Gemmatimonadota bacterium | reverse complement strand
TCGTGGTAGGCATCCACCAGCACGACCAGCGTCGTGCGGTCGGCGCCGGCGGAGGTCTCCACGACATAGGGCACGAACCGCTCGTTCGTCGCCGTGTCCACATACTCGAGTTTCTTCCCGGAGTGCTGCTGGTGGCGCGACAAATCGAAGTCGGTCCGGTTGTGGATCCCCTCGAACTCCTGCCACCCGAAGGGGAACTCGTACTGGATGTCGTAGGCGTCTTTGGCGTAGTGCGCCAGCTCGTCCTTGGCATGCTGGTGGAACCGCAGCTTCTCCGCGTGCAGTCCGAGGCCCTGCACCCACTGCATCCGCTGGGCCTTCCAGAACTCGAACCATTCCAGGTCCGCGCCCGGCTTGACGAAGAACTGCATTTCCATCTGCTCGAACTCGCGCGTGCGGAAGATGAAGTTTCCGGGCGTGATCTCGTTGCGGAACGCCTTCCCGATCTGGGCGATGCCGAAGGGGACCTTCTGGCGCGAGGACTGCAGCACGTTCAGATAGTTGACGTAAATGCCCTGGGCGGTCTCCGGACGCAGGTAGGTCACCGCCGCGTCCTCCTCGACCGGCCCCATGAACGTCTTGAACATCAGATTGAAGAGGCGCGGCGCCGTCAGCGTCCCCTTCATGCCGCAGACCGGGCACTGGGCGTCCGGTTGGCCCGGCGTGCCCTTGATGCGGGGGTCGTCGGCCCGGAAGCGGTTCTTGCACTGCTTGCAGTCCACCAGGGGGTCGGTGAACCCGGCCACGTGCCCCGACGCCTCCCACACCTTGGGATGCATCAGGATCGCCGCGTCGAGCCCCTCGATGTCGTCGCGCTCGTGCACCATCGAGCGCCACCAGCGCTCCTTGATGTTCTTTTTGAGCTCCACGCCCAGCGGCCCGTAATCCCACACGGAGCCGAGACCGCCGTAGATCTCGGAGGATTGGAACACGAAGCCGCGCCGCTTCGCCAGCGACACCAGCTTGTCCATCACATTGTCGGCAGTGGGCATAAGAGCGGGGAAGATAGAGGGAGCGTCAGTCGCCGGGCAACCCGAATGCCTCCCGCGTGGCGCGCGCCCCGAGGTCCACGAGTCCCGCGGCATCGAGGATCGCCCCGCCGCCGGTGACCACATGCACGCCGGCGCTGTCGCTCCCCCGTCCGGCCACCACCACCGCGGGCTTTCGCGCCGCCCGGGCCCGCAGCAACACCTCCCCCGTCACCTTCCCCAGCAGCGACGTCCGGTCGAACGCCCCCTCGCCCGTGATCACGACGTCCGCCTTGGCGAGCGCCGCGTCGAACCCGACGCGCGCCAGCACCCACGGGGCGCCGGGCACGAGCTCCGCCCGGGCGAAGAAGACGAGCCCCGCGGCCAGTCCGCCGGCCGCCCCGCCGCCCTCGAGCTCGGCCAGGTCCGGGCGACCATTGCCCGCCATCGCCCCCGCCAGGCGCTCCAATCCGGCCGCGAGCAGCTGCACCGCCGCCGGCGTCGCTCCCTTCTGCGGCGCGAACAACGGCGCGGCGCCTTCCGGCCCCACGAGCGCCGTACGCACATCGGCCAGCGCCACGACGCGCGTTTCCAGGTGCCAGCCGGGCTCCCATTGGGCGAGCGCCGCGAGCGCGGCGCCACCTTCCGCCAACGGTCCCCCGCTCACGTCGCTGAACGTCCACCCCAGGCCGCGAGCCGCCCCGACACCGCCGTCCACGCACGCCGACCCGCCCAAGCCGACGACGATCGTCGCGGCGCCGCGATCGGCCGCTTCGACGATGAGCTCCCCCACGCCGCGGCTGGTCGACTCCGTCGGGTTGCGCCGGTCGGGTGACAGAAGCGCCAAGCCGCACGCGCTGGCGCTCTCGAAGATCGCGGTCTCGGCGTCGATCCAGCCGAGCTCCGCGCGCACCGGCGCGCCGAGCGGCCCGGTCACGGTCACCGGCTCGCGGAGCGAAGCCGGTGCCAGCACGGCGTCGAGCAAGCCGTCGCCGCCGTCGGCGACCGGACAGGTCAGCACGTTGGCGTGCGGCGCCGCCAGACGCGCGCCCTGCGCCAACGCCTCGGCGACGGCACGCGGGCCGAGCGTGCCCTTGAAGGCCGCCGGGGCGACGAGAATCGTCTGCGTCATCGTGGGGCTCAACGGTAGGTCGCACGCCGCGCGGGCGCTACGCGCGCCGCAACCTGCGGCACAGTGGGGAAAACGCGGTGCCTGTGCGCTGCATCACGCGTTGCCAACATCTTACGGATCAACATGTTACGTGACACCGGCGATCGGCACCGTGCTTGCGATGGAGATCGGCAAGCCGGTGTGTTCGCGTCGGATACGGGCGCTCGATTCGGATCGCTGGCGGCCCCCTGGGGGAAACTCCGGGGGGTGTTGTTTTGGGAGCCGTCAGCCATCAGCCGTCAGCAATGGTGCTGAGGGCTGTTGGCCGATGGCTGATGGCTCTAGGGCACCAGCCGCAGCGTGTCCGTCGCGTGCACGCGCCGCACGTCCACGGGCACCACCCACAGCTCGCCGCGGATCCAGCGTGGCGTCTGATCGCGGTAGTGCGGCGAGCGCGGGTTGCCCGATTGCCCCGCCGGAAGAATGAACCCGCCCGCACCGTCCACATCGCCGAAGTCCACCACGTGCCGCATCGATGGGCCCTCCGTACAATGGAACGGCGGCGCGAACTCATCGGACGGGCACACGTTCACCGTCTGATTGCCGCCCCCCAGGTGCAGCGGCCCGATGTTGAACCCCGCGAGCCAGCCGAGCACGGGTACGTCGCCCAGCGGGTGCTCTTCGGTGTGCGTGTGGACTTCACCCCAGGGCCGCGGAGCGCCGCGCGCCAGCACGCTGCCCATCGCGCGTCGCGCGAGCGCGGGCAGGTCCTCGTGCTCCGGCGTCCGCACGTCGTCGAACCACCGGCTCTCCCCCGCCCGAAGCCAACGGTGCAGCGCGGCCGAGGGGCGGTAGCCGGGCGATTCGTCGTCGTAGGTCAACGCCTGCAGCGCGCGGTACCACGACCAGACGAGCGTCGGCTCGGCGCGGTCCGCGGCCATGGCTCCGTCCCAGTGGCGCAGCTGTTCGCCGAGGTCGGCATGCCCGGCAGCGTCCGCCGCGCGCGCTGCGATCGGCGCGATGCCGCGCAGAAACCCGTTCACCACGTCCACCTGCTCGCGCGCCACGGCGGCCGCCGTGGCCCCGCTGTCGCGCCGCACCATCTCCCAGATCCGCTCGGCGCGGTAGGGGAGATCGTAGTCGGCTCGGATCGGTACGGGAAACGCGTCGCCCACGATGCGGTTGTTGGCGGTGACCACGAACCCGCTGGGCGGGTTGACCTCCCGCGGCAGCTCGCCGGACGACAAGTACCGCGTCCAGCCGCTTGCCCCGGTCCATCCGGGCTCGGGTCGGGATCCGTCGCCCGTCTTCCGGACGGGTACGCGGCCCGCCAGGAAATAGGCGATCGTCCCGTCGCGGTCGGCGTACACGACGTTCTGCTCGGGTACGCGGAACGTCTCGAGGGCCACCTGGAACTCGGTCAGGCTGGTCGCCCGCGCCATCGCGATCAGGGCCGTCAGCTCGTCGGACGGGGTCTGAGCGGTCCACCGCATGGCGAACGCGGTGGTGGAATCGGGGCGCCACCCCAGCTCCACCAGCGGCCCATCGGCGGTGCGGCGCCGCCGATAGACCACCGGGTCGGCGCCTTTCACCCGCAGCGTCTCCGCCACGGTCTCCGCGTCCACCCATCCGCCCGACGTCAGATAGCGCGCGCTGTCGGGCGAGATCCGCTCCTGGACGTAGTCCACGTCGTCGATCATCCCGTTGGTGAACCCCCAGCCGTGGTGGGCGGTGTGGCCCAACACCACCGGGGGCAGCCCCGGAATCGTGACGCCGACGACCTCGTAGCCCGGTGCGTGGATCCCGACGAGATACCAGATCGACGGCGCACTGAGGGAGAGATGGGGATCATTCTCGAGAATCGGCTTGCCCGAGCGCGTGTGCGATGGTCCGATGGCCCAGGAGTTCGAGGCGGTGGCCCGCGCGTCGGCGGACGACGAGCGCCACGCCGCAGGTCCGTGCCCGGTCGTGCCTTCGACGATGACCGGGGCCGAGTCCGGATAGGGGACGAAGAGATCTGCCGCCCGATCCGCGCCGAGCGCGGCGATCGACCGCGCGTGCGCGATCTCGCCGTTGTCGGAGCGCAGGTCCCACGCTTCGACCAGACCGATCTCCACGGAATGCACCGGCTCCCACGGCTCGGGCACGTGACCGAGCAGGCGCAGCTCGGCGGGCCGGTGCCCGGTGGCGATCCAGGCATTCACGCCGCGACAGTAGGCGGCCGCGATCCGGAGCGTCATCGGATCGCCGTGGGACAACCGTTCTCGGGCCAGCCCGAGCATTTCCCGCGCGCGAATGGCGCGGTCGGCGCGCACCGCGCGCGCGCCGAACAGCTCCGACAGCCGCCCCTCCGCCGCGTGCCGCAGCAGATCCATCTCCCACAGGCGATCTCGGGCATGCAGGTACCCCAGGGCGGCGAACGCATCCGTATCGCTCTCGGCGATGATGTGCGGGACCGCGAGCGAGTCCCACAGGACGGTGACGGAATCACCCAGGCCGGGGACGGTCTCCCGGCCGTGGAGCGGAGGCGCGGCGGCGCCGACCCAGACGCGGAACCCGACCATCGCCACGCCCGCCAGCACGAGCAGCCCCACGGCCAGACGGGCCGCGAAGCGCTTCATGCGACCTCGATGATCTGCTCGCGATGGGTGCCGACGCTCACGTAGCGGATCGGCGCGTGGGCGAGATCCTGCAGGCGGTCGAGGTAGGCGCGCGCGGCGGCGGGCAGATCGGCGAGCCGGCGCACCGCGCTGGTCGGCTTCTGCCACCCGGGGAGCGTTTCGTAGATC
The DNA here is from genome assembly GCA_041498155.1 of Gemmatimonadota bacterium. Lineage (GTDB taxonomy): Bacteria > Gemmatimonadota > Gemmatimonadetes > Gemmatimonadales > GWC2-71-9 > DASTHG01. Next base: position 4,811 of record JBGQHV010000131.1, on the reverse strand, counting down.
GGGCGTACCCGGTCCATCTGCTCGATGTCCGCCGGCATGCCGTCCAGGACATTCCCGTCCAGCCGATAGCCCGTGGCGACCGGGATCTCGGCGAACGTGTCCAGCACGTCGAGCTTGGTGACCGCGAGCCCGGTGAGGCCGTTCACCCGTACGGCGTAGCGCACCACGACGGCGTCGAACCACCCGCAGCGGCGCGGCCGTCCGGTCGTCGCCCCGAATTCACCGCCCAGCTGGCGGATGCGCTCCGCCTGCCCGGGCTCCGCTTCAGTAGGGAGGGGACCGTTGCCCACCCGGGTCGTATACGCCTTCACGACGCCGAGCACGGCGTCGATCGCGGTGGGGCCGATGCCGGCGCCCACGGCGGCGCCCCCGGCCGTGGTATTGGACGAGGTGACGTAGGGGTAGGTACCGTGATCGACGTCGAGTAGCGCCCCCTGAGCCCCTTCCAGCAGCACCGAGTCGCCGCGCTGCAGCGCTTCGAACACCACCCGGCCGGCGTCCACCGTGAGGGGCGCGAGCCGCGGCGCCCAGCGCTCGAGCAGCGCCCGATGGGCTGCTGGATCGGCGCGCTCGGTTCCGCCCAGCAGGCCCAGCATCTCGTTGGCCGCCGTGACGCGAGCGGCCACGAGCTCCTGCGCCCGCGCCAGGCCGCGCAGGTCGCCGACGCGCACGCCGCGCCGGCCGTACTTGTCTTCGTAGGCGGGACCGATTCCCCGCCCCGTCGTGCCGATCTTCTCGCGCCGCTCGCGCGCCTGGTCGAGCAGCTTGTGATACGGGAGGATCAGGTGCGCCCGGTCGGAAACGAACAGCTTGTGTTCCACCTTCACGCCGCGCGACGTGAGCGCGTCGAGCTCGGTGAAGAACGTCTCGGGGTCGAGCACGACGCCGTTCCCCACGAGGCAGACCGCGCCCTGCAAGATCCCCGAGGGAATCTGATGCAGCACGAACTCGCCGGCGCTCATGTGCACCGTGTGCCCGGCATTGGCGCCGCCCTGGTAGCGGACGACGAGGTCGGCCCGCTCGGCGAGCACGTCGACGAGCTTTCCTTTCCCCTCGTCCCCCCATTGAGCGCCCACGACGACGACGCAATGGACCTTCGGTCCGAACACGCGCGGCTCCCCTCAGTAAAAACGCCCCGGCGAGCGGGGCGAGGCATCCTCCGACGGAAGCTACCGGGCCGACAGGACCTCCGCTACCGCTTGTGCCACCTCCTGCACGCCGTGCAACGTGAGGCGGTCGGGGGTGTCGCGGGGCGTGTGAATCACCCGCGTCGTTCCCCAGTCTCCCCTCATGATCGTCACGCATTCGGCGGCCGCTTCGGCCAGCGCCAGGCCGTCCACCACGACCGGCAGCCGGCGCCACTCGCGGCTGCCGAGTGCGGCGGCCACGCGCCCCGCCACCCGACCCGGTCGGTGCACATACGCGATCGCCCGGCCTCGGTCGTCGATGCTGTCGAAATTGATCACGGCGGTGCCGCCCAATAGATTCGCCCGCTCCCGGACCAGCGCCCGCGCCCCGACGAGCCCCAGCTCCTCGGCGTCGAGTAGCAGCGCGCCCACGCCTGCATCCGCCGGGATGGCGTCGAGCGCCGCGAGCACCGTCAGCACGCCGGTCGCATTGTCCACCGCGCCGGGCGAGCGATCGGTCGCCACGTTCAGCGCCAGAAACCCGCCCGCCAGGGCGACACCCGGAATCCACCACACCAGCGCCCCGCCGGACACGGTTGCCGCGAGAGCCGCGGCGAGCGCGAGCACCGCCGCGACAACCCAGAGCAGCCGCAGCGCCATGGAGAGCGGTTGCCCCTTGGAGTCGTAGTGAGCCGCGAGCCAGGTCGCGACCCGCGTGCGGGGGCGCACGGCGATCAGGTTGATGCCTTCGGTGGCGGCGCGCCCGCGGAGCGGAAACCGTGCGGCGGCGGAAAAGCGCTGCTCGAGCACGACGAACCCACGCGCTTCGAGCTCGCGACGCAGCACGGCGCGGATCTGGCTGTGACCGGGGGAGCCGACGAGACGCGCGACGGCCAGCTCGCCCAACAGGGCGCGCGACGCCGTCACGCCGCGAGGAGCTGGCCGACGCGCTCCCGGTCCGCCGCGGCCAGCGGGGCCAACGGCTCGCGTACCGGCCCGCCGTACAACCCGGCCGCGTCCATCGCCGCCTTGATGCCCGCGGGACCGAGGCGCCCCACGATCTCCTTGTCGAGCGTCATCAAGCGGGCCTGCAGCTCCGCGGCGCGGGGTCGTTCACCCGCGTGGAACGCCGTCTTCAGCTCCACCGCGATGCGGGCCGCGAAGCACGACACGCCGACGATACCGCCTTCGCACCCCGATTCGTACGCGGTGAGGAGCAGCGAGCCGGAGCCCACCAGCACCGACCAGGCCGGGACCATCTGCCGGTAGGCGACCAGGCTCTTGGGGTCGCCGGAGGAGTCCTTGACCCCCGCGATGTTGGCGTGCGCGGCGAGCCGCCCCAGCAGATCGGGCGCGATCGCGATGTGGGTGTACTTGGGGATGTTGTACACGAGCACGGGCACCGGACTCGCGTCGGCGATCGCCCGGTAATGCGCCACGAGGCTGTTGGCCGAATGGCCGGTGCTGTAATAGCCCGGCGGCCGGACCAGCACCGCGTCCGCCCCCTCGGCCGCCGCCGCGCGGGACAGCGCGATGGTCTCCCGGGTCGACTCGGCGCCCGTCCCCGCCAGGAGCCAGCGATCGCGCGGCACGACCGCGCGCAGCGCGGCCACCAGGCGGCGCTGCTCCTCCGCATCGAGCAACACCGCCTCGCCCGTGGAGCCGGCCGCGACGAGCCCATCGAGTCCATCCGCCAGGAGCCGCCGGGCATTGGCCGTCGCCCGGTCGAGGGCGAGCTCGCCCGTGGTGGGATCGAAGGGCGTGGTGACAGGCGCGAGGATGCCGGCGATACGGCGCGGCGGGGTGGGGGTCGCCATCAGGGCATCAGGTCGGAGAGGTCGTCGGTGGTGAACCCCGCCGGCCGGTCTGGCGCCGCCTCGGCCTCCGGCGTCACCGTTCCCTCCGGCTCGAGCACGGGCGCCGGCTGCGACATGGTGCGCCGCCGCAGCGTCCGCATCTGCAGCTCGAAGTCCGCGGGGTTGGACGAGGAGGCCAGCGCGGTCTCATAGGTGACGACACTCTCGCTCACCAGATCCATGAGATGCTGATCGAAGGTCTGCATGCCGTATTGCTCGCGCGATTCGCGGATGTAGTCGGTCAGCTCCGGCGTGCGCATCGGGTCGCGGATCATGTCCCGCGCCGTCCCCGTGCCGATGAGCACTTCGATGGCCGCCGCCCGTCCTTTACCGTCGGCGCGCGGCAGCAGGCGCTGCGACACCACCGCCTGCAGCGACTCGGCCAGGCGCAGCCGGGCGATCCCCTGCTCTTCGGCGGGGAACATCGAGATCATCCGGTTCACCGTGCTGACGGCGTCGGGGGTGTGCAGCGTGGAGATGAGGAGATGGCCCGTCTCCGCGGCCTTCATGGCGGTGTCGATCGTCTCGGAGTCGCGCATCTCGCCGATCAGCACCACGTCCGGATCCTGCCGCAGCGCGGCGCGCAATCCCATGCGGAAATCGTCGGTGTCGGTCCCGATCTCCCGCTGCGTCACGGAACAGTTGATGTCGCGGTGCAGAAACTCGATCGGGTTCTCGAGCGTGAGAATGTGCTTGTGCTGCGTCTGATTGATGTGATGCACCATCGCGGCCATGGTGGATGTCTTGCCGGATCCCGTGATGCCCGTGACGATGATCATCCCCCGCTCGCCCGTGGCCACCTGAGCCAGCACGCCGGGCAGCTTGAGGGTTTCGAACGTAGGCACGTCGAACGGGATCACCCGCATCACGATCATGAACGAGGAGCGCTGCCGCAGGATGTTCACCCGGAAGCGGCCAATGCCCGGCATGCCCCACGAGCAGTCGTAGTCTCGGATCTTGTCGATGCGCGCGCGGTCTTCCTCGGTCGGAATCAGCTTCTGCGCGATGACTTTGGTCTGCTCGGGGGTGAGGCGCTGCTTGGTGAGCGGGACCAGCCGCCCGTTGATGCGCGCCCGGAACACGTCCCCCGCCTTGATGTGCAGGTCCGACGCGCCGCGGTCCACGGCGGCCTTGATGATCTTTTCCATTCAGTATCCGGCGTCCAGGTCGACGAGATTGGCGAGCGGCGCCCCAGCAAGATAGCGCCGGATGTTGTCCAACATGAGGGCCGTCTCACGCTCCCAGAACCGGTCGCTAACGGGGCTCACGTGCGGGCTCACGAGCACGCGCGGGTGCGCCCACAGCGGGTGTTCGGGCGCCAGCGGCTCGGTGGCGAACACGTCGAGCGCGGCCCCGCGCACGGCGCCGCCGTCGAGCCGCTCGAGCAGCGCCTCCACGTCCAGCAGCGCTCCGCGCGAGACGTTGACGACCACGGCGCCGGGGGGCAGCCGTGCGAGCACGTCGCGCCCCACGGCGCGGTCGGTCTCGCCGGTGCGCGGCGCCGCGATCACCAGCACGTCGCTCTCGGCGGCGAGGCGTTCCAGATCCGTGCCACCACCCACCCAGGCTACGCCGACCGGGCCCCCCCGCTCGGGGCGGCGCCGGATCCCCGCGACGCGCATCCCCAATGCCAGCGTCCGGCGCGCCACGGCGCTCCCGATTCCGCCCAGCCCGACGATCCCGACCCGCAGTGTGGCGAGCTCGCGCACGCGGATGGTGCGGTCGCCGAACGCCCCCTGGATCCAGCGGCGCTCCGCCTGGGCCCGGACGGTGTGATCGAGTCCCCGCGCGAAAAAGGCGATCGACGCCAGCACCCAGTCGGCGATCG
>JBGQHV010000130.1:0-9799 GCA_041498155.1 Gemmatimonadota bacterium | reverse complement strand
GAAACGCGACGCGATCAACCACCCCCGCCCACACCCGTCGCGGATGGCGCAGCGGGGATGCGAAGCGGTGCGGACCGCGAGGAGGCCGACGAACGGCTCCGGACCGCCCCAGCCACCCCGGCCGCGGCCAAGACACTGCAGACCGCTGGCAATGTCGTCGCGCTGGCGGTGAACGAGGCGAAGGACGACTCGACCCGTCAGGACGCCGCCGCCTGGCCCACGATCGCGGCCAAACAGGCGCGAGACATTCTGGGAGAGGACCCGGGCGTGATTCCGGGGTACGCCGTCGGCGCCCTCCGGAGCAATCCGGCCGACCCGGCCCAGATCGTTGTCGAGCAGCGGGTGGCGAGCGCCGTGGTGCTGTTGTTCGAGCGACGCAGTGCGGTGGCCGCCGGCGGTCCGTCCCGACTCGCCCCCGCGGCACGGGGACAGGAGGACGCCTCGCGGCAGGCAGTCGGCTTCACGTCGAACGAGCGCCTGGCCCGCTATGTCCGCTCGCTGCGGGTGGAGATCGCCGCAGCGCTGCCCGCCGATTCACTGAGCGTGCTGCTCGGCCTGATCAAGTAGCGGGCTCGCCCGCGCCGCGGCGCCAGGCGATCAGCTCCGCCACGATACTCACGGCAATCTCTTCCGGCGTCACCGCCCCGATCGGGAGACCCACCGGCACCCGAACGCGGTGCAGGGCGTCGATGGGCACACCGGCGCGCTGCAACGCGTGCGTCACGACGGCTTGCTTGCGCCGGCTGCCCAGCAACCCGACATAGCCGGCGGCGGATCCCGCCACCCGCTCGAGTACCACGGCGTCGTGACGATGTCCTCGCGTGGCGATGACGATCGCATCGTCCGCATGCACCAGAAGCGCCGCGAGGGCGTCGGCGATCGACGCCGTCCGGACGGCCACCTCGGCCGGATACGCGGCGGCGTCGGCGAACTCGGGGCGATCGTCCACGACGACCACGCGGAATCCGGCGGCGTGCGCGGCGAGCGCCACCGCGCGCCCCACGTGTCCGGCGCCGAAGACGATGACCCGCGGAGGCAGCGTGATCCGCTCGATCAGGGTCCGCTGGTCCGGCGAGAGCGCGGCCGTCGCCGCGTGTGGCTCGATCGTTTCCGCCACAAAGTGCTTCCGGGGCCCGTCGGACCAGTCGAGTCCGGTGGTGAGCGTCCCGGACTCCGCACCCGCTGCCTCCTCCAAGGCGTGGACGTAGGCAGGATCGGACACGAGCGGCTCGACCACGATGTGTACCGTTCCGCCGCACGACAATCCGAGGTCGCCCGCGAGGTCGGCATTGAGGTGGTGCGTCCGAATGATCGGTCCCCGGCTCTGCACTTCCGCAGCGGCCGCGATGACATCGGCCTCGACACACCCGCCGCCTACCGACCCGGCGAGCCGTCCCGCGGGTCCAACCAGCATCTTCGTGCCGGCCGGCACCGGCGTCGACCCCGACGTATGCGCGACGGTGGCCAGGGCGCTTCCACCCCCCGCTCGGGCGAGCTCGGCGGCCGCGCGCCAGACGCTCACGGCGCCCGTAGCTCCTCGAGCCGGGCCACCGCGCGCCGCAGGTGGGGAATCACGATCGACCCGCCCACGACCAGGGCCACGGCGAATGCGTCGTAGAACTCGGGATCACTGACGCCCTCTTCGCGGCACCGCACCAGGTGGTAGGTGATGCAGTCGTCACAGCGCAGCACCATCGAGGCGACGAGCCCCAACAGCTCCTTCGTCTTCGCGGGCAGCGCCCCCGGCTCGTAGCAGCGGTTGTCGAGGGCGAAGAAGCGGTTGATGTTGAGGTTCCCCGCCGCGAGGATGGTCTCGTTCATCTTCTCCCGGAAGTGGCGGAAGGCTTCCAGGGTCTCCGGTGATTCGCTCATGGGCAAAAGTTAAGCTCCCGGAGCGGAATCCGCCCCGAGAGCTCGCGATTTCCCATGCGACCCGTCAGTTGACGGTGATCGTCCCGTGCATGCCGGTCGGCGGCGCGCCGTCGAGCCCGTGAATCTTGCAGTAGTACTGGTAGGTCCCGGCCGTGGCGAACGTGTGCACGAACGACGCGCCCGCAGGGACATTGTTGCTGTCGAACACATCGGTCGAGCCCGTCGCGCTGGTGACCGTGTGGGTGAGGCTAGCACCGTTCATCCAGGTGACCGCCGTGCCGTGGGTGATCGTCAGGGTCGTCGGGCTGAACGCCGTGCCCACCATGCAGACCTGCGTCGCCGTCGGCGTGCAGCCGCCGCCCCCACCCCCGCCCCCACCGTACGTGGGGTTGCTGCAGCCAGCGCCGGCCACGATCGCCGCCACAGCGAGTAAGCGAATATGCATGACTCATCCTCCGGAAGTTGCGGTCGCCCGATTGCGTCCCGTCATACCCACAGTACGCGGTCGGGGTCCACGGCGGATGTGTCAGCGAGCGGTGATTCCGTCTTCACAGTCGGGTGCCGTGGTGCGGAGCGACTAGTGGCCGTGCTCCCGCTCCAGCGTGTCCGCGGCGAGGCGCGGGGAGAGCATGGGATAGCGTCCCGCGAACCAGCTGTAGGACAGCGCGTACAAGCCACCGATGAACAGCAGCGCGCCCAGCTCGGGAACGCCGATCGCCGGACCCGCACCGCCGTTCAAGGATGGGACGACCTCGTAATACCGCTCCAGCCAGATGCCCGCGACGCTCAGCAGCGCGATGCCGAGCAGCCACGCGGAGGATCGCTTGGCCTTCACGGTGAGCAGGCCGATGAAGGGGATCAGGAACACGAGCAGGAACACGGCGACGCCGACCGGCCGCCACGGCCCCCACAGCCGGTAGAAAATGAAGTAGGTCTCGTCGGGCAGGTTGCCGTACCAGATCACCAGGAACTGGGCGAACATGAGGTACGCCCAGAATACGGTGAACCCGAAGCACAGTTTGCCGAGGTCGTGCTGTTGCCGACGGGAATAGAGATCCCCCAGCGCCATGCGCTGCCGCATCCGGACGCTCAGCACGGCGAGCCACATCAGGGCACACAGGAAGCTGCCCATGAAGTAGAACGCGCCATAGAGATTGCTCACCCACCGGTGCGCGAGCGACATGACCGTGTCGAACGCGATGAGGCTCAACCCGAACGCGAACCCGATCGTCGCCAGCGCGGCGTCGCGGGTGATCAGCCCCCGCTCCTCCGCGGAGGGATCCACCGGCTTCCCCGTGGCGAGCTCCGCCAGGTCCGGAGCCACGTCGGCCCGCACGAACCGCCACGACAGCCACGACATGACGATGAGCACCGCGCCGTCCCGCAGATAGAACCAGTTCGGCGAGAGCCACCACCCCAGATCGGTCCGTGGCGTGTTGATCCACGGGTAGATGTAGGTTCGCCCCAGGTACGACGCGAAGAACAGCACGACGGCGACCGGGAGGAACGCGACCGAGGCCTCGGCGAAGCGAATCACCAGCCCGGACCAGTGCCCCTTGGCCAGCTTCTGCGACGCGGCGACGACCACGCTGGCCTGAGCGAGTCCGAGCCAGAACACGAAATTGAAGTGATAGGCCGACCAGACCCGGTCGGCGTGGGCCCTGAGACTCAGCAGCAGCAGCACGAGCCCGACCGCGGTGGCCCCGAGCCCGACGGCCCGGAACGACCCCACGGGGAAGCCGCGCGCTTTCTGCGCCACTTCGATCCGCCGGGCGGCCGTGGCGGCGCTCATCGGCGGCCTCCCATCCGGGCCTGCTCCTGCAGTGATCGCACGTAGTTCACGACGTCCCAGCGATCCGTGCCGTGGATCTTGTCGCCGTAGATCGGCATCAGCCCGCGGCCCATGCTGGGGGCGTGGATCAGCACGCCGTAGATGTACCCGTCGCTGCGCCGCGCCACGGTGTCGGTGACGAGCGAGCGGATACCGAAGAAGGGACCCCCGGCGGCGGCCGAAATCGGCCCATCGCCCTTCCCCGCGTCACCGTGACAGACGAGGCAGTACGTCTCGTATACCCAGCGCCCGCGGTTCAACGACTCGGCGGTGCGGGTCCGCGGGTTGCTCACCCGGTCCGCACCCGCCAGGCCGACCGAATCGAGCTCCAGTCCGGTGGTGGGGACGGTGCCGGGCACCGTCGGCCGGGGCATCGTGTAGGGACGGAAGCTGCGCTGGTGGCGCATCGTGGCGAACCAGCCGACGTGATGGACGACCCAATCGGGATCACACGCCGTCAGCGCGAGCGCCAGCACCGCAAGGGCGAGCGGTTTACGCACGGCGGACCTCCTCGGCGCCGGCGCCCTTCAGCAGCCCTTCCAGCGAGCCGGCCTGCTCGGGTGCGCACCGCACGAAGATCCCGAATTTGTCGTTGGTGAACCGCGGGTCATAGGCGATGGTGCCCTGATGCCGCGACGCGAGCAGCGCATTCAGCACGAGGCCCAGAATCGTGGTCAGCGCGCCGAACAGCACGGTCATCTCGAACATGATGATGACGTAGGGCAGGATCGAGCCGACCGGCTTCCCGCCCACGACCACCGGCCAGTCGTAGGACATGTACAGGGTGATCCACGCGCCGATGCCGCATCCGGCCATGCCGCCGATCAGGGTCCACATGCGCACCGGGCTCGTGGGGTGATCCAGGGCATCCTCCAGCTCGTGGCGGGGAATCGGGGAATAGACGGTGAGGGCCTCACCGTGGCCGCCCGCTTTCAGGCGGCCGATCGCGTCGACCGTCGCGTCGAGGTGGCCGAAGACTGCCAGCACGCCCGGCGTCTGCGGCGGATGGAAGATGTCGGTCAGCACCTTGGGGACCATCATGCGGCCCTCCCCTTGCCGAGCTTGGGCGGGGGCAGCACTTCCTTGACCTCGGAGATCGAGACCGCCGGGAAGTTCTTCACGAACAGCAGGAACCACATGAAGAACCAACCGAAGCTCCCGGCCATGATGCCCCAATCGGCCCAGGTCGGGTTGTAGCCGCCGTTGGCCCAGTGCTCATAGGGCTCGCCGGCCAGCGACACGACGATGATCACGAAGCGCTCGAACCACATGCCGATGTTCACGAAGATCGAGATGACGAACAGCCCGGTGATATTGGTGCGGATCTTCTTGAACCACAGCAGCCACGGCAGCAGGCCGTTGCAGATGTTCATCGTCCAGCTGGCCCACCAGAACGACCCGAACGCCCGGAACCAGAAGCCGGCCCGCTCGTCCGGGTTCCCGCTGAACCAGGCGACGAAATTCTCGGTGCAGTAGGAGAAACTGACGATCAACCCGGTGAACAGGCACAACTTCGCGAGATTCTCGAAGTGGTGGACGGTGATGATGTCTTCCAGGTGGAACAGGCGCCGGATCGGCACCAGCAGCGTGATGACCATCGCCACGCCCGAGTAGATCGCGCCAGCCACGAAATACGGCGCGAACAGCGTGGCGTGCCACCCGGGAACGATCGACATGGCGAAGTCCCACGACACCACGCTGTGCACCGACAGCACCAGGGGCGTCGCCAGCGCCGCGAGGTACAGGTAGGCCCGCGTATAGTGGCGCCACTGCTCGTTCGTGCCGCGCCACCCGAGACCCGCGATCGCGTACAGCTTGCGGCGCCATCCGGTCGCCACGTCCCGCACCGCGGCGATATCGGGAATGAGCCCCATGATCAGGAACACCGTCGACACGGTGAAGTAGGTCCCGATCGCGAACTCGTCCCAGATGAGTGGCGATTTGAAGTTGGGCCACAGCCCGCGCTCGTTAGGGTACGGGATGAGCCAGTAGAAATACCACTGCCGGCCGATGTGAATCAGCGGGAAGAGCCCCGCCGTCATGACGGCGAACACCGTCATGGCTTCGGCAGTGCGATACACCGCGGTGCGCCAGCCGGACCGGAAGAGGTAGAGGATCGCCGAGATCAGCGTGCCCGAGTGGGCGATACCCACCCAGAACACGAAGCACGTGATGTAGACCGCCCAGTACACGGGGTGGGCGTATCCCGCCAGCCCGAGTCCGTAGCGGAGGATGAACAACAGGCAGACGATGCCGACCATCAGGAGCGACACCGCCGCGGCGAGCAGCAGGTAGTAGCCCTTCCCCGGGTTGCCCAGCGTGCGGGCGATGGCGCGCGTGACGAAATCGTAGGTCACGCGGGAGACGGAGGCGGACGCGGTCGTCTCGGCCATCGCCTTACGCCTCCTGTGCCGCGCTGACGCGGGCGAGATAGGTGATACCGGGCTTGGTATTGAGCCGGGCCAGCACGTGATAGCCGCGCGGGTCCTCCGCCAGCTGGTGCACGCGGGAATGCGGGTCGTTGAGGTCGCCGAACACGATCGCTTCCGAGGGACAGGTCTGGGCGCAGGCCGGCACGATGTCGCCGTCGCGGACGGTGCGGTCCTCGAGCCGGGCCGCGTTCTGCGCGCCGCGGATGCGTTGCACGCAGAAGGTGCACTTCTCCATCACACCCTTTTCGCGCACCGTCACATCGGGATTGAGCTGCCACGTGAGCGGCGCCGGGAAGGCGTCCCAGATGCCGCCCTCCTCCGCGAAATTGTGCCAGTTGAACACGCGGACCTTGTAGGGACAGTTGTTGGAGCAGTATCGCGTGCCGACACAGCGGTTGTAGACCTGCCCGTTCAGCCCGTCCGGCGTATGGTAAGCCGCGAACACGGGGCATACCGGCTCGCACGGCGCGTTGCCGCACTGCTGGCACAGCATCGGCGTCGTCACGGCCGACAGTGCGCCGGCCGTATCGGGACGGAAGTACCGCTCGATGCGCAGCCAGGCCATTTCGCGGCCGCGAACCACGAGGTCCTCGCCCACCGTCGCGACGTTGTTCTCGGCGTAACAGGCCGTGACGCACGCCGAGCAGCCGGTACACTTGCCGACATCGATCGCCATGGCCCAGCGCGGATGCTCGCCGGCATAGTTACCGAGCGACGCCTTCTCGTGTTGCGCCTCCGCCCATCCCTCTCCCGCCCCGCGGGCGTATGAGGGGACTTCCTCCTCCTCGATCGCGTGCTCGCCGGCATGCAGTTCGCGCGCGCGGTCGAGTGACAGGACCGGGGCGATGTCCTCGCCCAGGTGCCGGCCACTCCCTTCGGTCGTGGCGAGGCGGCGATGCTCGCCCGTCTTGGCGACCGTCACGCCCACCACGTGGGTGCGTCCGCCGTAACCGTTCGCGTCGCCGGCGAGCAGGTCGAAGGCGTTGAACGACCGGTCTTTGGCATACCGGCCATAGGCTTTGTGCCCCTGCCCCGTGGGCAGGGCGACCACACCCGGCCGCACCGATGGTGTGATCCACACTGGCGCGCTCACCGCCCCGGCGGAGGACTTCACGATCACGAAGTCGCCGCTCGACACCTGCCACTTTTCGGCCGTGTCCGGATGCACTTCCGCCCACCCGTGCCAGGTGATCTTCGAGATCGGGTCGGGGAGCTCTTGCAGCCACGGTTTGTTGGCGCCGCGGCCGTCGTGCAAGGTCGGGTGCGGCACCACGACCGCCACTGCGTCACCCGCGAGGTCCCCCGTGGCCGCTGTGACACCCGCGGCGCTCGCGGCGAGACGGACGGCACGCACCGGCGCAGCGCCGTACAGCCCGCCGTGCTGCAGCGCGTCGTTCCACCACTGGCCGAAGGACGGTCCGTGGGCTGCCCGCTGATGCATCGCCTCCCACTTCGTCTGCAGATATGCCTTGAACGAGCCGGCCCGTCCCGACACGCGCATCAGCACGTCCCCGGTCTGCATCGTCCCGTCGAACACCGGTTGCATCGCCGGTTGCTGCAGCGCGTACACGCCCGCGCGCGGCCGGCTGTCGTTCCACTGCTCGAGGGGGTGGTGATCGGGGAGGACGAGATCGGCCCCGGCCGCGGTCTCATCGAGATACGAGGAGAAGCTCACCTTGAAGCCGACCTTGGACCACGCTTGCGCGAACGCGCCGCCCATCGCGTACAGCGGATTCGCGCCGTGGACGAGCAGCAAGGCGACGGACCCGCCGGCCATGTCGGCCGTGAGACCCGCGACATCGCGGAAGCTGCCCGAGGTCCCCTGGGCCAGGTCCGCGCCGAATCTCACGGTCTTGCCGACGACGCCGGCCACGTAGTTCAGGATGTTCACGGCGGCGACGATCTCGGCGCCATTGGGGTAGTGCGCGGCCGTTCCGCCCGAGACCGCGAGTCCTGCGCCGGACGCCGCGAACTCACGGGCCAGCCGCTCGATCACGTCCGCCGCAAGGCCGACGGCCTGGGCTACGGACGCCGGCGTCGGCAGCGACAAGTGACCCGCGTCCGCGGGCACCGCGGCGAGCCGTTGGCGCACGATCACCTGCGCCATGGCGAGCGCCAGCAGTCCTTCCGTGCCGGGGGAGACGGGGAGCCACTCGTCCGACGACAGACCGGTCTGCGGCAGGCGCGGGCCGACGTAGACGAATTTCGCCATGCCGCTGGACGAGCCGGACTCGAAGCTGTGCGCGCGGGTGAAGGCGTTCTGGAAGCCGACCGGGGAGAGCCAGGTCTCCATGAAGTCGGCGCCGAACGACAGGATGTACTTCGCGGCGGCGAAGTCGTAGTCGGGGACACTCGCATCGCCGAACGCCAGGCGGTTGCCTTCCCGCAGCGCTTCGAAACCGAAGGGCTCGCAGGTGACGTGCCGTCCGCCGGCGTCCTTCGTCCACTCGTCGACCAGATCGCCGAAGCTGCCGGATTCGAGTCCCGTCAGGAACACCAGGCCGGGACCGCGCGCCCCGGCCAGCTTCGTCCGCAAGGTCGCGATCGCGTCGTCCCAGGTCGTCGCCACCAGCTGCCCAGCGGCGTTGCGCTGCAGCGGTCCCGTGACGCGGTCGGGGTTGTAGAGCCCTTGGAGCGCGGCCTGCCCCCGCGCGCACAGCCGTCCCCGGTTGATCGGGGAGTCCGGATTCCCTTCGATCTTGAGGGCGCGCCCTTCGCGCACCTTCACCTGAATGCCGCAGCCGGCCGCGCATTCCCGGCACGTGCTGGCGTAGTAGGTCGCAATGCCCGGCGTCTGCCCCTCGGGCGGCACGACGTACGGGATCAGGTGCTCGGTGGGCTCGGGTCCGATCCCGCAGCCCGCGAGGGCGGCGGCACCGCCCCCAGTGACACCGAGGACCTTCAAGAATCGCCGCCGGTTCATCCCGTCAGTCATATCGTCTCCGACGTCCCGCTCAGTAGTGGCACACGGAGCAATCGCGGCTCAGGCCGCGCTCCAGATGACAGCGGATGCACCAGCCCATCTTCAACGTCGATACCTGGGAGATCTGGGTCGTCCCGTTCACCACCCCGTGGCAGTTGGCGCAGGATTCGGGGCCGGTGCCCAACACCTTGATGTGACGCATGTGCGGGAAGTGCACGAAGCCCGGCACCCAGTACACCCGGATCCACTGCGGCGCCTGCCGGTCGCTCCACGCCTTACGCACTTTGGCGATCTCGGCCTGATGCGAAGGGGTGGAACCCCCGATGATCTGATGGCATCCGATGCAAGTGCGCAGCGCCGGCATGCCCGGCTCGCTCGCGACCGCCACGGTGTTGTGGCAGTACAAGCAGGGGATGCGATCCTGTCCGGCGTGAATGTCGTGGCGAAAGAAGATCGGCTGACGCGGGCCCTTCAGGGCGCCGGTATCGCTGATGACGGGGGCTTTGAATCCCGGAGTACCGGGAGCGGGTTGGGCGCCTTGGGCCCGCAGGGGAGCGCCTCCCGCGGCTACGGCGATCAACAGCCAGATTTCAGTCGCGGTCCTGCACCCTCGGATGGTCGCCAAGGCGGAGGCCTCTTATGGGCAAAGGCTTGGTACGGCAACGGATGCGGGCGCGAAGAATGTAGCGCGACCGCCGAACGCCGCACAAGTCCCGCTCAGTCGGGCCGCGACAGCAGATG
>JBGQHV010000129.1:0-9899 GCA_041498155.1 Gemmatimonadota bacterium | reverse complement strand
CTCGGGGGAGATCCAGCTGTTGATCAACACCCCGCTGGGCAAGTTCACCCAGCAGGATGACTACGCCATCCGGCGCGCGGCGATCGCGCATCGGGTGCCCTATACGACGACGATGTCCGCGGCCAGCGCGGCGTGCGATGCAATCATCGCCCTGCGCAGTCGCCGAGGAAGTGTGAGGAGCCTCCAGGAATGGCACGAAAGCACGAGCGTCGGAAGCCGGCCGCCGGCCATCAGCGCCCCGGTCGCAAGTCCTCTTCCCGTCCCGCACCCCACGCCCGGGTAGCCAAACCGGCGCCGAAAGGGGCGCCCCAGGCGGCGGCCAAAGGAAAGGCACCGGTCAAGGCGGCGGCCGGGGGCAAGGCGGCGACGCCGCCCGTCCCCAAGCTCAAATTCCACGGCCGGCTGCTCGAGAACGAGCCACTCGCCCGTCATACCACGTGGCGCCTGGGCGGTCCGGCCCGATTTCTCCTGCAACCGGGCGACGTCGAGGACGTGATCAAGGGCCTCGACATGGCGCGCGAGCGCGGCCTGCCGTGGTTCGTGATCGGCTTAGGCTCGAACCTGCTGGTGCGCGACGGCGGCTTCCCGGGGCTCGTGATCCGGATGGGGAAGGGGCTGGACAAGTTCGAAATGAAGGGCGCCACGGCGATCGTCGGCGCCGGCATGCCGACCCCGATCCTGGCGCGTCGCACCGCCGAGGCCGGGTTCTCGGGCGTCGAGCGCTTCATCGGCATTCCCGGCACCGTGGGCGGCGGGATCTACATGAACGCCGGGTGTCACGGCGCCGAGTTCGCCGAAGTGACCACCGAAGTGACCGTGATGGACGGCAAAGGGAAGACGCGCACCATCCCGCGCAAGCAGATCTCCTACAAGTACCGCGGGTCCAACCTGGGCGAGGTCATCGTCCTCGAGGCGAAGCTCGGACTGGGCGAGGAATCGCCGGCGAAGCTCAAGGAGCTGCAGGCCAAGCTGTTCCGCTGGCGCAAGGCGGGCACCCCGTTCGACCAGCCGTGCGCCGGCTCCACCTTCAAGAACCCGGGCGGCAACAAGACCGCCGGAACGTTGATCGACGAAGTCGGGCTCAAAGGGTTCCGTATGGGCGGCGCCCAGGTCTCGACCCAGCACGCCAACTACTTCATCAACACGGGGAACGCGACGTCGGCCGACGTCCTGAAGCTCATCGACCACGTCCGCAAAACCGTCGCCAAGAAGACCGGGGTCGAGCTCGAGCTGGAGATCAAGGTCGTCGGCGTCTAGCATGGCCGACTATTTCGTCCATCCTTCGAGCTTCGTCGACGACGGCGCCACCATCGGCCAGGGGACGAAGATCTGGCACTTCTCCCACGTGATGGGCGGCGCGGTCATCGGCCCGCGATGCAACTTGGGGCAGAACGTCGTCGTGATGCCGGGGACGCGCATCGGGACGAACGTGAAGATCCAGAACAACGTCTCGATCTACGAGGGCGTCGAGCTGGAAGACGATGTGTTTTGCGGTCCCTCCTGCGTGTTCACCAACGTCCTCAACCCGCGCAGCCACGTCTCGCGCAAGAGCGAGTACAAGAAGACCCTGGTGCGGCGCGGCAGCTCGATCGGCGCCAACGCGACCATCGTCTGCGGTGTCACGCTCGGGGAATACAGCTTCATCGGCGCGGGCGCGGTCGTCACCACCGACGTCCTCCCCTACGCCCTGATGGTCGGCGTGCCGGCCCGGCGCATCGGCTGGATGTGCCAGTGCGGTGAGCGGTTGGCGCTCTCCGGGGGGCGCGCCACGTGCCCCGCCTGCGGCAGCGCCTACAACGAATCCGGGGGAGTCCTCCGCCCGATTGCCTGACCCGCCCTGTCTGTGTAAATTGTTGCCTCTTTTGCGGATAGAGTTCACGTGAACGTGCCGTTGCTGGACCTGGTCGGCCAGTACCGGGCCATCAAGGACGAGGTCCTGCCCGCCCTGCAGGCGGTCATAGAATCACAGCAATTCATCATGGGTCCCGCCGTGGCGCAGCTCGAGGCCAAGGTGGCGGAGCTGTCACACGCCCGGCACGGGGTGGGTTGCGCCAGCGGTACCGATGCCCTGCTGCTGCCGCTCAAGGCGCTGAACTTGGAGCCGGGCGACGAGGTCATCACCTCACCGTTCACGTTCTTCGCCACGGCGGGCGCGATCCACAACGCCGGCGGCCGGCCCGTGTTCGTGGACATCGATCCGGACACATTCAATATCGATCCCAAAGCGGTCGAAGCGGCGCTCACCCCCCGGACGCGCGCTATCGTGCCCGTCCACCTCTACGGGCAGATGGTCGAGATGGAGCGGCTGCTCCAGATCACGCAGCGCCACGGCGTGAAAGTGATCGAGGACGCGGCGCAGGCGATCGGCGCGCGTCGCTCGATCGACGGGGTGTGGCGGATGGCGGGGGAGACGGGGTGGGTGACGGGGTATTCGTTCTTCCCGAGCAAGAACCTGGGCGCCTGGGGTGATGCCGGGATGATGGTCACGTCGGACGACGCGGCGGCCGAACGTCTGCGCAAGCTGCGGCTGCACGGCGGCGCCAAGCAGTACCACCACGAGGAAGTCGGGACGAACTCGCGGCTCGATACACTGCAGGCCGCGGTGCTGCTCGCGAAGCTGCCGCATCTGGCCGGCTGGTCCACTCGACGTCGGGAACACGCGGCGTACTACGACGCCGCCCTCGCCGGGGTTGGTGCGGTTGGCACGCCGAAAGTCGCTCCCGGCAACGAGCACATCTTCCATCAATACACGCTGCGGGTCGAGCGCCGCGACGCGCTGCAGGCGCACCTCAAGGCGAAAGGGATCGGCAGCGCGATCTACTATCCGATCCCGCTCCATCGCCAACCGTGCTTCGCGCACCTGGGCTATGCGGCGGGCAGTCTGCCGCGCTCCGAGCAGGCCGCGCAGGAGGCGCTGTCGCTGCCCATCTTCCCGGAGCTCACCCGGCCGCAGCTCGACTACGTCGTCGACGCGATCACCGGGTTCTACCGGTGAGCCGGCTGAAACTCGGCGTCATCGGCGCCGGGGTCTGGGGGAGGAATCACGTCCGGACGGCGGCGGGGCTCGCCGACGCCGAGCTGGCCGCGGTCTGTGACACGCGTGAGCAGGTCCGCCAGACGGTGAGCCGCCAGTACCCGGCGGCGTTCGTGACGGATGATGCCGGCGCGTTGCTGGAGCGGGTCGACGCCGTCATCATCGCTTCGCCGGCCAAGACGCACGCCGAATACGCCCAGCGGGCCATCGCGGCCGGGAAGCCGTGCCTGGTGGAGAAGCCGTTCGCGTTGCGGGTCGCCGATGCGGAGGCGGTGGCGCAATCCGCCACCAAAGCGAAGGTACCGGTCCTGGTGGGGCACCTGCTCGTATTTCACCCCGCGGTCGACGCACTGCGGGCGCTGGTGGCGGGCGGCGAGCTGGGGCGCGTCCTCTACATGTACGGCCTACGGGTGAATCTGGGGCAGGTCCGGGCCGACGAGAATGCCCTGTGGAGCTTCGGGCCGCACGACGTCTCGGTGGCCCTGCATTTGCTAGGGGAGGCGCCGGTCCGGGTCACGGCCCAGGGATCGAGCTATCTGCAGCCGGGGGTGGAGGATGTGGTATTCCTCCACATGGAGTTCGCGAGCGGCACGATGGCGCACGTCCAGCTTTCGTGGCTCGACCCCCACAAAGAACGCAAGCTCACCGTCGTGGGCGACCGCAAAATGGTGGTGTTCGACGATATGGAACCGCGCGAAAAGCTGCGCATCTACGACAAGGGTGTGACGCGGCCACCCGACTACGCCTCCTGGGGCGAAAGTCTTGCGATCCGGGAAGGCGACATCTTCATTCCCAAAATCCCCAACGTGGAGCCGCTCGGTGCCGAGCTCGCGCATTTTGTGCGCGTGGCGCGGGGCACCGAGGCCCCCCGTGCGGGTGCCGCGGACGGCGTCCGCGTCGTCCGTGTGTTGGAAGCGGCCACGCGCTCGCTGGCGAGCGGAGGAACCCCGATCACTCTATGACACCGGCTTCGCAGTCTCCCCGGGACGCGCTCCTGGCCAAGGCCAAGGACCGCTCCGCCCTGTTCGGCATCGTCGGCCTGGGCTACGTCGGCCTGCCCCTCGCCATGGAGCTGGCCCACGCCGGCTATCGCGTGCTGGGCTTCGACATCAGCCAGCGGGTGGTGGACGGTCTGAATGCCGGCCGCTCGCACATTCAAGACATCCCCTCCGATCAGATCGCCGCGGCGGTGAAGGCCGGCAAGTTCGCCGCCACGACCGACCTGTCGCGGCTGTCGGAGCCGGACGCGATCTCGATCGCCGTGCCGACACCCTTGTCGAAGACCAAGGACCCCGACGTCAGCTACGTCATCGCGGCCACCGACTCCATCAAGAAGACGCTGCGCCGCGGCCAGCTCGTCATCCTCGAGTCCACCACCTATCCCGGCACGACCCGGGAGCTGATGCTGCCGGCGCTCGAGAGCACGGGCCTGAAGGTGGGCGAGGATTTCTTCCTCGCCTTTTCGCCCGAGCGAGTGGATCCCGGCAATCCGAAGTACGGCACGCGCAACACGCCCAAGGTGGTCGGCGGCATCACGCCGAGCTGCCTCGAGGTGACGGTGGCGCTGTACCAGCCATCGATCGAGCATCTCGTGCCGGTGTCCTCGACCGAAGCGGCGGAGCTCGTGAAGATCCTCGAGAACACCTTCCGCAGCGTGAACATCGGGCTCGTGAACGAGATGGCCATCGTGTGTGACAAGCTCGGCGTCGACGTGTGGGAGGTGATCGACGCCGCGGCGACGAAGCCGTTCGGCTTCATGAAATTCACGCCGGGGCCGGGCGTGGGCGGCCACTGCATCCCGCTGGACCCGCACTACCTCGCGTGGAAGATGCGCACGCTGAACTACCGGACGCGCTTCATCGAGCTGGCGGGGGAGATCAACGCCGAGATGCCCGAGTACTGGGTGGCGCGCGTCGCCGACCGGCTCAACGAACAGAGCAAGGCGGTGCGCGGCAGCAAGGTGCTGGTCGTGGGCGTGGCCTACAAGAAGAACATCGACGATATCCGCGAGAGTCCGGCGCTCGACGTGATCCGGCTGCTGGAGCAGCGCGGGGCGGTGGTGACCTATCACGATCCGTACGTCGCGCGGCTGCACGAGGACGGCGTGGATCTCACCTCGGTGCCGCTCACTGCCGCGACGCTGCGCGGCGCGGATTGCGCCGTGATCGTCACGGATCATTCGAACATCGACTACGAGCTCATCGCGCGTGAAGCGAGGCTGGTCGTCGATACGCGGCACGCCCTGCCGGCCGCCAGCCGGAGGAAGCCGTGAAGGTCTGCGTCGTCGGAACCGGCTACGTCGGGCTCGTCGTCGGCGCGTGCTTCGCCGAGACGGGCAACGACGTTCTGTGCGCGGACGTGGATGCGAAGAAGATCGCGGGCCTGAAGGAGAACCGGCTGCCGATCTACGAGCCGGGGCTCGAGCCGCTGGTGGTGCGCAACCAGCGGGAAGGGCGGCTCCGGTTCACCACCGAAGTCGCCGCGGCGATCGAATCGGCCGACGTGGTCCTGATCGCCGTCGGGACGCCGCCCGATGAAGACGGCTCGGCCGACTTGCAGCACGTGCTGGCCGTGGCCCGCACCATCGGCCAGCACATGAACCGCCCCAAGGTCGTGGCCACCAAGAGCACCGTGCCGGTGGGGACGGCGGAGCTAGTGCGGGCGGAGATCGCGAAGCACACGAAGATGACCTTTCACGTGTGCTCGAACCCCGAGTTCCTGAAGGAAGGCGCCGCCGTCGACGACTTCATGAAGCCGGACCGCGTCATCGTGGGCGTGGATCACCCCGAGTCGCGGCGTGTCTTCGAGGAGCTGTACGGACCCTTCGTGCGGACCGGCAACCCACTCATCTTCATGGATATTCCGTCGGCGGAAATGACCAAGTACGCCGCTAACGCGATGCTCGCCACCCGGATCACGTTCATGAACCAGGTGGCGCAGCTGTGTGAGGCCGTCGGCGCCGACGTGCAGCTGGTGCGCAAAGGGATCGGCTCGGATCACCGCATCGGTTCGGCCTTCCTCTTTCCGGGCCCGGGGTACGGCGGGTCGTGTTTCCCCAAGGACGTCAAGGCGCTGGTGAAGACCGCCGACGGCAAAGGGGTTTCGCTCGACGTGCTCAAGGCCGTCGAGTCCGGCAACGAGCGCCAGAAGCGCGTGCTGTACGACAAACTGGCGCGCCACTTCGACGGCGGGCTCAAAGACCGCACCATCGGCGTCTGGGGGCTGGCCTTCAAGGCCGAGACCGACGACGTGCGCGAGAGCCCGGCGCTGGTGCTGATCGAGGCCCTGCTGGCGGCCGGCGCGACGGTGCAGGCGCACGATCCGGCCGCGATCGAAACGGCGCGCCACGCGCTCGGCGACCGGGTGACCTACGTCCCGCACGCCTACGACGCCGTCGCCGGCGCAGATGCGCTGGTGATCGTCACGGAATGGCGCGAGTACCGCAACCCGGACTTCGGCCGCGTGAAACAGGCGCTCAAGCGGGCCCTCATTGTGGACGGCCGCAACCTGTACGAGGGCGCGCGGCTCGCCGAGCTCGGCTTCACCTACGACTGCATCGGCCGTCCGCTGGCATGCGCATCCTCGTAACGGGGGCCGCGGGATTCCTCGGATCGCACCTGTGCGACCGCCTGTTGGCGGACGGACACCGGGTGATCGGGGTGGACAACTTCATCACCGGCACGCAGGCGAATCTTGCGCACCTGGAGCACCATCCCGCGTTCCAGTTCGTGCGCCACGACGTGACCACGTTCATCGAGGTGGAAGGTCCGCTCGATGCGGTGATGCACTTCGCGAGCCCCGCGAGTCCCGTCGACTACCTCGAGCTGCCGATCCAGACGCTCAAGGTGGGCTCGCTCGGCACCCATAAGGCCCTGGGACTGGCGCGCGCCAAGGGAGCCAAGTTTCTGCTCGCGTCCACGTCCGAGGTGTACGGCGATCCGCTGGTGCACCCGCAGCCGGAGACCTACTGGGGGAACGTCAACCCCGTCGGGCCGCGCGGCGTGTACGACGAAGCGAAGCGTTTCGCCGAAGCGATGACCATGGCCTACCACCGCTTCCACGGTGTGGAGACCCGGCTCGTGCGGATCTTCAACACGTTCGGCCCGCGGATGCGGCCGCGCGACGGCCGCGTTGTCTCGAATTTCATCATGCAGGCGCTGCACGACGAGCCGCTGACGATGTATGGCGACGGGGCCCAGACGCGGTCGTTCTGCTACGTCGACGATCTGATCGAGGGGATCGTGCGGCTGTTCGAGCGGGGGACGCCGGATCCCACCAATCTCGGCAACCCGGTGGAGTTTACCGTGCGGCAGCTCGCCGAACGGGTACTGGCCCTCACCGGCAGTAAGAGCCCGATCGTGTTGCGACCGTTGCCGGTGGACGATCCGCGCGTGCGCCAGCCGGACATCACGCGCGCACGGGCGCTGCTGGGGTGGGAGCCCGCCGTTCCGCTGGACGAAGGCCTGACCCGGACTATCGACTACTTCCGCGGAGTGCTCAGCGCATGAGCAGAGTTCTGGTCACCGGCGCCGCCGGATTCATCGGGTCGCACCTGTGTGAAGCCTTGCTCGAGGCCGGCCATGACGTGGCCGGTGTCGACAACTTCGACCCGTTCTATGCGCGCGCCATCAAGGAGCGCAACCTGGCCGCCCTGCGGACCCGCAAGGGATTCCTGTTCGCCGAGGGCGACGTGGTGCGCGACCCGCTGCCGCTGGAGAACGTGGAGGCGATCATTCACCTCGCCGCGCGGCCCGGGGTTCAGCCGTCGCTCGAGCAACCAGCGGCCTACATGGAAACGAACGTGACGGCCACCGCCCGGCTGCTCGACGCGGCGCGGCGCGAGGGCATCACCCGTGTGGTGTTCGGCTCGTCGTCTTCCGTGTACGGCGAATCCACGCCGGCGCCGTTCGCCGAAGATGCCGTGGCCGACTTTCCGATCTCCCCCTATGCCGCCAGCAAGCGGGCGGGGGAGCTGGTCTGCCGCGCTTTCTCCCACCTGTACGCGACCCGCATCGCCTGTCTCCGGTTCTTCACGGTGTACGGTCCCCGGCAGCGCCCCGATCTGGCGGTCCATCGCTTCACCGCCCGGATCGTGTCCGGCCAGGCCATTCAGATGCGGGGGGACGGTTCGAGCGAACGCGATTACACGTATGTTTCGGACGTAGTGGACGGCATTCTGGCGGCGCTCGCGTGGACCGCCCAGGCGGGGCGGGATGGCGCCGAGCCGTGGCGGGTGTTCAATCTCGGCGGCGGGGGACGGGTGCGGCTCGATCGGCTGATCGCCCTGATCGCGGAGGCGGCCGGTCGCGACCCGATGATCGAACGAGGCCCCGACCAGCCCGGCGATGTGTCGCTCACGGCAGCCGATCTGTCCCGCTCGGCGCGCGAGCTGGGATACAGGCCCAAGGTGGCGATCGACGAGGGGGTCCGGCGGTTCGTGACGTGGTACAAGGAGGTTCATGGACGCCAGTCCTGAGCGTCGGGTCGACCAGGCGCGCGAGCGCTTCCAGCTGCAAGACTACTACGGCGCGATCCATCTGCTCGAGGAGATCTCGTCGATCGGCCACGCGTTCGCCGATGCCGAGCACATGCTCGGGTTGTGCTACTCGCTGGTCGGGCAGCCGGAGAAGGCGCTGGCCCATCTGGACCGCTCGCTGGAGCTGAACCCTCACTACGTCGAAGCGTTGGTGCACCGCGCGCTCGTGCTCAATGATCTGGGGCGCGAGCAGGAAGCGACCGAGTCGCTGCGCCGGGCCGGCCAGATCGGCGGGAAGTCGCGGCTCGGCTTTCCCACCCACCTGGCGGCGAAGCTCGCCAATCTCCACGCCCATTTGGCGGAAGCGTACATCGAGGCCGGGGGAATGCGCGAAGCCATCGGCCAATACCAGGCGGCGCTCGCCCTCGGCCCCGAATTCCACGATCTGCGCTACAAGCTGGGACGGCTCCTGTTGCAGGCGGGGCGCGTGCTCGAAGCGCGCGAGCAGTTCGAGATCATCGTGCGGTCCCGCCCCAACTTCCTCGACGCGGCGGCCATGCTCGGCCTGGCGGCCTACCTGAGTGGCGATGGCCTGTCGGCGCGTGTCGTGTGGGAAGATTGCCGCCGTCGCCGGCCGGAGGATCCGCGCGTCGAGGCCTATCTCGCGATGCTGGATCGCGGCGACCTCATCGGGGTGCCGGGGGAGTCCGCTCCGCGAACCTCGGGCCGTCAGCGCGTCCCGTGAGCCGGTGGGCCCTGGCCGGGCTGGCGGCGCTGGCGTGTGCGCCGAGCGCGGCCAACCACGAGGTGTTGGGCGACCGCAACTACGTCGCGGGTGCCTATGCCGACGCCCAGGCGGAGTATCAGCTCGGGTTGCGCGCCGGCGGCGGCAAGGCGGCACTCCATGCCAAGGCGGCCGCCGCCGGGCTGCACACCAGCGACTTCAGCTTCGCGGCGGAGGAATACCGCGCCCTGGCCCGGGAGGACCCGAGCCGCGCGGATGAAGCGGCCGACGGCCTGGAGCGCGTGGCCCGCGGGGCGATCGCGGTCAATGACCGCGGCGCGTTGGCGCAGGCCCTCCAGGGCATGCGGGAGGCCGCTCCCGGCCGGCCGCTCGGGGCCTACGCCCGCATCGTGGCGCTCGACGCCGCGGCGGCCGGGAACACGGCGGACGCGCTGGCGTACTTGCCCACGGCCATCGCGACGGCGCCCGATGCTCGTGGGGCGGATTCGTTGCTCTACGTCTTCGGAGAAGCCGCGGCGTTGGCCAAGGACTGTGTCACGGCCATCGCGGTGTTCACCGGCGTATTGCAACGGCAGCGGCAGCCGATCGTGCAGGACGCAGCCCGGGAGGGCATCGCGCGTTGCGCGTTGATGCGCGGGCAGGCG
>JBGQHV010000128.1:0-10117 GCA_041498155.1 Gemmatimonadota bacterium | reverse complement strand
GCAGGCCTCGTACCGGTCCGCCGGAGTCATCGCCGCGGCGTACGGTGCGCTGGGCGATCCCGACAGCGCCTTCGTCTGGCTCGATCGCGCCTTCGAGGAGCGTGACACCTTTCTGCTCTGGATTCGTCTCTCTCCCCTGGTGGACCCCCTGCGTTCGGATCCCCGTTTCGATGCGCTGCTCCGGCGCACGTGGCTCGCGCCTCGGCCAGGGCGGTAGCGTGCGCATCTGTATGTCGCTCGCCGTCGCGCTCGGCGTGAGCGCCTCGTTCCAAGGCGCGATCGCGCTCGATCCGCGCAACGCCGAGGCACATCACCAGTACGGCTTTCTTCTGCTCATGGTCGGGGCGAACGGAGCGGGGCTCGACGAACTCAAGCGGGCGCTCGAGCTCGAACCGGAACGTGCCATTTCGCTCGCGACCTCGGCTTTCGAACGGCGGTTGACGCGGCGCGATGACGAAGCGCTCACGCTGCTCGACAGCGCGTTGGTTCTGGAACCGGGCGACGCCGCAGCCGCCGACCGGTTGCGGCCCAACGACTATCGAGTCGAAGCGGAGGCCGCCCTCGCAGCGGCCGAGTTTCGCAGCGGCGAGATGCCGACGGAGCCATCATGATGTTGGGCCGGGTGAGGCCCCGAGGCGGGGTGTTGTGGTCGTTGATGCGCGATCCCTGGTTCGATAGCCTTCGGACCGACCCGCGGTTCCAGCGCCTGGTCGAGGAGTCGCGGCCGCCGGGGCGGTGAGAGTTGACCAAAACGCCCGGGCCTTGGTAGCCTCCGGGGCTATGTCCAACGACGCGCTCATCGTCCGCGGTGCCCGCGAGCACAACCTCAAGAACATCACCGTCGAGATCCCCCGCAACACGCTGACGGTCATCACCGGGCTCTCGGGCTCGGGAAAGTCGTCGCTCGCGTTCGACACCATTTACGCCGAAGGCCAGCGCCGCTACGTCGAGTCGCTCTCAGCCTACGCCCGGCAATTCCTCGGCCTGATGGAGAAGCCCGACGTCGACGCGAT
Source organism: Gemmatimonadota bacterium (assembly GCA_041498155.1). GTDB lineage: Bacteria > Gemmatimonadota > Gemmatimonadetes > Gemmatimonadales > GWC2-71-9 > DASTHG01. The sequence continues at coordinate 9,104 of JBGQHV010000128.1, read as the reverse complement.
CGAGGGGCTGTCCCCCGCGATCTCGATCGAGCAGAAGACCGCCGGCGCCAACCCGCGCTCCACCGTCGGGACCATCACCGAGATCTACGACTACCTGCGCCTCCTCTGGGCGCGGACCGGCACGCCGCACTGCCCCAACGATGGCTCGCCGATCGAGCGCCAGACCGCGTCGCAGATCGCCGAGCACGTCCTGGGGTGGCCGGACGGCACCAAGATCGAGGTGCTCGCCCCGCTGGTGCGGGGACGCAAGGGCGAGTTCCGTGATGTGTTCGAGGACGCCAAGAAACAGGGGTTCGTGCGGGTGCGGGTGGACGGGACCGTCTACGACCTCGGCGCGGTGCCTAAGCTCAACCGCCGCCAGAATCACGACATCGCGGTCGTGGTGGACCGCCTGACGGTGCGCGCGGCCGACCGCGGGCGCCTGTCAGACTCGATCGAGACCGCCCTCAAGGCCGCCGAGGGACTCGTTGAGGTCGTGCGCCACGGGAACGGCGCGCCTAAGCCGGTCGTGTTCTCCGAGCGGTACGCCTGCCCCAAGTGCGGGCTTTCGCTCCCCGAGCTCGAGCCGCGGCAGTTCTCGTTCAATTCTCCCTTCGGGGCCTGCACCGAGTGCTCCGGGCTCGGCACCCGCCGCGAGGTCAACGCCGATCTGGTGCTGGGCGATCCCAGCCTCTCGATACTCGAGGGCGTGATCCTGCCGTGGGGCGAACCCTCCGGCTACCTGCGCAAGGTGGTGCTGCCCACGCTGGCGCGGGCGTTCAAGTTCGACCTCGACGCGCCGTGGAAAGCCCTCCCCGCGGCTGCCCGCAAGACCATCCTGTTCGGAGCGCCCGGCAAGACGCTCACCTACCAGTACCACAGCGAGCGCTGGCACGGCTCGTACGAGTCGAGCTGGACGGGCGTGTTGAAGCACGTCGAGAAGCGCTACCGCGAGACGGCGTCCGACAGCATGCGCGAGCAGCTCGAGGAGTTCATGGTCGAGCAGCGCTGCCCGGCGTGCGGCGGCCGGCGGCTCAAACCGGAGAGTCTCTCGGTCCTGGTGCACGGCAAGAGCATCGGCGATGTGGTCGAGCTATCCGTCACGGACGCGCTCGCGTTCTTCCAGGTGCTGCCGCTGCGCGCGAACGGGAAGCGGGGGCTCGATCCCGAGATCGCGAGACCGATCCTCAAGGAAGTCGTCGACCGGCTGCGCTTCCTGAAAAACGTGGGGCTCGACTATCTCACGCTCGAGCGCTCGGCGGTGACGCTGTCCGGCGGCGAGGCGCAGCGGATCCGCCTCGCCACGCAGATCGGCAGTCGGCTCGTGGGCGTGCTCTACATCCTCGACGAGCCTTCGATCGGCCTGCACCAACGCGACAACGCCCGCCTGCTGGAGACGCTGCGCGAGCTGCGCGATCTCGGCAACACCGTGCTGGTCGTCGAGCATGATGAGGAGACGATCCGCGCCGCGGATGAGGTCGTCGATCTGGGGCCGCGGGCGGGGCGCCACGGGGGAGAGGTCGTCGCGGTGGGTCGGCTCGAGGCCGTACTGCGCCACCGCGATTCGTTGACCGCCCGCTACCTGCGCGGCGAGCTCCGCATCCCGGTGCCGCCGCGGCGCCGCGTGGCCGCGCCCGACCGGGCCCTGGAAATCCGCGGTGCGCGCCAGCACAACCTCAAGAACCTCTCGGTGACCTTCCCGCTGGGGCTGTTCGTCGCGGTGACCGGGGTGTCGGGGTCGGGCAAGTCGACCCTGGTCACCGACATCCTGTATCGCGCGCTGGCGCGCCACTTCTACCGGGCCAAGGTCGTGCCCGGGGCGCACGATCGGCTCGACGGCCTCGAGCACATCGACAAGGTGATCGACATCGACCAGAGTCCCATCGGCCGGACCCCGCGCTCCAATCCGGCCACGTACACGGGGCTGTTCACGCCGATCCGGGAGCTCTTCACCTTCCTCCCCGAGTCGAAGATCCGCGGGTATGGTCCCGGCCGGTTCTCGTTCAACGTCAAGGGCGGACGCTGCGAGGCGTGCCAGGGAGACGGGCTGGTGAAGGTGGAGATGCACTTTCTCCCCGATGTGTACGTGCCCTGCGAGGTGTGCAAAGGTCGGCGTTACAACCGCGAGACGCTCGAGGTCCGCTATAAAGGAAAGAGTATCGCCGACGTGCTGGACCTCTCCGTCGCCGACGCCCTGGAGTTCTTCGAGGCGCAGCCGCGCATCCGTTCGAAACTGGAACTGCTCAACGACGTAGGACTCGGGTACATCCACCTGGGCCAGTCGGCCACGACCCTTTCCGGGGGCGAGGCGCAGCGCGTGAAGCTCGCGACGGAGCTGGCCAAGCGCGACACCGGACGCACACTGTACATCCTCGACGAGCCGACCACCGGCCTGCACTTCGAGGACGTGCGCCTGCTGCTCGAGGTGCTGCACCGCCTGGTGGACAAGGGCAACACGGTGGTCGTGATCGAGCACAATCTGGACGTGGTGAAGACGGCCGACTGGGTGATCGACCTCGGGCCCGAAGGCGGCGATCGCGGCGGGGAGGTCGTGGCGCAGGGTACGCCCGAGCAGGTCGCGCAGGTGAAGGCCTCGTTCACGGGGCAGTTTCTGCGCAAGGTGTTGCGGGCCGCAGACTGAGTACTAGGTTGAGTCGGAGGGAGCGCACGAGCCATGGGCAGCGACTGGGCACCAGCGATCACCATGAGCATCATCGCCATATCGGTCTCCGCCATCTTCGTGCTGCGGGGGCCGGTGGGCAAGGCGCTGGCGCAATGGATCGCCGGGTGGTCCCATACCGAGGTGAAGTGGATCGAAGCGAAGGCCCGCATGGAAGGCGCGGGATCCGGAGACGTCGACCAGCTGCGGCAGGAGGTCGAGGAGCTGCGGGGCCAGCTCGCCGACGTGCAGGAGCGGCTGGACTTCACCGAACGGATGCTCGCCAAGACGCGTGACGCTGAGCGTCTGCCGCCGGTGCGATAGCCGCATGGACATCGAAGGCATTCTCGCGATTCTGCTGATCTTCGGCGGCGGCACGGCAGTGGCGCTCGGGTTTTCACCGGTCGGCCGGGCGGTGGCCGACCGTATCCGTGGTAAGCACGCGCTGCCGGAGACCGAAGACCTGCGCGCTGAGCTCGCCGAACACCGCGAGACGCAGGCCGAGGAGCTGCAGCGGCTGCGGCAGGAGGTCGGCGAGCTCGCCGAACGGCTCGATTTCGCCGAGCGGCTGCTCGCCCAGCAACGGGACCCGCAGCGTCTCGCGCGGGGGAGCACTCCATGAGCGGCCCGGAGGCAGTAGCGGCGTTCATGTTCTTCGGTGGCGCCTTTTGGGTGTTGCGCCCGATCGCCGGCGCGCTGGCGAAGCGGATCGGCGGGGAGGTGCCTCACGCGCCGAAGACGGAGCCGGACGAGACGGTGCTCGCCGAGCTGCAGAGTTTGCGCGAGGACATGAGCGAGCTGGCCGAGCGGCTGGACTTCGCCGAACGGCTCCTCGCCAAGCAACGTGAGGTGCTGCGTCTCGCTCCGCCCGAAGGGAAGTAGCCGTGGACCCCGGGGTCATCGCCGTCTTCATCCCGATCGTGGCGGTTCTGGGGTTCTTCGGGTGGATGGTGTCCCTGTCCCCCCTGGGGAAGGCCATGGCAGAGCGGTTGCGACACGGAGCCGCTCCGTCGGGCAAGGGCGCCGGGGAGCATGAAGAGCTGCTGGGAGCCGTGGAGGAATTGCGCCGCGAGGTGGCGGAACTGGCTGAGCGAGTAGATTTTACGGAGCGGCTGCTGGCCCGGCGGGAGTCGGGCGACCGGTTGCCGCCGGGGTGACGAAGTTTCCCATTGAAACAGGGGTTCCTCTGCCGGCGTACATAGCCACGATGCTCCAGAATCCCGTTCCACCGGTCATCGTGCAGACGCCACTGCCGCCGCCCGGGGTCGACCCGAACTTCCTGGTGTCCCAGGTCGTTCCGTTGATCGCGGGCGTGGTCGCGGTGGTGGCGTTCGTCGTATTGGCGCGTTGGTTCTTCCACTCGCCCATCGGCGAAGCGATTGCCGAAGGGATTCGGTTGCGGCGGCGCCGGCGCTACGGGCTTGGCGCCGATGGCGATACGGGTGACACGCCGCGGGCCGCGCTGGAGGAGCAGGTGCGGATGCTCTCGACGCAGGTCTCGGAGCTGGGCGAGCGCTTAGATTTCGCCGAGCGGTTGCTGGTGGAGAAGCGTGGGCAACAGCTGGGCACCGGCCGTTAGCCTCCGCCTCACGTGCGAGGATAGCCATGGGGATTTTTGACCGCCTCTCGACGCTGCTCCGGTCGAACATCAACGACCTGATTTCGCGCGCCGAGAATCCGGAAAAAATGCTGAACCAGCTGATCGTCGACATGCGGACCAACCTGGCCAAGGCGAAGCAGCAGGTCGCCTCGGCCATCGCCGACGAGAAGCGGCTCGCCTCGCAGGCCGAGCAGGAGAAGAAGCTCGCCGAGGAATGGGAAAAACGCGCCGAGCTGGCGGTGCGCGAAGGCCGCGACGACCTGGCCAAGCAGGCGCTGCTGCGGTACAACGAGCACGTCCAGGGCGCGGTCCAGCTGCAGGAGACCTGGGTCAAGCACCGTGAGGAAACCGAGAAGCTCAAGATTTCGCTGCGCCAGCTCAACGACAAGATCGAAGAGGCGAAGCGTAAGAAGAACATCCTGATCGCGCGCGCCAAGCGGGCCGAGGCGCACAAGCGCATTCAGGAAACGATGTCGTCGATCGGCGACAAGAGCGCGTTCGAGACCTTCGAGCGCATGGCCGAGCAGATCGAGCACGAGGAGCGGAAGCTGATCGCCGCGGCGGAAGTGAACGAGGACCTGTCCGGCGATACGCTGATGCAGCAGTTCCACTCGCTCGAGAAGGCGGATGCCGACCAGCAGCTGGCCGCGCTGAAGCAGCGCATGGGGTTGCTCGGCGCCGGCGCTCCGCCCGAGACGCGGCAGCTCGGCAAGGGCGCCGCCGAAGCCGAGCTCGTCGACGACGACGACGAGCACCACTCCTGAGCGGCGACACCCCGCAGTCCAAGCTGTCGAGCGCCACGTTCGTGGCGCTCTTCATTGGAGCCCTGGCCGTCTGGCTCGCGGTCCGGGTCGTGCCCGTCCTCCTGCTGGTGTTTCTGGCGGTCCTGGTCGCCGTGTTCCTGAGTGCCGTCACCGATCTCCTGGGGCGGCGCCTGGGGATCGGCCGCGGGCTGGGTCTCACACTGGCCGCCCTCGGAACGACCGGCGCTGTCATCACCCTCGGCGCGCTGTTCGTCCCGCCCGTCGTGGGGCAGACGCGGGCCCTCGTGACCGGTCTGCCGCAGACCCTCGCATCGCTGCAGGCGGCACTCGAACGGCTGGGGCAGGAGTATCCCGTCCTGCGTGACAGCGCCCTCGCCGATCCCCAATCCGGTCTCGTCGCCGGGGTGGTCGCCGACGTGACCGAGTATCTGCGCGGGGCAATCGTGCCCTACCTGCGCGTCGGTGGGCGTCTGTTGCTGGATAGCGCGGCCGTGCTCGTGATGGGGATCTATTTCGCGCATCGCCCGTTGATGTACCGCGACGGCGTGCTGGCTCTGGTGAGCCCGCGCCAGCGCGCGCTCGCCGGCCGCATCCTGGTCGACATGGCGGCGACGTTGCGCGCCTGGGTGACGGGGCAGCTCCTGGCGATGGTGCTCTTCGCCGCGTTCACCGCCGTGGGACTGTGGGTGCTGGGCGTGCCCTATTGGCTCGCGTTCGGGCTGTTCGCAGGCCTCGCCGCCCTGGTGCCGTTCTTCGGCTCCATCATCTCGACCGTCCTCCCGGCGCTGTTCGTGATCGGCCCTGGGAGCTGGCTCCAGGTGATCGCCGTGCTGGCGCTGGGCATCGGGGTCCACGTGGTGGGCTCGAACCTCATCGTGCCGTGGATCATGGCCCGCACGGTGGCGATTCCTCCCGCGCTCACCATCGCGAGCGTGCTGGCGATGGGCACCCTGCTCGGCCCCATCGGGCTCGTGGTGGCCGTGCCGATCGTGGCGGTGATCCTCGTGCTGGTGCGCCACCTGCTGCACGGCGAGCTGTACGGGGAGGGGCCCACCTTCCAGCCGGCATTGCTGCGCGCCAGCCGCGGACGCCAACCGCCGACCCTCACCTCCGCCCCATGACGGCGACCGAGCACCGCTTCCTGATTCTCGCCGACGGCGAGTTCGGGCCGATGACATCGAAGACGGCGAACTCCTGCATCCGCTATTTCCCCGAACGCATCGTGGCGGTGCTCGACCGCGCCCAGGCCGGGAAGACCGTGCAAGACGTGCTCGGTTTCGGCGGTGCGATCCCCGTGGTGGGGGATTTCGCGCAGGGGCTCTCGCTGCGGGGCGGCGCCACCGCGGTGCTCGTCGGCATCGCCCCGGCTGGCGGCCGCCTGCCGGACGAATGGCGCGGCTGGCTCAGGCTCGCGATCGAGCGGAAGCTCGAGGTGTGGAGTGGATTGCACACGTTCATCTCGGACGACGCCGAGCTGGGTCCGTTGGCACGTCGCCTCGGCGTGCGGATCCTCGATGCGCGCAAGCCGCCCGCGCACCTGCCGATCGCCGATGGGCGCGCCGGCGAAGTGGATGCCTACGTGGCCCACGCCGTCGGCTCCGACTGCAACGTCGGCAAGATGACGGCGATGCTCGAAGTCCGAAACGCACTGGTGCGACAGGGGCGCAAGGCGCGCTTCGTGGCAACGGGGCAAACGGGGATCTTCATCGAAGGCTGGGGCACCGCGGTCGACGCCGTGGTGGCCGATTTCGTGGCCGGCGCGGCGGAGGACCTGGTCCTCAAGGCCGCCCAGGAGGCCGACATCGTGCTGGTCGAGGGGCAGGGGAGCCTCATTCATCCCGGCTATTCCGGCGTGACGCTCGGGCTGCTGCACGGCTCGATGCCGCGCGGCTTGATCCTCTGTCACCAGCCGTCGCGTGAGTTCATCGGGGACTATCACGGCCGGCAGCCCTGGGTGAAGATCCCGCCGCTCGCCGACCTCGTCCGCATCTACGAAGACGCCGCCCGCCCGGTCTTCCCGACCGAGGTGCTGGGCATCTGTCTCAACACATTCGATCTGGACGACACCGCGGCGCGGCGCGCCGTCACGAGCGCCGCGGCAGAGACTGGACTCCCCGCCGCCGACCCGGTGCGGTTCGACCCGGCACCCCTGGCGGACGCGATCGCGCGGGCCGCCACCGAGTGGAAGCGCGGGCGCTGAGCGGCGTTCGTTCGATGCCGCACGCAATCATCCGGTAACACCCCGCCGCGGCCGCCATCGCATCGTTGGCGCCGTGGACTTCCTGCGCGGCGTTCGAGCCGAGTGGCCCTTGCTCCGGATCCGCCTCCTGCGCACGCGCCTCGGGTTGTGGCTTGTGCTGGTCGCCGTGTCGTCGCTGTGGCTCGAGCGGACGGCATCCGCGCTCGACCCGCTGACCACCACCCTGCGCGCCGGCGCGCTGGCCGCCGTACTCTGCGTCGGTTACCTGGCGGGTTCGAGCCCCGACCGGCGGGCCCTCCTCTTGCCGCTGCTGCATCCTCTCACGCCCGGCGCCGTGGCGGTCGGTCGATGGTGCGCGGCGATGGGCGGGTCGGCGCTCGTGGTCCTCGCGGTTGCGGCGCACGACGCCTGGACGACCGGCGCCGTACCGGCGAGTCTGGGCGCCGCGCTGGCCGGGCTGGCGACGGCTGGAGCCGTCGGGGCTTGCTCGCTCGTCCTCGTCTGGTGCGGGGGCAACGTCCTCGCCGGCCTGCTGTTCGTCTGGTTGGCGCTGGTGGGCGGCGCTCCACCGGAATCGCTGATCGGGGCGTCCCACCCCGGCGCCGCGCGCCTGCTGCTGGCCGGCCTATCCGAAGTCGCGCCCGCGCCGTGGCGCTACCGCGCCATCGCCGCCGGGGATATCGGCTCGGCGATCCACGCCGCCGCATGGGTGATGGTCGGGCTGCTGCTGGCGCGCTGGCGTGCGGGACGGTTGGCCGGACTCGCCCGATGACGATCCCGCTGCAGCTGCGCGGCGTGCGCCGGGTGTTTCGCCGGCCGTTCGGTCGGCCGCCGGTCGTGGCGATCAGCGACGCCACCTTCGAGCTCACCGCGGGAGAGATCGCGTGCCTCGTCGGCGCGGCCGGCGCCGGCAAGACCACGCTGCTCCGGATTGCCGCCGGACTGCTGCGCCCCGATGCCGGCGTCGTGCGTGTCGCAGGGGAGTCGCCGGACAGCTTGCCCGCCCGACGCCTGGTCGGGTTCGCCCCCCGCGACCCGGTCTTCCCACCGGCCTTCACCGTCCGCGAGGTGCTGGAGTACTGCGCACGGTGCCACGGGGATGGCCGAGACCGGGCCGCCCTCGTCCGCGAGGCGCTGGAGCTCGGCGGATTGGAAGACGACGCCCGGCGGCGGGCCGCGATGCTTCCGATCGCCGTTGCCCGGCGCCTGCTTCTCGCCCAGGGCGCCCTTGGCGGCCGCCGCGTGCTGCTGGTGGACGATCCCTTCACCGGACTCGACGCCATCAGCCGGCGCGACCTCTCCGACCGGCTGCAACGGCTCGCGGCCGCGGGGGCGTCGGTGTTGCTGTCCTCCGCGGATCCCGTGGGATTGGACCGCCTGGTCGACCGCGTCCTGGTCCTGCGGGCCGGTCGCATTGCGCGCGACGCTCCCGCGTCGGTCCTCCTGGGGGGCCGCGTCCTCGAAGTGATCATGGATGCGCCGCCCGGCGATCCACCTCCGGGATTCCGGGTCACCGCCACGGGACTCGAAGCCGACCTCGGCCACAAGAGCGCCGAGGCAGCGCTGGCGCTGTGCCGCGCGCACCGGCTGGCGGTCCGGGCGTCGCGCGTGCGCCTGAAAGGACTGGACGACGCCCTGTTCGATCCGTTTGAGGCAGTGCCGCGTTGACGTCCCGAGAGAGGGTTTCTACGTTACGCCGTCATGACGCTGACGCTGCACAACACCATGATCCGCGCAGCCGAGCCATTCGTGCCGCTGCATGCCCCACGTGTGACGCTCTACACGTGCGGCCCCACCGTGTGGAACTACGCCCACATCGGCAACTTTCGCACGTTCCTGTTCGAGGATTTGCTGCGCCGCTGGCTCGAGCGCTCCGGCTACGACGTGTTCCAGATCATGAAT
>JBGQHV010000127.1:0-10168 GCA_041498155.1 Gemmatimonadota bacterium | reverse complement strand
GTCGACTACTCCGGCCACCTGCAGCGGGCGCAGATCGATACCTACGAACCGTGAGTGATGGGGTGTAGCTCAACTGGCGGAGCGCCCGGCTGTTAACCGGGAGGTTGGAGGTTCGAATCCTCCCGCCCCAGTGATCGCCGAGAACTCCACGGGAGGACGACCGTTGATGGAGCGACTGCGCCGGGCGTTGCGCCGCGCCGGAGCCCCGGCCCGCTGGGCCCTCCGGTCCTACTGGGGGACGGCGCTGCTGCTCGCCACCGCGGGCGGTGCCGCGCTCGTGGCGCTGCTGCCGGTTACGGCCCTCACCGATGGTGCGCACCCGGGATTTGCGTCCCGGCTCGCAGCCCCGCTGCTGCGGGTCGCGGACCTGGGGCTGGGCCGCAGCCACTTGGCGGTCGGACCGAATGAGCTGCGCAGCGCCGCCGTGTCCGGTCTGTTCCGGCTGCTCCTGCTGGTCGCCGCCGGTGTGGTGTGCGTGGCGGCCCTCTCGCTCCTCGCGGTTGCGTTCGCCCGGGGACGCTCGCGCGTGACGGAGCTGGCGGTGCGCCGCGCGGTCGGCGCCTCGCGGCGGCTGATTCTCGCGGCGGCCTTGATCGAGGGCACCGTGATCGCCGCCGCCGCCCTGGCGTGGGGCGGGACGGCCGGCGCCGGAGGGGCGCGCGCGGCGATCCACGCCTGGCCCGGTCCGCTGGGTCAGGGAGGTGTGACGCTCGGTCTCCTGGGGTTGCTCCTCGTCGCCGTCCTCATCCTGCTTGGCGTGCTGCTGCCGCTCGGCTCGATGCGACGGACTCCACTCGCCTCCCGCAGCGGGCGGGCGCTCGAGCTCGTCGTCCCCACTGTCCAGCTCGGACTCTCGCTCACCGTGCTCGCGGCGTCCACGCTCCTCGCCGATCATGCGACCCGGCTGCGTGGCCGCGTCCGGGCCGAAGCCGGTGGGGGCCAGGTGTTCGGCATCGCGCTAGCCGAGCCGGACCCCGCCCAACGCGCCCAGCGCTACGCCGCGCTGCTGCATCGGCTCGGGAGCCAACCCGGCGTGACCGCCGTGAGCCTCACGAGTCCCGCGGCGCCGCTGGGGCTCGGGCAGAGCGACGTCGTCATCACCGACTGCGGGCAGTGCGGGTGGGGGGGGATCTACGTCCCGTTTCACACCGTCTATGCCGCGCAATACCTCGTCAGCGCCGACACGTTTCGCACCATGGGGCTCCGGGTGACGGCGGGCCGAAGCGTCAAGGACGCGGATGACGCTGCTGCGCCGCCCATCGCGGTGGTGAGCCAGTCGCTTGCCGCCAGTCATTTCAGGGATCAGCGGGCGGTGGGCCGCAGGATCCAGGTGGGCCACGCGCCGGCGCGCTGGTACACCGTGGTAGGCGTCGTGGCCGACCAGCTGCCGGCCGGATTCGGTGGCGGCTTCCAGCCGCCCGACGCCGTGTATCTGAGCGTGTTGCAGCATCCGATCGCCGCCGTGGACCTGCTGGTGCGCGCTCGCGGCGACTCCGGGGTCGTGGCGGCGGTGGAGGGGCACCTCCGCGTCGTGCTGGGGACGAGCTATGCCGCGACCACACGGACCGGTGAATCCCGGTTGCTCAACGCCGAGGCCGCACCCATCCGCTGGTTCGGCCGAGTGTTCGGTTTGGAGGGATGGGTCATGCTGGCCGTGGCGACGATCGGCACTTTCGTGGTGCTGCGCCTGTGGGTCACGTCGTTGCTCCACGATCTCGGCGTCCGGCGCGCTGTCGGCGCCCGACGACGCCATCTGTATCGGTTCGTCCTTTCGCGGGCGCTCGGCATCGCGGTGGGCGGCGTGGCGATCGGGTGCTGGTGCGGCGGGCTGGTGTGGGGGACGCTGACGTCGCTGGTGGCGGGATTGCCTGCGTGGGACGCGGGCGTAGCGGAGCGATTCGGGGTGCTGCTCACGCTCGCGGCGCTGGCCGGTGCGCTCATGCCGGCCTGGCAGGCGGCGCGCGCCTCGCCCGCGCTGCTCGTGGGTCGGGAAGGGCTTTGAGCGACAAAAGGTACCTCGTTGCAATCATCGGATGACGATGGTGCCCCATCGGTGTCGTAGTGTGAAGCCGTGGAATTCGAGAGTTTGCTGGTCCTCCTCGCCCTGCGCGGCGCCTCGCTCGACGACGACGCCCTCGACACGCTGGTCGACATTCACCCTCGCTGGGTACGGTTGGAGCGCGAAGGGGAGGCGGTGTGCCTCGCCGCCCGGGTCCGTCATCGGGACCGGCCGGAGGAGTTCCGGGCCCGCGTTCGGGGGTGGGCCGGGGAAAGAGGGTGGGCGGTGACCGTTGCGCCTTGCGCCTCATCTTTGTAAAGTGAATTCCATGCATGACTTGGGGGCCCCGGTGGTAGGGCCGGGCGCGAATCCAGTGCCCGGGGGGCCCGCTGCCCCGGAGCAGCGCCGTTCCCGCCTCGCCCGCTGGTTCGACAGTTGGATGCGGTCCCTCGGCATGGCGCTCGTCCTTTTCCTCGTCATCAAGACCTTTTTCTTCGAAGCGTTTCAGATCGCCAGCGGCAGCATGACCCGTACGTTGCTCACCGGCGACTTTCTCTTCGTCAACAAAGCGCTGTACGGCGCACAGATCCCGGGCACACGCTCCCGCCTGCCGGGCTTTCGCAGCCCACGCCGGGGCGACGTGATCGTGTTCGCCTTTCCGCGCGACCCCAGCCAGGACTACGTCAAGCGCGTCATCGGGACGCCCGGGGACACGGTGCAGATGCGCTCGGGCGTGGTGACGGTCAACGGTCAAGCGCTGCAGGAGTCGTACGTGCTGCGCATCGATCCACGCAACGACGACGTGCGCCCGGACTTCGATTGGCAGCGGCCGTTCTATCTCGCGAGCTCGGAGGAGGACCGCAGTCGGTATCATCCGAGTCGCGACACGTGGGGGCCTCTGGTCGTGCCCCCCGGGAAGTACTTCGTCCTGGGCGACAACCGCGACGATTCCTCGGACTCGCGCTACTGGGGGTTCGTGGACGCGGCGGCGGTGAAGGGACGAACTCTGGTGGTGTATTTCAGCTATGATCGGGAGACGCACGACGCGCTCCCCTGGTTGACCGACATTCGGTGGAGCCGGCTCGGGTCGTTGATTCACTGACCGGGCGGTGAGCCGGGATGGTCCCACGCCTTCGCACTCGGGGGGCGCCGGGTCGTATTCCGTGTTCACCGCCGTCACGGAGGGATGGCCATTCCATGCGCTTGAACACGGCGAAGCGGGTCTCGTTCGACGAGGGATCGCTCGATCAGTACCTGCGGGAAATCAGCCAGTACCCCCTGATCACCCGGGAGGACGAGGTCGAGCTGGCGCAGCGGATCCGGCGCGGCGACCCCGAGGCACTCGACAAGCTGGTGCGGTCGAATCTGCGCTTCGTCGTGAGCGTCGCCAAGAAGTATCAGAATCAGGGGGTCTCGCTCTCCGACCTCATCAATGAAGGCAACCTCGGCCTGATCCGGGCCGCCCACAAGTTCGACGAAACCAAGGGCATCAAGTTCATCAGCTACGCGGTGTGGTGGATCCGGCAGGCGATTCTCCAGGCCCTGGCCGAGCAATCGCGCATCGTCCGGGTCCCGCTGAACCGCGCCGGGACCCTGCACCGCATCGGCAAGCGCTCCTCGGCGCTGTTGCAGGAGCTGGGCCGGGAGCCTACGGTCGAGGAGATCGCCGAAGGGATGGACATCTCGGAGGAAGAAGTCGCCAAGACCCTGTCCATCTCCCAGGCGCACCTCTCGCTCGACGCTCCACTGACTCCCGGTGAAGACAACAAGCTGCTCGACTACCTGCCCGACACCCAGAATCCCGGCCCGGACGACGAGATCTTCGAGCACGCCTTGACCGAATCGATCGAGGGGGTCCTCTCCACGCTGAAGGAGCGCGAGGCCAAGATCCTGCGGCTCTATTTCGGGCTCGAGGGACAGGAGCCGATGACGCTGGAAGAAATCGGCTCGCTGCTCGGCATTACCCGCGAGCGGGTGCGCCAGATCAAGGAGAAGGCTCTGGCGCGGCTGCGGCACGTGAGCCGGGCGCGCGCGCTCGAAAGCTTCCTCTCGTAGATGGCCGGCCTCTCATCCTTCGACGTTTCCACCGGCGCCGACCTGCAGGAAGTCGATAACGCGGTGAATCAGGCGACCAAAGAGGTCGCCCAGCGCTACGACTTCAAGGGATCGAAGTGCTCGATCGCCTTCGATCGGACGAAGGCGATCCTCACCCTCGTGGCGGACGACGATTTCAAGATGAAGGCGCTGTTCGACGTGCTGCAGGGAAAGCTGATCAAACGCGGGGTCCCGGTGAAGAATCTCGAGCTCGGTGAAGTCATTGCGGCGGGGGGCGACACCGTGCGGCGTGAGATCAAGCTGACCCAGGGAATTCCGCAAGAGAAGTCCAAGGCGATCGTCAAGGCGATCAAAGACAAGAAATTCAAGAAAGCCCAAGCCTCCATTCAGGGCGAAGAGGTCCGGGTGCAGTCGCCCTCGAAGGACGAGCTGCAGGAAGTGATGGCGTTCCTCCGGACGCAGGATTTCGGGATCGAGCTCCGGTTCGGGAACTACCGCGGATGAAGCTGGGCGTCATCTCGCTCGGCTGCGACAAGGCGACGGTGGACTCCGAGCGGCTCGTGGGGGAGCTCGTGGGGCACGGCGCCGTCATCACGGCCGATCTCCCCCGCGCCGACGTGGTGCTGGTCAACACCTGCGGGTTCATCGACGCCGCGAAGCAGGAATCGATCAACACCATCCTCGAGGCGGCCCAGCTCAAGCGCACGGGCGACGTAAAGGCCGTGGTGGCGGTCGGGTGCCTGGTGCAGCGCTATCGCGCCGAGCTGGCCAGTGAGATGCCGGAAGTGGACCTGTTTCTCGGCTTCTCCGACCTCCATCTCCTGGTTCCCGAGCTGGCGCAGCGCGGGCTCCTGCCCGATCCGGTGGCCGCCCATCCCGGCGTTCGCCAGTTCCTCGGGGATCAGCCGCACGTCCGGTACCTGAAGATCTCCGAAGGGTGCGATCACACCTGCGCATTCTGCGCCATCCCCCTGATGCGCGGCAAGCACCGCTCCGAGCCGCTCGAGCGTCTGGTGCGCGAAGCGCAGGCGCTCGAGGCACAAGGGGCCAAGGAGATCAACCTCGTGGCCCAGGACCTCGGCCATTGGGGTCGAGATCTCGGACGTGAGGGACCGAAGCTACCCGAGCTGCTCGACGCGTTGCTCGCCGGGACGTCGGTGCCGTGGTACCGGATGCTGTACGTGTACTCCGCGGGCATCACCGAGCGGCTGGTGGACCGCATGGCCCGGGAGCCGCGCATCGTGCCCTACCTCGACATGCCGATCCAGCATGCGAACGACCGGATGCTCGAGCGCATGCGGCGTCCCGAGCGCCAGGGGACCCTGCGGGAGAAGCTGCGTTGGCTGCGCGATGCCGTTCCGGACCTGGCGATCCGCACGACGTGTCTGGTGGGATTCCCGGGCGAGACCGACGCCGAATTCCGGGAGCTGTTGGCGTTCCTGGAGGAGGCGCAGTTCGATCGGCTGGGGGCGTTCGCGTATTCGCCGCAGGAGGGGACGCGCGCAGTGCAGTTTCCGGACGATGTCCCCGAAGAGCAGAAGCGCGATCGCCTGGAGGAGCTGCTCGAAGTGCAGCGCGCCATCTCCGCCGAGCGGCTCGCGCGCTTCGTGGGCCGGGAGGCGACGGTGCTGGTCGACCGCGTGGCCGACCCGCTGGACGGGGGCGCGACGCACGTCGGGCGGGTCGCGTGGCAGGCGGATGACGTGGACGGGGTGACCTATCTGGGCAACGGTGGGTGGGCTGAGAGCGGGAGCTTCGTGCGTGCCCGGCTGACCGACAGCCTGGACTACGATTTCCGGGCGGTGGCGATCGCATGAGGGTGGTCTCGGGAGAGACCGATCGGACGGCGGCGTTCCGCGGATGGCGCGGGACGCCTTTTTCATGGCTCGTGCCGGCGACCCTGGTGGCGTCGGTGGCCTGCCCCCGGCCGCAACCCGAAGCGCTCGGCCCCGAGCCGGAGCTCCGGGTGGGAGTTGCCACCGGCGCGGCCAACGTGCGTCTCGGCGGGGACGGCGAGCTGTTCGTGGCGGACGACGGCAACGGCACGCCGGTGGGCGCGATCCCGGCGGGCCGGACGTGGACCGTGGTTCCCGATTCCGGCGGACTCGTCGTGGTACGGTCGGACGGCTCCCGAACCGAGCGCCACGGGGGGATTACGGCGGTCAACGTCACGGAAGGCCGGTTCGCGATGGCGAACGGACGGCGTTACCGGGGACGCGTCAATGTGATCCGGGGCCGGACGGGGCTCACCCTCATCAGCCGGTTGTCGCTCGAGAGCTACCTGGCGGCGGTGTTGAGTCAGGAAATGGGGACCCGTGCCCCCGAAGAGCGGGAAGCGCTGCTGGCGCAGGCCGTCGTCGCCCGCACCTTCGCGCTGCGGAACCGCGGCCGTTGGGAGGCCGACGGATTCGACGCCACGGCCGACACCCGCGATCAGGTGTACCTGGGGGTGGATGTGGAGACGGCGCAGGCATGGGATGCGGTTCGGGCGACGACGGGCCTGGTGGTGCGCTACCACGGCCGGGTGATCGATGCCTACTATCACTCGACGTGCGGGGGCCGGACGGCGGACGTGGAGGAAGTCTTCCGCTCCGCGCAGCGGCAACCGTACCTGCGGTCGGTGTCCGACGCGAGCGGCGGCGGACACTTCTATTGCGAGCGCTCGCCGCGGTTCCGCTGGCGCGCGCAGTGGGACGCCACCACGCTGCGCGCTATATTGACGCGGACGCTCGCGACGGTGATGGAGGTCAGCGGTGACGGCCTGCAGCGCATCACCGACGTCCAGGTGACCCGCACGAGCTCGTCCGGCCATGTCGCCGAATTGCGTGTGGTATTCGCGCATGGAGATGTGCGCATCGCGGGTCCCGACGTCCGGACCGTGTTGCGACCCAGCTCCGATCAACTGCTCCAAAGCACGGCATTCCGGGTCTTCGTCACCCGCTCGGACTCAGGCGTCGGGCAGCTCACTCTCGATGGCACGGGCGCGGGACATGGGGTGGGGATGTGTCAGTGGGGGGCCATCGGACGGGCCCGGGCAGGACAGCCGTATCGGCGGATACTCGCCACCTATTTTCCGGGGACGACGGTTGAACGACTCTACTAAAGCACTCATCCTGCGCGCCGCGGTCGTGTGCGCGCTGCAGTTGGGGAGCCTCCGGGGCCTCGCTGCCCAGGGCGTGCTCTCGCAGTTCACGTATGACGAGCTTCGCCTTTCGGGTGTGCAGCTCGACTTCGGCTCGGTCTCCACCAAGGATCTGCGCGGCGCGTTGATCGGCGGCCTCCGTCTGGACGCCGGGCATCTCGCACCGCACGTCCGCGTGCTGCTGGGCGTTTCCTACACCCGGTCGCGGTTCACCGGGCGGGCGGTGACCCGCTTCAACCGCTCGCTGCTCAAACTGGTCACCGATCCCGATTCGAACGCGACGATCGACGTGGGGCGGGTCAACCTCTCCGATGTGATCGCCGATCTCGACCTGCAATACGTCTTCAACGAAGGCGGACCGGTCCTGGTCGCCCTCGGGCTGGGGGCCGGTGCGCATTTTCGCAACGGCAGCGGCCAGGCGATCAACGGAACCTTCATCGAGGACGCGCTCGATGGCGTATCGCCGGCGCTGAACGGTACGGTCGACCTGGCGGTGGCGCTGACCCCCGCGTGGCAGCTGACCGCCGAGCTGCGCGGCACATTGCTCAGCGACTTCTCGACCGGGTCCGCGCGTGTCGGGTTCATGTACCGCTTCCCCGGGGTGCGGGAGCGCCGGTGAGCGATCCCATCCGCGTCGCCGTCGTGGGCGCCGGGGGAGTGGCGCAGGTGGCCCACCTCCCGGTGTTGCGCAAGATCCCGGGCGTGGAAATCGTCGCCATCTGCGACAACGATCTTTCCAAGGCGCAGGCGCTGGCCGGGCGCTTCGACGTCCGTGATACCTACGACGACATCGAAGAAGTGCTGCGGTACGCCAAGCCCGATGCCATCGTGATCTGCACGCCCAATCATCTCCACGAGATTCACGTCGTGGCGGCGCTGTCGGCCGGAGTGCACGTCCTGTGCGAGCGGCCGCTGGCGTTGAGCCTGCCGGGCATCGAGCGCACCTTGCAGGCCGCCGAACGCTACGGGAAGCGCGTGATGGTCGCCATGAACCACCGCTTCCGCTCCGACGTGCAGGCGGTGCGGGGGTTCCTGGCGGGTGGCGAGCTCGGGACCATCGACATGATCCGGGGCGGGTGGTTCACTTTTCAGCCGACCGCCACGCGGGCCCAGCTGGGGTGGCGGCTGCGCCGCGCCGAGGCGGGCGGAGGGGTGATGCTCGACCTCGGCCTGCCCCTCATCGATCTCGGACTCTGGCTCGCCGGCTGGCCGGTTCCCAAGCGCATCTCGGCGACGGTCGTGGGCGGCGGGCGGGAAACGGTCGAGGAAATGGGGATGGCCTTGATCGTGTGCGAGAACGGCCTCTCCATCGGCGTGGCGGTGAGCTGGCGTCACCTGGGCCGCGGCGAGCGCTTCTGGTTCGAGATGGTGGGGAAGAAGGGCACCGCCGACATCGCGCCGCTGCGGGTCTACAAGGAAGTGCACGGCGCTCCCACCGATGTGACGCCGACGGGCGCGACCGGCCGCGAGCCGCCGTTCATCCAGTCGTACCGCGCCGAATGGACGTACTTCCTCGCCGTCATTCGCGGCGACGTCAACGCGCCGCCACCCAAGGATCAGCTGGTGCTGCAACGGGTGCTCGACGCCGTCTATCGCTCCGCCGACGAAGGGCGCGACGTTCAGTTGTGAGCGACCGGCGCCGCTGGCTGCTGGTCGGGCTCGGCGCGCTCGGCCTCGTGACGAGCTACCCGCCGTTTCCACTCCCGTTTCTCAGTTTCGTGGCGCTCATCCCGGGCGTCCTGCTGCTCGAAGCGGCCGGCGACTCGCGCCGGGCATACACGTGGGGGTTCCGCTACGGCCTCGTCGCGAACGGCCTGGTGCTGTATTGGATCGTGGTCGCGCTATGGCACTTCACACCCCTGGCTGCTGTGGGTTACGCCGTGACCGTGTTCTGCCTCGGTGTGTTCACCGGGGGGGTGTTCTGGCTCGTGACGCGTGTGCGCGGCGCCCATCCGGGTATCCCCCTCGCCGTCGTGTTCGCGATCTGCTGGACCGCGCTCGAATGGGGCATC
The DNA here is from genome assembly GCA_041498155.1 of Gemmatimonadota bacterium. Taxonomy (GTDB): domain Bacteria; phylum Gemmatimonadota; class Gemmatimonadetes; order Gemmatimonadales; family GWC2-71-9; genus DASTHG01. Next base: position 960 of record JBGQHV010000127.1, on the reverse strand, counting down.
GGGCACCTGGGCGACGTCTCCTTCCCGTGGCTGGGGCTGGGAACCTCCCTCGCCGACGCCCGGGTCCTGGTGCAATGGGCCGACCTCGCCGGTGCGCGCGGGGTCACGTGGTGGCTCGTCTGGTGCAACGTCCTGCTCGCCGGCGCGATGGGGCGGTGGGGGGAGTGGCGAGCGGTGCTGCGCCAGGCGCTGCCCGTGGTCGCGACGATTGTGCTCGCCGCCGCGTACGGCGTCTGGCGCGAGCGAACGCTGCTGCTCCGGCCCGTCGGCACCATCACGTTGATCCAGCCCAACATCGGGTTCCACGAGAAGTGGGACCCGGCCCGGGCCGATAGCGAGGTGGCGACCCTGCTCGAGCTGACTCGGCAAGCCCGTGCTGCGGCGCCTGCGGACCTCGTGATCTGGCCCGAGGCGGCGTTGCCGGACTACCTCACTCAGCGCCCCGACTGGCAGACGGCCATCGGCCGATTGGCCGCCCAGACGCGAACGCCGATCCTCACCGGAGGCATCCACGTCGAATTCCGCGGCCCGGGCGTCTATGAGACCTACAACGCCGCATTTCTGTTCGATACGCTGGGACTGTGGCGGCCGCATCCCGTTTACGAAAAGCACTACCTCGTCCCGGTGGTGGAGCGGGTGCCGTTCGTTCCGGTCAGGTGGTTCCGGGCCCTCCCGGGGTTGGGGCGATGGTCCGGCGGCTTCGGGCGGGGCAGCGACCTGCCGCTGTTCGACACCCGGATGGGGCGCTTCGGAGTCATGGTGTGCTACGAGTCGGTGTTCGAAGCACTGGCACGCCGCTATCGTGCCGTCGGAGCGGACTTTCTGGTGAACGTCACCAACGACGCCTGGTACGGCCGCACGTCGGCGCCGTATCAGCACGCGTCTCACCTGGTGTTGCGGGCCATCGAAACACGGATGGGCATCGCCCGGGGCGCCAATGACGGCATCTCCGAATTCGTG
>JBGQHV010000126.1:0-10235 GCA_041498155.1 Gemmatimonadota bacterium | reverse complement strand
TCATCGTGGTGAAGGATCGCACCGCCGAGAGGTACGTGTTCAGCGTGACCTGGATCAGCGGCCCGCGGTTCCCCCGCTGCCACACGACCCCCGTCTCGAGACTCACGCCGCCCCACAGGGGACGCGACGCGTACACCGCCGCCTGGGTGAGCTTCGGCGTGCCGGCCAGCACCTGGGACTCGAGGCTGCCGCGGATGAACGTGGATCCCAGGATGGGACCCAACCGCGGCTGCGGCAGCACGAACACACTCACGCCCACGAACGGCTGCGTCACGGCGCCGCTGCCGGCGCCGTCCGCCGCCTGCCGCTCGATGCGCGCATAGGGCATCAGCCGGGCGTCCCCGGTCTGCACCGACGCGCCGAGCCGGGCATGCGTCGTCGTTCCCGAGAGACCGCGGGTCTGGTCGAGGCTCCCTTCGAAATAGAACAGCCCATAGCGCGGCAGCGGCCGAAGGAAGGCCGACAGCGCCCACGCCGACCGCTGGCCGGCGACGGTCACGATCGGCGCCGCGGGGCGCGTGTCGAACGCCGCCGCCTCGGCGCTCACTCGTAGATCGAGCGACGGCTCGAACAGCACCGCGCCCCGGATCAGGGCGTTCCCGACCCCGGAGAGCTCGAGCGCCCAATCGTTGGTCGGATTCGCCGTCACCTGGGCGTACGGGTGCCACAGATCCGCGAGGCTGTCACGCCAGAACCGATCGGCGCCTCCCTGCAGCGTGACACGCGAGGTCAGTCCATAGCGCAGGTCGAGGTTGCCGCTCGCCCGGCAGCGCGCGTCGCGACAGGCGCCGCCCGACAGACCATACTCGAACTGCCGCGCCGGCAGCAGATCGCTCAACACCCGGTACGTGCGGCCGAATTGCCGTACGTCGCCCAGTGGCCCATAGGCGATGAAGTCCACCGGGTTCTCGCCGTAGCGCACGGGGAGATCGAATCCGTACTGTCCGGCGGCGTCGGTCGTGTCGACGGCGATGAGCTGGCCGGCCTGATAGGCCTCCACAGACCACCCCGGCTGCAGTTGCCCGAGGTACTGACTGGTCCCCAACAGCGTCGGGCGCAGGAACGGGGCATTCGTGAGCGCGACGCCGCGCACTTCGCGCACGCGCGGGCCGGTCGCGAAGCCGTCGCCCAGGCGGAGCTGTTTCAGCCAGCGGTGGTTCTCCCACACCCCGGTCCACGAGGCGTCGCCGCGCACCACGCCGGCGTCCGCCCGGCCCACACTCTGGGCGCCGATCGCCAGCGAGCCGCCGAAGGCATCGGTGCCGAGCTCGAAGCTGTACGATCCGGCCCCGACCGGTTGGCCGCCCGGCGCGAACAATGAGTAATCGAGCACCAGTCCGTCCCACGCCTGGCGATCGAGCCCGAGACGGAGGTCTGCGGGCGCACGGTCGCGGCGGCGCGCCAGCGCCTCGTGCGCCGCCTCACGCCGCACGCGCTGGCCGATCGGTAGCATGTCGGCATCCATGACCGTGGCCGTGAGATCCGACCAATCCACGATGATGGTCGTGCCCAGCAGATCGCCGAGCCGCTCGGCGCCGACGTAGAGCTCTCCATCTTTGAACAGGCGGAAGTCCGGCTCGAGTCGCACGCGCCGGTCGCCGAACGACATGGTGTCCCGGCCCACCGCGACCTGCAAACGGCGCGGTCCCGGCGGCATTGAGGCCTCGAGCACGCCGTCCGGCGAGAGGCGATAGCGGGCCTCGGCGAGCGTGAGGAGCTGGGCCAGCGGCAACAGCGCCTCGGTCCGCACTCGATAGGCCTGCACCGTCGTGGACGCGAGGTCGCCGATGCGCAGCTCGATGAGCACGGGCGTCGCCAGCGAATCGAGCGTCCCGGCACTGAACGGCGCGACGGTATCCGGCACCGTGCTCCCGACGGGCGGCGCCTGATCCGGGGTCCTTGGCCGCTGAGGTGCCGACCCCGTCACGGACCCGAAGGATGGCGGATCGACACCAACGACCGGTTGGATCGCCCGGGCCACCGGCGTCACGCGCCGCGCCGGGGCGACCGGCCGGGACGCGGTGAGGATCGGGGCGCGCGGCAGCGCCACCTCGAGCCGCGGCGACGACGCTTCTCGCAGCGACAAGCCGCTCAGACCGAGCAGCGACCCCAGCGCGGCGAGCGCCGCCAGCCGGCGCCGCGTGAGCGGGCCCAGGCGGTGCGGCGTCACGGCGTCACCGGGACCGAATCACGCACGAGGGGACTCTGCAGCAGCACTTCCGGCTGCAGGTCCTCCCGTTCCGTCGTGATCTCGAGCCGCAGCCGGTAGCTGTCGGCCGGGACGGCGCCGATGCTCACCGCCCACCGCGGCTCATTGGCGTAGAACACCGTCACAGGTACGTGAAACGCGCCCACCACACGGCCGTTGGGTGCCACGACGGTGCCGTGCACCGTCCCGAGGTAGGCGGCGTTCCCCTGACGCTCGATCCGCGCGTGGACGACCACCGAATCTCCCTGCCGGACCGCCTGCAACCCCGAGAGGGCGATCCCGGTCCGCACGATGCCCTTGCGGTAATGCAGTCCGATCACCGTCCGGACCTGCAGCGTGAGACCGACTTTGATGTTGGCGGTGTCGCGTACGCCCGCGACCGGCAGCTGTCCGGCCTTCGCCGTGAACGCCAGGCGGGCCCAATACTCGCCGTCCGGGAGGTTCGCCGGCGGCGTGGCGAGCAGCCGCACGACCTGTTGCTCCTGCGGACCGACGGTGAGACGCCGCGGGAAGGCCTGCAGCCAACCCGCCGCGGACGGTTGCGTCGAGTCGGGGTGATCGACCGTGACCAGCGTGAGCTGGCCGGTCGAGTCGGTGGCCGTATAGCCGTAGAAGACGGCGACCGACACCTCCACGGGCTCGGTGCCGGGATTGAGCAGGGTGACCGCCCCACTGCGCGTCCCGTGGGACATGAACACCGCGTGGGGGGCGATCATCACACCCTGCGCGCGAAGCGTGCCGCCCACAGCGAGCGCCAGGGCGACGATCCATGCCGGTCGGGTCGTGGGCCGGCTCATGGGAAGTACACGACGGTGAGGGTGACCGTGCCGGTGTAGCTGCCGGCGCGCTGCGACGCGATGGGGTTGGCGCTGCCGCCGAGAAACACCGAGGCCCGCGCCGAGTTGTTATTCAGCCGGGCCACGTACGGCACGCGCGGATCGAATCCCACCTGGCTCGCCACCGAGCGCGTCGCGGAATACCCGCCGTCATTGCCGCCGAAGCTCACCGGCATCGTGGCCCCCGCGGGACCATTCAGCACTGCCGGCAAGGTGAACACCAGCTGGACCTGGGCGTTCCGCGTCGCGCGAATATCCAGCTGGCCGCTGTTCAGGGGATCGGTGCGTAGGACCGTGCGGCGCACGCCGGGGAACACGGTCCCGAACACGAGCGACCGGATCGACGTCACCTGGATCGCCCGCTGCGCCGACAGCGGGGCGGCGAGTGCCGCGAGCAGCGCCAGGCCGCCCAACACCGGCACTCGGCTCCCCGAACGCACGCGCCGGCAGAGGTCGGTATTGACCCCTGCCAGCGCTGAGCCCGTCCGGCTCCCCATACGACCGGGTATGCGAATCGGCTTAGTACGTAACCTGAAGGGTGACGGTCCCCGTGTAGGTGCCCGCCGCCTGGTTCACGGCCGGGGTCACGGTGCCGCCCAGGAAGACGAACAGCGCGCCGGTGCCCGAGAGGCTGGTGGCCGCGCCGCTTCCCACCGGGAACGATGTCGCCCCGGCGGCGGAGTTCGTGGTGTTATAGCCGGCGATGAAGGACACCGGCAGGTTGGTCGACGGCGCCAGCACCAGATTGGTCGGCAGCGCGGTGAACGCCAGGTTCACCGGAGACGTCGCCTGGCCGGTGACGTCGAACCGCCCGGCACCGGCGGTCGTCAGCGTGATGGTCTTGTTGACGCCCGGGAACACGTTCCCGAACGACATGTTGACGGCCCCGACCACGTTGATCGGCTGCTGCACCACGGCCGTGGCGGTGATGCTCCCCGAATTCGACTGTGCCGCGGCGGCCGTCGCGATACCCGCGACCAGCGCGACCACGACCAGCGATGACTGCATCAACTTGTTCATCATCGTCCTGTCCTCTCCATGGGGGTGTCCTGTGACCTTCACATTCCAGCCGGGCGCTGCCCGGCCCGGCTGCGTGCCTAGGCAATGGCCATGCCCTACTGTAGGACTCCCCCTACAACATGTATCATTTTTTGACAGTTCTAGCACAGCCAAACATAGCGATCACATTGCCAAACAACAACTTGCGGTGCATGGCACAAGTGGTCGAAACACGCGGCCATTGGTCACGCATCGGTCGATCTTGATGCTATTTGGTGTTTTATGGATTATGGCAGAATGCGGACTTCAGGCTAGTCTGCAAGATCAGGGTAACCCCAACCGCTCCTTTAACGCCGGAGGCATCAGAGACACCGCGTGGCGAATAGGCACGGAAAGGGCAAAACCCGGCGCCTGGGGAAGGCCGGCACGGTGAATGGAGATCACCTCGCCGTTGGCGTTGAAGACCGGACTGCCGGAAGACCCGCCCACCGTCATCCCGTCGAATTGAATCACATCTTCGGTTACGCGAGAGATGATGCCCGCCGTCATGGACGTGCGCACCACCGACGAACGGAGGTGGGCGAACCCTGACCCCGCGGGGTAGCCGATCAACGCCGCCGGCTCTCCCTGACGCGACTTCGTGCCGCCCCAGTCAATGCTGGTGAGATAGGGACCCTGATACCCCCGGATCTTGATGAGCGCGATGTCCCGGTCCTGGGAGGTCGCGACGACATCGGCGTAGCGGGAGATCGACTGATCCGCCATTGTCACCCAGGTGGTGTCCGGCTGGGGGTAGCCGCTGTCGGTCACCACGTGCCAGTTGGTGAGCATGTAGCCGTCGGCGGTGATCATGAACCCGGTGCCGTTGTAGAGATTCCTGCCGAAGCTCACCGTGATGAGCCCCACGGCCGCCTGATTCTGCTGAGCGATGGCCGCGAAGTCCGTGCCGCGGATCGCCCGCATGCGCGCATCCAGGCTGGAGGCCTGCGCTTCGGTCGCGGCCATCTGGCGCCGCAGGCTGTCGATCGTTCCCGATGACGGTGCGCTCCGCTGCGCCTGGGTGAGCTGGTCGCGCAGCCGCTCCAGCTCCCGTTGGGACGCCTGCCGCTGGGTCTCGCCGGTCGCAAGCTGCTGGCCCAGCGCCCCCTGCGCGCGAGTCAGTGCCTCCCGCAGCTCGTTGGTCCGGGCCTGGGCCGATTCGAGCTGCGTGCGGAGGCTGTCCACGGTCGCCGCGGGAGCCGCTTCGGCGCGGGCCGAATCGAGGGCCTGGCGCAGCCGATCCGCGTCCGCCTTCGCTGAATCCTCCGCCGTGTGCCGCTCTACTTCGGTCTGCTCCACCTGCTGCGACAACAACCGGTAGACTCCGTACACGCCGCCCGCGAGCACCAGTACAACAACCGTGATGACAGCGGCAAGCCAGCGGAACTTGCGCCGCGAATCCTTCCCGACCTCATCGGCGACCGCCCGGAAGAAGGCCGTGGAGCCGCGGCCGCCCCGGCGCCGCTCCTCGCGCGCCTGCGCCAGGGCATTGTTGATGAGTCCCATCACCGTGTTCTGACCCATGCCCTGCGCCACGGGCGGGCGTACAGCGGCCTTCATCGGACCGGTACCGATCCCCTCCACGACGAGGATCGGCCCCCCCGGGCCGAGGGTGATCCGGTCGCCGATCCGCACCGGCATCGGTTCACCGATCTTGTCTCCGTTCAGGAACGTGCCGTTCTTGCTCCCGACGTCGCGCAGCGACAGGCCGCCGCTGGGACCGACGCTCAGCTCCGCATGGACGCGCGAGACGATTCCTTCGCTGCCCTCCACGGCGCGGACCTCGCACTCCTTCCCGCGGCCGATGCGGATGCGCGTTCCCTGGGCTTCGAACCGTTTGCCCGTAGCCGTGGCGATCAGGGTGATACCGTAGGGGCGGGACTCGGGGATCCTCGGCGCGGGACCCGGTGCCGCCACCGGCACGGGCACCTGCGCCGCGACCGGCCCGACGTCTTCGAATACCGGGTGCTCGGCGAGCGTGGCCTCGGCCACACCGCCCAGCGACACCATCAGCAGGCGCGGCCCCGTCTCCCCCAGACGGACCTCGTCACCCACCGCCAGCGGCGCCTCACCCTGGACGCGGCGGCCGTTCAGATAGGTCCCGTTGCGGCTGCCCAGGTCGACGAGCCGCCAACCCTCGCCGCCCGGGCGCAGCTCCGCGTGCCGCGTCGAAACGACCCGGGCATCGTCGCCCGTGAACGGAATCGTCGCGGACGCATCACGCCCGAGCTGCACGACGGCGTCGTGCAGCTCGATGGTGCGACCGGTCGTCATCAGCTGGATCTTGATGTGCGGCATTGCGGCGACGGCGCGGGGCTCAGGAGGGCAGGTCGGGTGGCTCTTCTCGGCGTTCGCCGGGCATCCGCCGGGCATCGTCGCGCCGGTCCACGCCCGAGCGGCGATCCACACCACCACGCCGCTCCGCGGGAACCGCGAGGCTTGCCTGACGACGCTCGGCGCGGCCGCGCCGATCGACCCCTGAGCGCCGGTCCATCAGCGCGCGACGTTCCGGGGTCCGGCGCCGCTCTCGACGGGTGTGGGGCACCGAAGCTGACACGCCGCCTAACCTACACCCCCGGTTCGCCGTGGCTAGGGCGAACGCGCTATCTTCACCCGCGCGTGGACAACCTCGCTCATGCGGTCGTCGGAGCCGCCCTGGGCCGCGCGGTGGCCGGCAGAAAGGTCCCGGCCGCCGGGTGGATCGGGGCCGTGGCCGCGAACGCCCCCGACTGGACCGAGTTGTTCCTCGGATTCCGGCCATTTCGCGGCGCCCTCGCCTACTACACGGCCCACCGCGGCGTTACGCATTCCTTCCTCGGCGCCGCCGTCGAGACGGTGGCGATCACCGCAACCCTGTGGGGCGTGTTCGCCTTCCGCCAGCGCCGCAGGGGTCTCCACCCTGTTTCGCTCGGCACCCTCCTGACCGTGATCGCCGTTGCGGTCTGCAGTCATCTGTATATGGACTGGCAGGGCTCCTACGGCCTGCGGCCCTGGCTCCCCTGGAGCGCCCGCTGGTATTACGCCGACTGGGTAGCGATCGCCGACCCGATGTTCTGGCTGATCCCCCTCGTGGGACTCGCCTGGGGAGCGGAGCGGCACTGGCGTGACCTGGTCCCGTTCGTGTTGGTGGCCGCCTTGATCCTGTTCGCCGACCTGATGGCCGACACGGCGTCCGCCTGGTTGCGGTGGTCGTGCGTGGCCCTCGTGGCGCTCGGCGCGTTCGGGTGGGTCCGCCATTGGTACGGCGTCGCCGCCCGCCGCCAGGTGGCCGTCCTGTCGCTCACCCTGTTGGCCGCGTACGCGGGCGCGCAAGCGGTGGCGAGCGGCGCGGCGAAGGGCGCGGCACAACACGCGGCCGTGGCCCGCTTTGGCGCCGGAGCGAGCTGGGCGGCGTTGACCCGCGTCGGTACCCCGTTCGAGTGGGAGCCGATCTACGCTTCTCGCGATACCGTCGCCGGCCGGGACTGGGCGCTGCCGCGCCACCTCTACGACCCCCAGGTCCAGCTGGCACTCCATGAAACGGTGGGCGGCCGCGCGCTCGGGGCGTTCGCCCGCTTCCTCACCGCCGACGTGGATTCGGGCCCGCATGGCGTGCGGGTGACGCTGCGGGACGCGCGCTACGCGCGCACGGGGACGGCGGGATGGGCCGTGGTGACGGTCCCGTTACCCCCTTCCCCGCGCCCCACGGGGGCGGCGCGTTAGATTCGTCGCTCGTGACACCTCCTCCCGACACACCGTCCGTCGACCTGCTGAACGGCATCACACCGGCCCTCGAGCCGGACTTTCGGCTCGACAACCTGGTGGAGCTGTCGCGCGAGCGGGCGCTGTATCGAGCCTGGGACCGTCGCCTCAAGCGGAGCGTGGCCCTGCGCGTGCATCTGATCCCCGACTCGCCGGGCCGCGCGTGGTTTCTGCGCGAAAACGAGACGCTGGCGGCGCTGAACCACCCGGCGGTGCGACACGTGTACGCGGCCAACGAAGTCGGGCCATTCGCCTACCGGACGACCAACTGGATCGACGGTGAGAGCCTCGCCGAGGCGATGCGGCGGGGCCCGAGACCGATCCCGAGCGTCATGTCCCTGGTGCGCGACCTGCTGGGCGCGCTCGAGCATGCCCATGCCCGCGGGATCATCATCCGGCGCATCGTGCCGACCACGCTGATCCTCGAGCTGTCGGGGCGCGGAGTGATCACCGACTTGCGGTATTCGAACTGGTGCCTCACACACGTCCCCAGCGACGACCCCGCCCAGGCGACCCCGTTCGCCGCGCCCGAAGTCCGCGCCGGGGAGGCGGGCGAGCCCGCGAGCGACGTGTACGCCGTCGCGGCGATCGTCTATTACACACTTACCGGGCGCGAGCCGGAGGTGCCGCCGGCGTCCCTCGTGCTGCCGCGCACGTTGCGGCCCGCGATCCCCGCGGCGGTGGAGCGCGTCCTGGTGCGCGCGTTGCGCTCGGTCCCGCGGGAGCGGTACTTCACGGCCACCGAGATGCTCGAGGATTTCGTGGTCGACGCGGGTGTGTTCCACGAGCCGGCCGCGGCCCCCTCGACCACCGAGAAGGGCTTCGAGCGTCGACTGCGTCGCGCGTTCGGTGACGACTACGAGCTGCTGGAGGAGATCGGATCGGGCGGTTTTGGCCGGGTGTACCGGGTGCGCGACCTGGGGCTCGAGCGGGAAGTGGCGATCAAGGTGTTGCACCCGGCGCTCACCGCCGACCCCGGGGTGATGGAGCGGTTCCGGCGCGAGGCGCAGCTCGCCGCCCGGCTGCGGCATCCCAACATCGTCAGCATCTACGACATCCAGAGCCGCGCCGGCTTGCAGTGGTACGTCATGGAGCTCGTCCCGGGAGCCAACCTGGCCCAGATCGTCAAGAAGGACGGACCGTTCCCGCCCCAGAAGACGATCCGGGTCCTATTCGAGGCGCTAAGCGCCCTCGAACACGCCCATGCGCTGGGCCTGGTGCACCGCGACATCAAGCCGGAGAACGCGCTGCTCGAACCGACCGGACTCCTGCGGATCACGGATTTCGGTCTGGCGCTGGCGCTGCGGGGCGACCGCTTCGGCGGAGCCACCTCGCGCAGCGGCACGCCCCAATTCGCCGCGCCGGAGCAGCTGCTGGGGGAGCGGGTGGATCCGCGCACCGATCTCTATTCGCTCGGAGCGGTGGCGTATTTCACCCTGCTCGGACGCCCGCCGTTCGAGGGCCCCACGCCCGAGGCCATCCTGGCCAAGCAGACGACCGACCTCTTGCCGTCCTTGCGGGAAGCCCGGGCGGATATATCACGAGAGATGGAAGACGTGTTGCGCCGGGCCGTCCGCAGCGATCCCGCCGAGCGGTATCCCAATGCCGCGGCGTTCCGTGAAGCGCTCGATCTGGTGACGGGCGGCGTCCTGAAGAAGATGCTGGCGCTGCTCCGGGTGAGCTGACCGTTAGCGCCAGCGGAAGATCTTGACCGCGACGAGGAAGCTCACCAGTCCCCAGGCGGCGACCACTCCGAGCGGCACCGCCACATGGACGAGCGATGCGCCGTCGATCATCACGCCCCGCAATGCGTCGTTCAATCCGGTCAAAGGCAGCGCTTTGACGAACGGCTGCATCGCGTCGGGGAAGCGGGCGTAGGAGAAGAACGTCCCCGAGAGAATCCACATCGGCAGCATCACCAGATTCATGAGACCGGAAACAGCCTCGATCGTCTTGGCGCGGCTCGCGACTAGCAGGCCCAGCCCCGCAAAGGAGAACGCGCCGACCAGGGTCACCAATCCCAGCGCGACCAACGACCCCCGCACGCCGACGTCGAACACCAGCCACCCGAACCCGATGAGGGCCGCGACCTCGATAATGAGGAAGAGGAGGCGCGAGAGCATGTACGACAGCAGGTAGTGCCCCTTGCGCATCGGCGTCGCGAGGAACCGCTTGAGCAGCCCCTTGGTCCGCGCCTGCACCACCGAGAACCCCACCCCCCACAGCCCGCTCCCCATCAGGTTCATCCCCAAGAGGCCCGGGATGAGGAAATCGATGTAGCGCGACCCGGGTTCGGTGGTGCGATCGTCGCGCACCACGGCGGGGTCGGTGCGGCCGCGATCGCGCTGCAGCGCGTCGTCCACTTCGAGGCGGGCGAGCCGGCTCTCGGTGCGCGTCGAATCGTAGCGGTA
>JBGQHV010000125.1:0-10236 GCA_041498155.1 Gemmatimonadota bacterium | reverse complement strand
CCGTTGAAGGCGAGCCGTCGCCCGACATCGCCGCCACCTACCTCCAGGGCCACCCCCAGGCGACCGTCTACCTCGACCTCGCCGCCGCGGCCGAGCTGACGCGCATCCAGACCCCGTGGGTGCTCGGTCCCGTGGAGTGGATCCCGATCCTGACGGAGCGCGCGGTGGTGTGGCTCGCCGAGCGCACTGGCCGTGCCATCCTCAAGCTCACGGCCGCGGACTACACCACCCACCATCTGAGCCCGCTGCTCTCCCGCGCCGGCTCGCCGGGGCCGCTCAACGGTGAGGTGTTCAACCGGCTGCGCGACAAGATCCGCGGGCGGCGCAAGCTGCCCTCCCACCGGCGCGTGCTGGTGTTTTCACCGCACCCCGACGACGACGTGATCTCGATGGGCGGGATCCTCCGCAAGCTGCGGGAGAACGAAAACGTCATTGTGGTGGCGTACATGACGAGCGGGAACATCGCGGTGTTCGATCACGACGTGCGGCGCCACCTGGACTTCATCGAGCGCGCGGCGGCGGCGTTGGAGGTCGATCCGGCGGCGGTCCGGCGGGTGCGCTGGGCCGTGCTGTCGCACTACGAGCAGAAGGCCCCGGGGGATGTGGACCTGCCCGTCGTGCAGGAGCTGAAGCGCTACATCCGCGAATCCGAGGCGATCGCGGCGCTCGAATCGGTCGGCCTGCCGCGCACCGCCGCGCGCTTCCTCAACCTGCCCTTCTATCGGACGGGCGAGGTGCGCAAGCGCCCGATCGGGGACGAAGACGTGCGCATCGTGCGCGCTCTGATCGACGCCGAGCGCCCCGACTTCGTGTTCGTGGCCGGCGACCTCTCCGATCCGCACGGCACCCACCGCATGTGCAAGCGCGCGATCGACCGTGCCCTGGACGGCGCGGGCGGCGGCGCCCGCCCCGAGGTCTGGCTGTACCGCGGCGCCTGGCAGGAATGGACGATCACCGACGCCGACGTGCTGGTCCCGCTGTCCCAGGACGAGCTGCGCGCCAAGATCATGGCGATCTTCAAGCACCAGTCCCAGAAGGACACCGCGCCGTTCCCCGGCGCCCACGACGACCGGGAGTTCTGGCAACGGGTCGAGGCGCGCAACCTCGAAACCGCCGCGCGGGCGGACCGGCTCGGCCTCCCCGAGTACTTCGCGATGGAGGCGTATCGCATCGAGCGGGCCTGAATCAGCGAAACAGCTTCACCGCGGTCAGCAGCGTCCGATACACCCCCCAGGCGAGCGGTAGCCCCACCAGCGCCCAGGCGATCAGCACCATGAGCCAGCTCCCCCGCTCCGCCGGCCGCGCGGTCTCGCTCACGTGCGGCTTCCCGATTCGTGGGCCAGGCGGCGCTCCTCGGCAAGCTGGGCATCGCTCATGAACACCTGCTCCGACACAGGGCGCACCAGCGCGTTGGCGACGAACCCGATCACCAGCAGCCCGGCGAGGATGTACATCGTGGTGTTGTAGGCCCCGGCGGCCGGCACGCCGCGGCCGATTTCGTACTCGCGGATGTAGTTCACCAACACCGGGCCGAGAACGCCGGCGGTCGACCAGGCCGTGAGCAGGCGCCCGTGGATCGCGCCCACATGCTGGGTGCCGAACAGGTCCGCCAGATAGGCCGGGATCGTGGCGAAACCGCCGCCGTACATGGTGAGAATGATGCAGAAGATCCCGACGAACAGCGGCACGCTGCCGAGCCGCCCCGCGTGCGGGGCGAGGGCGTACAGCACGATGCCGAAGGCGAAGAAGAGAACGTAGGTGCGCTGACGGCCCACGTAGTCGGAGAGCGACGCCCAGCAGATCCGGCCCCCGATATTGAACAGGCTGAGCAACGCCGCAAACCCCGCCCCGATCGTCGCGACCTCGGTCTTCTGGGCGCCCGTGAGATCCTGCAGCGCGCCGGCGGCGCCGATCAACCGGCCGCCGAACACCTCCTGGAGCATCGGTGAGGCCATGTTGATGACCCCGATGCCGGCGCTCACGTTCATGCACAGCACCGTCCACAGCAGCCAGAATTGCGGCGTCCGCCACGCCTGGCCGACGTGCACCTGGCGCGACGTGATCATCGTCCTGGCCTCCCGCGGCGTCCAACCCGCGGGCTTCCAGCCGGGCGGGGGCAGCCGGTACCCGAACGCACCGGCCAGCATCGCCACGAAGTAGATCAGTCCCAGCGTCGCGAATGTCTCTTCCACGCCGACGGATGTCGCGGTCTTGAAGTGGTTCATGAGCAGATTGGCGAGCGGCGACCCGATCATCGCCCCGCCGCCGAAGCCCATGATCGCCATGCCCGTCGCCATGCCGCGGCGATCCGGAAACCACCTGATGAGCGTGGAGACGGGCGAGATATAGCCCAGCCCCAGCCCGCATCCACCGATGATGCCGAGACCCAGATACAGCAGCCAGATGTTGTGGAAGTGGACGCCACCGGCGGCGACGAGAAAGCCGCCGCCCCAGCAACACGCGGCCACCACTCCGGCCTTCCGCGGTCCTTCGCGCTCCACCCACCGCCCGAACACGGCGGCCGACAATCCGAGAAACACGATCCCCAGGGAGAACGTCCAACCCAGCGTACTGACCTTCCAGTCCCCGGGGGCCGCCGCGGTGACGCCGATCGCGTGCGACAGCGGCAGCCAGAAGACGCTGAGCCCGTACGCCATGCCGATGGAGAGGTGAATGGCCAGCGCCGCCGGCGGAGCGAGCCACCGGTTGAATCCGGGGGACGCGATGATCCGTTCTTTGGACAACCAACCGGGCATGAGAGCGACCTCAGGGCGACGGCGCCAACGATGGCGTCACCCCCGCGATATCGCTAGAGTTGGGCGCAGCACCGTTCTTCAGGAGCCCGCATGACCACCGCCACCGCCCCAACCGTCGCGCGCGCGGCCGACTCCAACCGCTTCCCGGCCCACATCATGGCCGTCTTGCTCGCCGCCACGAGCGTCATCGTCGGTGTGATCTGGGACATCTCCTGGCATCGCTCCGTCGGCCGGGACACGTTCTGGACGCCCGCCCACCTCGCCATCTATCTCGGTGGCGTCCTGGCCGGTGTCTCGTGCGGTGTGCTGGTGCTGCGCACGACCTTCGCCGGGACGCGGGACGAGAAAGAGCGGTCCGTGCGCTTCTGGGGATTCCGGGGACCGCTCGGAGCCTGGGTGTGCATCTGGGGCGCCATCGCCATGATCGCGTCCGCCCCGTTCGACAACTGGTGGCACAACGCCTACGGACTGGACGTGAAGGTGTTGTCGCCGCCGCACGTCATCCTGGCGCTCGGGTTCACCGGCATTCAGGTCGGCGCCTTGCTGCTGCTCGCGGCGCGCCAGCACGCCGAGGGCGCGGACGCGGGGCGCACCACCGCCTACCGCGTGTTGTTCGCCTATGCGGCCGGCTTGCTCGTCGCCAATGCCGCGATCATGGGCTTCGAGTACATCGGCTTTCCGAACGCCGCCCACAACGCCCGCTACTACAAGATCTGCGCGCTCGTCTTTCCTTTCTTACTCGCCGCCGCCGCCCGCGCCTCCACCCTGCGCTGGCCCGCGACCACCGCCGCCGCGGCCTACATGGTGGTCAACCTCCTGATGCTCTGGGTCCTGCCGCTGTTTCCGGCCACGCCGCGCCTCGCGCCGATCTACAACGCCGTGCACAGCTTCGTCCCGCCGCCCGTGCCCATCCTGCTCGTCGTCCCGGCGCTGGTGATCGACCTCGTCCTGCGTCGCGGACCCGAGAGCGACTGGGGACGCGCCGCGCTGGTGGGGATCGGGTTCGTCCTGGTCCTGCTCGCGGTGCAGTGGACCGTCACGAAATTCCTGATCAGTCCGCGCGCCGAGAACTTCCTGTTCGGGGCCCAGCGCTGGAGCTACAACAACCAGATCGGGCCGTGGCGCTACGAGTTCTGGCGGATCAAGCCGGATCCCCTCACCGCGGGGGGCGTGGTGACCGCGGTGGCCATCGGCGTCGCGTCGACCCGCCTCGGGCTGTGGTGGGGCGCGTGGATGGCGCGGGTGCGGCGATGACGGTGCGGCGGCGGCTCGGGGGCACGGCCGTCGCCGCGGCCGTGGCGCTCCTGGCCACGGCGCACGTGGGCAGTCCCGACACGATCTTCGAAGGCGCGGCGGGTCCCTATGGAATTCGCGTGATCGTGCGGCCGCCGGGGGTGGTCCCCGGACAGGCCGACATCACGGTGCGGATCCTCACGGGGGAAGGTGTCCGCGCGGTCCTCGTCTTACCGCTGCGCGGCGGACGTCAGACCGCGGAAGAACCGCCGCCCGACAGTGCGACAGCGGTCGCGGGCGATGGGCGGCTCTACAGCGCCCAGCTCTGGCTGATGGAAGGCGGCGCGTACAGCATCCAGGTGGATGTGCGCGGGGATGCGGGATCCGGCCGCGCCATCGTCCCGGTGAACTCGATCGCGACCCGTCGTCTCGGATTCGCCACCCCCCTCGCGGCCGGCCTGCTCGCCCTCGGCACGTTCCTCCTGGTCGGCGCCCTGACGATCGTCGGTGCGGCGGTGCGCGAAAGCGTATTGCCGCCCGGCGCCGAACCGGACCCGGCGCGCCGGCGGCGGTCGTGGTGGATCCGGATCGCCACCGTCCCGCTGCTCGCCGTCGCGGTGCTCGGCGGCAAGCGGTGGTGGGATGGCGTGGACGCGGAGTATCGGAACAGCTTGTACCGCCCCATGCAGGTGGCGTCGGATGTGGTGGTGGCCGGCGGTAGACGGATGCTGCGCCTCGCGATCACCGATTCCGAATGGCTGGATCGCCAGTACACGCCGCTCATTCCCGACCACGGCAAGCTCATGCACCTGTTTCTGGTGCGCGACGACCAGGACGCGTTCGCGCACCTGCACCCCGTCATGCAGGACTCGAGTGATTTCGTCACGGCGCTGCCGCCCCTCGCCCCCGGCCACTATCGGCTGTATGCCGACGTGGTACACGAAAGCGGCTTCACGCAGACGTTGATCGACACGCTGATGGTCGACGGGGGCAGCGCCGCCTGGCGCGCCTCGGACCCCGACGATTCGTGGTGGACGCGCCATCAGCCGTCCGCCATCGGCTCGCTCCGGTCCGAGCTGGAGGATGGGTCGGTGATGTCGTGGGTGCGCGACACTGCGTCACTCGTCGCCGGCCGCGATCTCGATCTGCGCTTCGCCGTGACCGCGCCCGACGGCCGCCCGGCCGCGCTCGCGCCGTACATGGGAATGGCGAGCCACACGGCCATCGCCCGGGACGATGGCGCGGTGTTCGTCCACCTGCACCCGGCCGGAACCATCACCATGGCCTCGCAGCTCGTATACGCGTTACGCGAGCCCGGCGATTCGGTGAGGGGACGTCTGGGCTCGAGGATCACGACCGCAGAGCGCGCGATGACGATGGGGGGCGGAGCGCCTACGGGCGCCGTGGCATTCCCATACGCCTTCCCCCAACCGGGCCGCTACCGCCTGTGGGTGCAGGTGAAACGCGGTGGCCGGATCCTGACAGGAGTCTTCGACACGCAGGTCCTGCCCGCGGCACCATGATCCAGCCAACCCGCGGCCGGAAACACCAAACCCGGCGCTGATAGCTCGCCGGGCTGGTCGGTCGGGTGAGGTGGCCGTCACACCTCGGTCCACGACCTGCAATCAATACCGCAACGTGGCGTCTTGGTTCCAACCGCGCCGGCCGCGGCTCTGTGAAGTCGAGAGGAATCTGCCGCCGTGATGACGCGGCGCGGTGGGGATCGCGTGCGCGCCCTGTCAGGGTTCGGTCAACCCGGCGGGCGGGCACATGGATTGCGAGTTAGCATTCTCCGCCATGCGCTTTCCGCATCCCGCCCGACGGCCCCGCGCGGCATCGATCACCGCACTCCTGGTGCTGGCGCTGGCGTTCGCGGTGGTGCTGGCGTTGCAGGCGGTCGGTGCGTCGCAGTACCAGAAGGCGCAGGCCGAGCGCGTTTTGCGCGACTACTCCGCATACGCCGCCGCGCGGTTTGCGTCGCGGACCGCGGCCACGCTCTGGTACTACAATTTCGTGCCCGCGATCAAAGCGGTCGATCACGCCCGAGGGAAGTACGGCCACGTGATCGACCCGGCCCGGACGCGGCCGCCCGAGGACTCCGAGGCGGTCCCCTTCTTCCGCCACATTCGGTACGTGTACGACCTCGATACCACCACGCGAAATTTCGCGTTCGGCGGCCCCGCTCCCTCGGCGGCATGGCAAGCGTGGCTCGCGGATACCATCGCGGTGCAGGTGCACGCCTTGCCCTCCGTGATGGAGGACGTCGCCGCGGTGCTGGGTGGTCCGCCGGGCGAGCCGCCGATGCTTACGGTGTTCACCCTGCCGCGCGCGTCGGCCCACGCGCAGGCCCGCGTGCTCGGGTTCGTGGTGGACGTGGACGCGCTCACTCCGAGTTTCGCGTTCGTGGACACGAGTGGACCGCTGCTGGTCAAAGCCCTGACGGGCGGCGTCACCCTCGATTCCGTCGGGTCGGTCATCGTCCGGGACGCCCGTGGGCTGCCGCTCTACCGGAGCGTGCCCCAGTACCAGTCGTCGATTACCGGTCATGACACGCTGGGCAGCTTCGTGGCGAACCTGCAGGTGGACGTCTCGCTGCGGCCCGGTATCGCGGGCCAGCTCGTAATCGGGGGCCTCCCCAAGTCGCGGCTGCCGCTGCTGGCGACGCTGCTACTGCTGACGGCGGGACTGATCGTGATCGCGCTGATCCAGCTGCGGCGGGAATCCGACCTGGCGGCCCTGCGCACCCAATTCGTGTCCGGCGTTTCCCACGAGCTGCGCACGCCGCTCGCCCAGATCCGGATGTTCGCCGAGACGCTCGTCCTGGGCCGCATCCGCACGGAGGACGAGCGCACGCGCTCGCTCGAGATCATCGACCAGGAAGCGCGCCGCCTGACGAATCTGGTGGAGAACCTGCTGCACTTCTCCCGCTCCGAGCGCCAGTCGCTGCGCGTGGCGCCCGTGCCGACACTCGTCGGTCCGCTCATCCGGGCGGTGCTGGAGAGCTTCGCGCCGCTGACGGAGACCCGCCACGTCCGCCTGGTCACCTCCCTGCCCGACGGCGTCGTGGCCTGGGTCGACGAAGGGGCGCTGCGTCAGATGCTGCTCAATCTGCTCGACAACGCCGTGAAGTACGGTCCGGAAGGACAGGTCGTCACGGTCGGCATCGACCCGCCCGGCGGCGACCGCGTGCGCCTCTGGGTGCAGGATCAGGGGCCCGGGGTCCCGGCCGCCGACCGCGAGCGTATCTGGGAGCAGTTCTGGCGGCTCGAGCGCGACCGCGGCTCCGCGGTCGCCGGCACGGGGATCGGTTTGTCGGTGGTCCGTGAGCTCGCGGCGCTGCACCGCGGTCGCTCGTGGGTGGAGACCGCCCCGGGCGGCGGCTGCCGCTTCGTCATCGAGCTGCCGGCGGCGCCCCATCCCGGGCCCGTCGGCCCCACCGCCGCTCCTCCCCTCGAACCCACTCCCGCTCGGGCGGACGCATGAAGCGCGTATTGGTCATCGAAGACAACCGCGACCTGGCCTACGGCCTGCGCAACAACCTCGAGATCGAAGGCTATCAGGTCGAGGTGGCGGATGACGGACCGAAGGGCTTGATGCGGGCGCGCGCCGGCGCTCCCGATCTCATCATCCTCGATCTCATGCTGCCGGGCATGGACGGCTACCGCGTGCTGCGCGCGTTGCGGGAAGAGGGCCGGCAAACGCCGATCCTCATCCTCACCGCCCGGGGCGAAGAAGCCGACAAGGTGCGCGGGCTGCGCCTCGGCGCCGATGACTACGTCACGAAGCCGTTCGGCGTGCTCGAGCTGCTCGCGCGGGTCGAAGCGCTGATGCGGCGCGCCGTCGTAACCACCGCGGGGACCGAGCCATCCGCACCGCTCATCGAGCGGTTCGGCGACATCGAAGTCCATTGCGCCTCACGCACCGTGCTGCGCCGCGCACAACCCGTGACGCTCACGCCCAAGGAGTACGAGCTGCTGCTGGCCCTCGTCCGCCGGCGCGGCGCGGTAGCCAGCCGCGTCGAGCTCCTGACCGAAGTGTGGGGCTACAGCGCCGCCGTGCTCTCGCGCACGGTGGACACCCACGTCGCCGAGCTGCGTCGCAAGCTCGAGGACGATCTGCAGGCGCCCCGGCACCTCCTGACGGTGCGCAAAGCCGGGTATCGCCTCCAGGCCTGAGCGTGGAGCGCCGGGACTATCTGCTGCGGATGCTCGAGGAGATGGGCCGGGTCATGGCCCGCGTCCGCGAGCTCGTTATCGGCCAGTCGACCGCCGCCGCGGCGCAGGAGCTCGAGCGCGCCGCCGACCGGGCCGGCCTGATGCTACCGCTGGTCCACGCCCTCTCGGGCGACGGACTCACCGCGATCCTGACCACCGCCGGGCGGCCCGATCCGGCGAAACACCTGCTCGCCGCCGAGTACCTCTACGTCGAAGGCCTGCGCGCGGCGCCGCCCGACGACCAGGCGCTGTTCGCGCGCGCCCTGGTGCTGTATCGCGGGATCGGCCCGTTACGCGACGCGGTCCTGCAGGCGGCCGTCGCCGACCGCATCGCCGACCTGGAGCGGCGTGCCGCGGCGCCACACTCACCATTGTCCGGGGGGACCCTCAGGTGAAATCCGCCTTCCTGCTGTTCAGCGTGCTGTTCGTGGGACGCGATCCGCAGACCGGAGACGCGCTCGTCCGGGCGATGCACGACAAATACGACGGCCAGTGGTATCGCACGCTCACGTTCGTGCAGCACAACACGCTCTACCTGCCGGGCGACAGCATCCAGCACTCGACGTGGTTCGAACGGGCGGCCATCCCGGGATCGCTGCGCATCGACTTCCGCGAAGGGCCGGGCTTCCCCGCGAACGGCGGCGCCCTGTTCGTCCATGATTCGCAGTTCAGCGTCGCCGGCGACACCCTCGTCCAGGCGAGCCCGTTCGTCCATCCTCTCATGGTGTTGGGCTTCGACGTGTACGCCCAGCCGGTGGAGCGCACGCTGGCCCAGCTGCGCGAGTACGGGTTCGACCTGGCCACGATGCACGAGGAGATTTGGCAGGGACGCCCGGTGTACGTGGTGGGCGCGAAGGCGGGCGACGGGCACACGCGCCAATTCTGGGTGGACAAGGAGCGCCTGGTCTTCGTCCGCATGCTGGAGCCCGGCCGCCGCGACACGACGGCGGTCAGTGAATCGCAATTCAACGACTATAGGGCGTTCGGCAAGGCCTGGGTCTCGGCCCAGGTGCTGTTCCTCGCGAATGGACAGCGCCGCTGGATGGAGGAGTACGACCAGATCACGGTGAACACGCCGCTCGCCGACGGAGTGTTCGACGTGAAGCGGTGGAAGGACACGAAGTAGCGGCGTCGCCTCCTGTCACGGCTCGTCGGGATACACGGCCACCGGTCGTCCCGTCGCACTCAGCACGGCGGTGACCCATCCGCCTTCCTCACGGTATCCGGCGATGCCGATCGTATCGACCGGAGCCGTGGGAACCAGGCCGCCCGCCACGAGCGGCTTGGGCCCGACGTGGGGAATGGGCATGCGGATGGACCAGCGGCGGATGACCCAGGCCCGGTTCGGCAGACGCTCGAAGACCACGAGCCCGGAGGCGCCGCGACCCGCCCAGCGGCCCAGGTTCGTGTAACGGAATTCCAGCTCCCGCAGCTCCGCGGAGCCCTGGTCGAGCCACAGCACCCCGGCGATATCGACGCGGCCGCGGCCCCCCGACACCGGCTCGAACCCGAGGCCGATCAGCGAACCTTGCCGGTCGCCCTCCGGGCGCCGCACGCGGAAGCAGTGCAGGCCGAGGAATGACTCCGACAGGAGCACCGGCAGGTCGGGACCGTAGTAAGTGACCACCCCCAACGAATCGGGCTGTGCGAAGCCACCAGCGGCGAGACTTTCGGGGGGCAGGCTCACGAACGGCCAGGTCGAGTACCCGGCACTCTGGCTGCGCTCCTCGGTGGTGGGACGATCGGGGACCGGGCCGTAGATGCGCACGTAGCGACTGGCCCGGAACCGGTACACCGGATGGGCGATCGTCCACTCCGT
Organism: Gemmatimonadota bacterium; assembly: GCA_041498155.1. Taxonomy (GTDB): domain Bacteria; phylum Gemmatimonadota; class Gemmatimonadetes; order Gemmatimonadales; family GWC2-71-9; genus DASTHG01. The sequence continues at coordinate 214 of JBGQHV010000125.1, read as the reverse complement.
GGCTTCCAGCGCCTTGCGCGCCTCCTCCCACAGGGTCGCGGCGCCGGTTCCTTCTTCGGGCTGCAGGCGACAACGCCGCTCCGCGTGCACCGCGATCTCCGACAAGAGCACGGCCGACTCCGGCGCCTCGACCGGCGCCGTGACCGTATCGCCCGCCGCGAGTGAGATCGCGGCGGTGCGCCAGCGGGCCAATCCGATGCGCAGCACGACCAAT
>JBGQHV010000124.1:0-10338 GCA_041498155.1 Gemmatimonadota bacterium | reverse complement strand
GGGCCAGGGTGGACCAGACCTGGGCTTCGTCGGGCGGCCGGAAATCGGCCGGCATGACGCCGACGACGATGAATGGCGTGCCGTCGATCAGGACGGCGCGACCCAGCACTTTCTCGTCCCCGCCGAATGCCCGCTGCCATAATGCGTGACTCAGGACGGCGGTGTTCGGCCCTCCCGGCGCATCCTCTTCCGCGAGGAACGAGCGGCCGAGCGCCGGTGACACGCCGAGGGCGCGAAAATACTCCTGCGACACGCGCGACATGTCGAGGTGAACGGCCTCGGCACCGGCGGAGAGGGTGACCCCCACCGGCGTCGACGCGGCCAGGGCATCGAAGACGTCACCGTGGTCGTGCAGGTACTGAAACGCCGGGTACGTCACGTCCTGAACATCGTGGTACCCCTGGTACGTGTAGCTCAGGCCGACGAGGCGGTCCGATCCCGGATACGGGAGTGGTCGCAGCAACACGCCATAGAGGGCGCTGAAGATCGCCGTGTTCGCGCCGATGCCGAGTGCCAGCGTCAGCACGGCCACGATGGTGAAGGCGGGCGACCGGGTGAGGGCTCGCGCGGCGTAGCGGAGGTCCTGAAACAGGGTTTCCATCGGAATCCTTTCCGACGTCAGACGTCTGACGTCAGCCTATTCCGTTCGCAACGTCACGATCGGATCGACCCGTGTCGCACGACGCGCCGGCAACCAGGTCGCGATCAGCGCCACGATGGCGAAGAGCAGCGCCGCGACCATGAACGTCGAGCCGTCGCGCGGCGCGACCCCGAACAGCATCCCGGCGAGTACGCGGGTCGCCAGCAAAGCGATCCCGAGGCCGCACACGACCCCGACGGCCACGCGGGCCAGACTCTCATTCAGGAGCAGGCGAACGACATCGCGGGAGGTGGCTCCAAGCGCGAGCCGCACGCCGATCTCCCGCGTGCGCTGCGCGACGGCATAGCTCGTCACGCCGTAGATACCCACGAGCGACAATGCGAGGGCGAGCAACGCGAACACGCCGAGTAACGCGGTGTTGAAACGCCGCGCGGCGGTCTGCCGGCCGATCAGCTGCTCCAGGCTCACGATGTCGCCGATCGGCTGCTGGGGATCCGCCGTCCGCACGGCATCGCGAATCGCGCCGACCAGCTTGAGCGGCGAACCGGTGCGCGACCGGGTGACCACCCACATCTGCGGTTGCCCGCCCTCCTGCAGCGCCGCGGTATAGAGCGCCGGCCGGCCGCCCGCGTCGTCGAGCGATCCCATTCGCAGGTCGTCGACCACGCCGACCACGGTGTAGTCCTGCGGGCCGGTGCGCGGGCCCCCCATCGGAACGTGCTTCCCGATCGGATCGACTCCCGGCCACAGGTCGCGCGCGAAGAGGGTGCTCACCACCACGACACGCGGCGTGCCGACCCGGTCCTCGGCGGTGAACCCGCGACCACGCCGGATGGGAATCCCCAGCGCCGTGAAGTACCCGGGCGTGACCACCGATGCCATCGCGATCATGATCGGGTCGGGGTAATCGGCCCGCACCACATGGGGATCGAACGCGATGATCCGCATGCTGCCCGAGAGGGGAAGCGTGACGGTGAGGCCCGCGGCGGCGACGTCCGGGCGCGCGGCGAGCGCGGCCAGCACGTTGTCGAAGAACTGCTGCTGCGCGGGTCCCTCGGGATAGCGCGACGGGGTCAGCCGGACCCGGGCCGCGAGCACGTCCCGCGTGTCGAACCCCGGGTTCACGCGGTTGAGCGTCACGAAGCTCTTGACGAGGAGGCCGGCGCCCACGAGCAGGACGAGTGCCAGGGCGACTTCGGCGATGACCAGGGAGCTCTGGAGGCGGCGGCGGCGCCGCCCGCCGCTCGTGCCGGCGGAGTCTTCCCGCAACGCCTCCTCGATCTGGAACGAGCTGGCGCGTAACGCCGGCGCGAGACCGAAGGCGATTCCGGTCACGATCGCCAGACCGGCGGTGAAGGCGAGGACCGTGCCGTCGAGGCCGACTTCGGAGCTGCGGGGAAGCGCCCGCGGCCAGACGGCGAGCAACGCGTGCAGCCCCCAGGACGCGAGCAGGAGACCGAGCGCGCCCGCCGTAAACGCGAGCAATGCGCTCTCGGTCAGCAGCTGGCGGATCAGGCGGCCCCGCCCGGCGCCCAGCGCGCGGCGGATCGCCATCTCGCGGCGCCGCGCGGTGGCCCGAGTCAGGAGGAGATTCGCCGCGTTGGCGCAGGCGATGAGGAGCACGAGCGCCACGGCCCCGAGCAGCACCCAGAGCCGGGTGCGCACGTCGCCGATGGCGGAGTCACGCAGCGGGATCGCGCTCAAGTCGATCTGGTCGATGGCCGCCACACGAGTCCGCGTCCCGCCGCCTGGAGCGGGCGCGGGGCCTCCCCCGAACGCGACGAGGCGCCGCGGGCCCGTGTCACTGCGCGTCTCCAGCGCGATGCGTTTCGCCAGCACGTCGAGGTCGCTCTGCGCCTGCCGTTCCGTGACGCCCGGCGCGAGCCGCGCGACCGCGTTGAGCGCGTGGAAGTCGCGGTTCGTCAGCGCCTGGGGCTCCTCCGCCACGATCCCGCCGACCGGCGTCCAGACCTCCACGTCGGTGTCGGGAAAGTGAAACCCCGGGGGCATCACCCCGACCACGGTGTAACTCTTGCCGTCCAGCGCGATACCGCGGCCGAGGATCGCGGGGTCGCGCCCGAAGCTCGTGGACCAGATGCCGTAGCTCAGCAGCGCGACCGGGTCGTGCTCCTGCGCGGCGCTGAAGCCATGCCCGACCTGCGGGGTCACGCCGAGCACGTCGAACAGGTCCGCCGTCACGAACGCCGCCTGAACCTCGCGCGGGTCACCGGCGCCGCCGAGGTTGTAGCGCTGCGTGCTGTAGGCGGCGACGCCCGAGAAGTCCCGGGTCAACCCGCGCAGATCGAGGAGATCCGGGTAGGAAACGCCGAACCGCATGCCTTCGGCGGCGTGCGACGTCACCTCCAGGAGGCGGTCGGATCGGGGATAGGGAAGCGGCCGCAACAGCACGGCGTTGACCGCGCTGAAGATGGCCGTATTCGCGCCGATCCCCACCGCGAGGGTGAGCATGGCCACGGCGCTGAACGCCGGGTTCTTGACGAGCTGCCGAACGGCGAGGCGGAGGTCCTGTAGCAACGCTTCCATCGTCTTGCTCCTATTCGGTTCGGAGGGCCACCATCGGATCGATCTTGGTCGCGCGCCGCGCCGGGATGTAGCAGGCCACGAGCACGACGGCGACGAGCAGCAACGAGACCGCCGTGTAGGTGATCGGGTCGGCCGGGCTCACATCGTACAACAGCCGGACCATCGCGCGCGTCGTGCCGAATGCCGCGAGAACGCCGAGCCCCGCGCCCAGCACACCGAGCCGGGCGCCCTCGCGCAGCACGAGACGGAGGATGTCGCCGGGACGCGCGCCCAGGGCGATGCGCACGCCCAACTCGCGCGAGCGCTGCGTTACCAGATACGACATCACGCCGTAAATCCCGACGACGGCGATGACGAGCGCGAGCGCCGCGAAGCCCACCAGCAGCGATCCGGCGTAGCGGGTGCGCGCCACCGATCCACCCACGAGCTGGCGCAGCGAGGCGACGTTCGAGATCGGTACATCGGGATCGAGCGCCCGAATCGCCGCCCGCGCGGGGGCGACGGCGGTCGCGGGATCACCGGTCGAGCGCAGCACGATCGACATGGCGGCCGACGGCGACTGGGTGAAGAGCACGTAAACGTCGGGGCGGGGCGGCGCGCCGAGTCCGAGGTCCCGCACGTCGCCCACGACGCCGACGATGGTGCGCCACGCGGCGTTGGGGTTGGGCCCGAGCCGGATGCGCTGGCCCAGCGCGGTGTCCCCCGGGAAATAGCGGCGGGCGAATGTCTCGCTCACCAGCGTGGGGAGCGTGGAATCTCCGCGGTCCGGCCGCTCGAACCCGCGGCCGGCGAGGAGCGGGATCCCCATCGCGGCGAAATAGCCCGGGGTGACGCTACGGTATTCGGCCTCAGGCGGGGGGCCGCCGCCGGGCGGCCGCCGCTCGAAGCGCAGCCCCGTCGTCGGGCCACTCGCGCCGAACGGCAGGACGCTGATCGCCCCCACTGCCCGGACGCCGGGGAGCGCCGCGAGTCGCTCCGTGACCTGATCGTAGAACCCGATCGTCGCCAGCGGATTCTGGTAGCGCGGACCGCCGACCCGCACGCCGATCGTTACGGCGCGATCCACCTGGACCCCCGGATGCACGTCGAGCAGTTGTTGCATGGTCCGCAGCATCAGGCCCGCCCCGATGAGCAGCACCAGCGCCAGCGCGACCTGCCAGACGAGCAGTGCGGCCCGGGCCCGCCGCCGCTCCCGCCCACCCGCCGAACCGCGTCCGCTTTCGTTCAGGGCGCTGGTGAGTTGCGGCTGAGCCGCCTGCGCGGCAGGTACGACGCCGACCGTGATCCCCGTCACGAGCGCCGCACCCGCCGTGAACAGCAGCACCGGCCAGCGCACGGACGTCTCGGCGATGCGCGGGACGTCGACGGCGCTAAGGTGCCGCAGCCACTCGATCCCCCAGGCGGCCAGGGTGAGCCCGCCGAGCGCGCCGCACGCAGCGAGCAGGATGCTCTCGGTCAGGAGCTGGCGGACGAGGCGCCGGCGCGCGGCGCCGAGCGCCGCTCGCACCGCCATCTCCCGGCCGCGACCCGCGGCGCGGGCGAGCATGAGGTTGGCGACGTTGGCGCAGGCGATGAGCAGCACGAACGCCACCGCGCCGAACAACACCAGCAGCGCGGGCCGCACGTCTCCGACCACCGCCTGCGTCACCGGGAGCACGGTGACGCCGACGCCGGTGTTGGTCTCCGGATGCGCCGCCGCGATGCGTCCGGCGATCGTCGCCAGCTCGGCGTTCACGCGGGGCAACGCCACGCCGGGCTTCAAGCGACCGACCAACGTCAGGAAGCGCACGGCCCGCAGCTGCGCCGTCTGCGCGTCGAGTCCCAGGGGGGCGATCAAGTCGCCGCTCCAAGTGGGCAGGGCGAACCCGGGCGGCATGATGCCGACGATGGTGTAAGGCTCGCCGCCGAGCGTCACGCTCCGCCCTATGGCCCCGGTATCGCCGCCAAAGCGGCTGCGCCAGAATCCGTCGCTGATGACGAGAACGTTCGGACCACCGGGGCGATCGTCCTCAGGGCCCAGGGTGCGACCCCGTTGTGCGGCGACCCCCAGCGTGGAGAACAGGTCTCCGTCGACCCGCAACAGGCGGAGCTGCTCGGGCTCGCCCACGCCGGTGAGATTGACCGTCGAGTAGGGATAGATCGCGCCGAGGCGCTCGTACGATGCCGTCTGGGCCCGCAGGTCGGTGTAGTTCGCCGGAGCGAAGGGGTTGCGCGGCGCGCCCTCCTGCGGATGGTTCTCCCACACCATCACGAGCTGTCCGGGATCGCGATAGGGGAGCGAGCGCAGCAGCACGCTCTGCACCACGGAGAAGATGGCGGTGGTCGCGCCGATGCCGAGTGTCAGCGTGAGTACGGCGGTGGCGGTGAAGCCCGGTGACTTGAGCAGCGTCCGGGCCGCGTAGCGGATGTCTTGGAGCAAGGTTTCCATGGGATTCCTCGTCTGGAGCCGTCAGCCATCAGCCATCAGCAATCACAACCACCAGATGGCTGATGGCTGATGGCCGACGGCAGATGGCTTACTCAGTCCGCAACGCCACCATCGGGTCCACCCGCGCCGCGCGTCGCGCCGGGAGGTAGCAGGCGAGGAGCGCGACGCCCGCCAGCAGCACCGGCACCGCGATGAACGTCACCGGATCGGCGGCCGTGACGCCGAACAGCTGCGCGCGGATGAGCGGCGCCAGGCCGAAGGCAACGGCCAGTCCGGCGACGACCGCGACCCCGACGACGCGCAGGCCGCGTCCCAGCACGAGCCCCACCACCTGCTGGCGCCGCGCGCCCAGCGCCATCCGGATCCCGACCTCACGGGTGCGCTGCACCACGGCATACGTCATCACCCCGTACACGCCGACCGCGGCGAGCAGCAGCGCGAGCAGCGCGAACGCGAGGGTCAAACGCATGGTGAATTGCGGCGCCGCGACGTCCCGGCCGACGATCGATTCCATCGAGCGCAGCCGCCACACCGGCTGGTCGGGGTCCACCGACCAGATGGCCGAGCGCAGCGCCGGGGCAAGCGCCATCGGGTCGCCGTCGGTGCGGGCCACGATGCTCGAAAAGATCCCGGGGTTCTGCGCCATCGGGTAGTAGATCTGCGGCTCGGGCGGCTCACTCAGGGTGAGGTGCTTGATGTCACCCACCACGCCCACGATCGTCACCACGACAAGCTGCGGGGTCCAGACCTGCAAGCGCTGCCCCAGCGCGGATTGGCCCGGCCAGGACCGGCGCGCCAGCTCCGCGTTCACGATCGCGACCGGCGGCGCATCGGCCCGGTCGTGGTCGTCGAAATCGCGGCCCTGGAGCACGGGGATCCGCATCGTCGAAAAGAAGCCGTCGGTGACGCCGTTCACGCGGGCGCTCGGCGTGGCGCCGGGCTCCGGCTCGGTTTGCCCGACGGGGAGATAGGTCACACCGCCCCAGTTGCCGCTCAACGGCACGGCGGTGACGAGCGCCGCCGCTCGGACGCCGTGCACGGCCCGGATGGCCCCGGCGGCGCGCGTCATGAACCCCGCGATCGCTTCGGGCGTGCCGTACTTCACCGCGGGCAGGCGGAACTCCGCCGTGAGGAGCCGCGTGGCATCGAACCCCGGCTGCACCCGCTGCAGCGCCAGCAGGCTGCGCGTCAGCAGTCCCGCGCCGACGAGCAGCACGATGGCGAGCGCCAGCTGGACCGCGACGAAGACGTGGCGCAGGTCCATCCGGCCCCCCACGGCGCCGTCCCCGGATCGGAGCGTGAGGATCTGCCCGAGATTCGCGCGCACCGCATGCCATGCCGGTGCTGCTCCGAACAGCAGGCCGGCCAGAATGGTGACGCCGGCGCAGAACGTCAGCACGACGGAGTCCACCGTGACGTCGCCGTAGACAGGAAGCCCGCCGGGGACGAGCGCCAGCAGTCCGACGATCGCCCAGCGCGCGAGCATGACGCCCGCGGCGCCTCCCAGCACGGAGAGCAGCAGACTCTCGGTGAGCAGCTGGCGGGCGATGCGCGAACGGCTCGCCCCGAGGGCCGCGCGCAACGACAATTCGCGGCGGCGCGCGACGGCGCGCGTGAGCTGCAAGTTGGCCACGTTGGCGCAGGCGATGAGCAGCACCACGCCGACGAACGCCAGAACAATGAGCAGGACCGGTCGTACCTGCCCCACGGCGTTTGCGCGCAACGAGACGACGCTCGCGCCGGCCCCCGCATTGGTGGCGGGGAACTGCAACGCCAGATCGGCCGAGATGGCGGAGAGATCACGCTGCGCCTGGGACGCCGTGATCCCGGGCTTCAGGCGCCCGAGGGCCCAGACGTTGGGGTTCGCCCGCGTGAACCAGGTCGCGTTCGGCGCCGACGTGATCGGCAGCCACACCTCGACGGGCCCGAAGGCATCCTGGAAGTCCCGCGCCGTCACGCCGATCACCACGTGGGGGCGGCCGTTCAGGGTCAGCGTGCGGCCGAGGATGGTGGAGTCGCCGCCGAAGCGGCCCTGCCACGCGGCCCAGGAGAGCACCGCCACCGGTTGGCCGCTGCCCACAGCCGTTTCGGAGTCCGTAAAGATCCGACCGATCGCCGTGTGTGCGCCGAGCAGCGCGAGGGTGCTCGCCGTCACGAAGTCGCCACTGAGCCGGTCGGGCGCCTCGGCGCCCGTGAGGTTTACGCTCTGCTGGCGCACGATGCCGATGTCTTCGAAGCTGTGGTTGCGTGCCCGCCAGTCTTGCACGTCGGGAATGGAGACGACCGTCTGCGACTGGCCCCCGCGCGTGCCCCACAGCACGGTGAGCCGCTCGGCCGCGGGGTAGGGCAGGGGCCGGAGCAGCACCGCGTTCACTACGCCGAAGATCGCGGTGTTCGCGCCGATCCCGAGGGCGAGCGTGAGGATCACGACCGCGGTGAAGCCGGGACGCGCAGCGAGCTGGCGGAGCGCGTAGCGGATGTCCTGGAGCAGTGTGTCCATGGCGTCACCTATTCGGTTCGAAGCACGGTCATCGGATCCACGCGCGTGGCGCGGGCCGCGGGGAAGTAGATCGCGATCAACGCGACGAGCGCCAGCAACCCCGCCACCGCGGCGAAAGTCAGCGGGTCGGTGGCCGTGACGCCGTACAGCAGCCGGCCGAGCGCGCGGGAGGCGAGCAGGCCGCCGACGGCGCCGACGGCGACCCCTACGAGCGTCAAGCGCATCCCCCCGCTAATCACCAGCCCGAGGACGTCCGAGCGCTGGGCGCCCAGGGCCATGCGCACGCCGATCTCGCGCATGCGCTGGTTGACGGCGTAGGAGAGCACGCCGTAAATGCCCACCGCCGCGAGCAGTACGGCGAGCGCCGCGAAGGCGGCGAGCAGGAGCATCGGGTAGCGACGGTCGGACATCGACCGGACCAGCCGGGTGGACATGGTCGCGACGTCGGTCACGGGGAGGTCGTGGTCGAGCTCGCGAACGGCCGCGCGCACGCTGGCGGCGAGGCCGCCGGCACCGGCGGTGTGACGCGTGACGATCGTCATCGACCCGGACGGCTCCTGCGCCTGCACGTAGTAGATCGTCGGCCGCAGATCGCCGTCCAAGGTGCTCACATGCACGTCACCCACGACACCGATCACCTCCGGGTGGACATCCGGATGAGTCCAATTCACCTGGAGCCGCGCGCCGATCGGATCCTCGTCGGGCCAGTACTGCCGGGCCATCGTTTCGCTGATGACGACGACGGGCGGCGCATCGGCCCGGTCGGCGGCCGTCAGGCCACGGCCCCGGAGCAGCGGAATGCGCATCGCCGCGAAGTAGCCGGGATCGACGATCCGGATGTCGCTGCTGGTCCAATGACCGGGCTCGGGGGCGGGCCGACCCACGATCGTGAAGCGGGTTGAGGCGCCGCCGTTGGTGAGCGGCAGGAAGCTGACGGCCCCCGCGGCCGACACGCCGGGCATGCCGTCGACGCGCTCCAGCAGTCGAGCGAAAAACGCGGCCCGGCGGGCGTCATCGGAGTACGTCGCCTGGGGAAGCTCGACCGACAGTGTGAGCAGATTAGCGGGATCGAAGCCCGGGTTCACCGCCCCCAGGCGGTGGAGCGAGCGCACCAGCAAACCGGCGCCGGCCAGGAGCACGAGGGCGAGCGACAGCTGCGCCACCACGAGCCCGCTGCGAAACCGGGTGGATCCGGCGTCGGCGATCGACCGACCACCTTCGCCGCGCAGCCCTCCGGCGACGCCGGCGGACGCGACCCCCAACGCGGCCGGCAGACCGGCGACGATGCCGACGAGCAGCGTGATCCCCGCCGTCACCGCAATCACCCGGCCGTCGAGGGCGATCTCCGCCACGCGGGGAATGCCGGCCGGGCCCGCGGCCACCAGCAGATCCACGCCCCACTTGGCGAGCAGCAGGCCGGCCGCGCCGCCCAGGCCGGCCACGACCACACTCTCGGCCAGCCATTGCCGCACGAGGCGCCAGCGCGGCGCGCCGAGTGCGGTGCGCACGGCGAATTCCCGGCGCCGGCCCTCGGCCCGGACCAGCATCAGGTTGCCGACGTTGGCGCACGCGATGAGCAGCACGATCGCCACGGCCGCGAGCACGATCAGCAGCGCCCGGCGGGCCGACCCCACGACCTGATCGGTCAGCGACACGACGTTGGCGCTCCATCCCGTGTCGAACTCGGGGTGCTCGCGCTCGATGCCGCTCGTGATCACATCCATCTCGGCCTGCGCCCGCTCGCGGGTCACGCCGGGACGCAGCCGGCCGACCACCATCGTATAACGGCCGTGCCGCGTCCGATCGCCCGGATCGAGCCGGAACGGCTCCCAGTATTCCTCGGTACCCCACGGCATCGCCCGGAACGTGGGCGGCATCACCCCGACAACGGTCGCGTTGCCACCCGCGACCGGCACCGCGCGCCCGATCACGCTGGAATCGGCGCCAAAGCGACCGCGCCAGAGGCCATCGCTCAGCACGATGACCGTCGGACCGCCCGGCAACGCCTCGGCCGGCGTGAAGAACCGTCCCAGCGCTGGCGACGTGCCCAGCACGCGGGCAAAATTCGGCGTGACGGATCGGCCTTGCACGATCTCGGGCGCGTTGCCGGTGAACGTCATCGAGGACCAGGTGAGGGCCGCGAGATCGGTGAAGCTCGTCGCCCGGTCGCGCCAGTCGAGATAGTTGCCGGGGTTCACGACGTTGGTGGCCTGCGCGCCCGCGCGGTTGCGCTCCCAGACGATGACCAGCTGGTCCGGCCGCGGG
>JBGQHV010000123.1:0-10385 GCA_041498155.1 Gemmatimonadota bacterium | reverse complement strand
CTCCGCTCCTACCGGCACACGATGCGGACCCACCGCGGCGAAGAGCCGCCTGACGACGTCTGGATGGAGGGGTTGGGAACGCCGCTGTGGGTGCAATTCCGCCGATGGACCCAGGACGAAACCGAGATCCGCGCCATGGTGGAGACGTATCGCACTTACAACCTCGCCCATCATGACGAGCTGGTGCGGCCCTACGAGGGCGTCGTCGAACAAGTGCTGCGCCTCGATGCCGCCGGCAAGACGCTCGGGCTCGTCACCAGCAAGATGCGCGGCGGCGCGTTGAAGGGACTGCGCCTCGCCGGCCTCGAAGCAGCGTTCGACGTCGTCGTCGGCTCGGACGAAGTCACCAACCCCAAGCCGCACCCCGAGCCGGTCTTGCTCGCGCTCGAGCGACTGGAACGCCGGCCGGCCGACGCCGTGTTCATCGGCGACTCGCGCCACGACATCGAGTGCGGCCGGGCGGCCGGCGTGAAGACCGCGGCCGTGCTGTGGGGACCCTTCGACCGCAATCATCTGGAAGATCTCGATCCGGACTACTGGCTGGAGCGGCCCTCGGACCTCTCCACGCTCGCCTGAACCGCGAGGAGCCCGCCGTGCCGTTCGTCACTTTCGATCTCGAGCGCTGGCAGAGCACCTGGGAGAACCGGGTGCGGTTCAATCTCTCCGAATCCGGTGTGCACCCGCTCAGCGTGGGAGAGCTGCTGCAGCTCGCGGGGAGCCCGGCCGATGCGCTGCTCGACGTCCGGCTGGGGTACAGCCAGTCGAACGGCACCGATCAGTTGCGCGAGCGGATCGCGGCGCTGTACCCGGGGGCCGAGCCGGAGCAGGTGCTGGTCACGACCGGCAGCGCGGAGGCCAACTACCTCGCCGCGCTGCGCCTCATCGAGCCGGGCGATACGGTCGCCATGCTGCTGCCCAACTACCTCCAGCTCTGGGGGCACACGCAGAACATCGGCGCCGTGGTGCGGGGCTTTCGCCTGCACGAGGAGCGGCAATGGGCGCCCGAGCCGGCCGAGATCCGGGCGGCGATCGCGCCGGGCACGAAACTCGTCGTCGTCACGAACCCGCACAACCCGACCGGCCACATTATGAGCGCGGACGCACGCCGTACGATCGTCGATCGGGCGGCCGAGGTCGGGGCGTGGCTGCTCGCCGACGAGGTGTATATCGGCGCCGAGCGCGAAGCGCCCATCACCGCGTCGTTCTGGGGCAGCTACGACCGGCTCATCTGCGTCGCGGGGCTGTCGAAGGCGTATGGCCTGCCCGGGCTGCGCATCGGCTGGCTGGTCGCACCCAAGGATCTGGTGGCGGACATCTGGGCGCGCCACGACTACACCACCATCGGTCCGGCTGGGGCGAGCGATCGGCTCGCCGGCATCGCCCTCGATCCGGCGGTGCGGCCGCGGCTGCTCGCGCGGACGCGCGGCATCCTGCAGCAAAACTACCCCGTGCTGGAGACCTGGCTGCGATCCTTCGGCGACACGTTCGCCTGGGTGCCGCCTCAGGCCGGCGCGATCTGCTTCGCGCGCTACCGTCCGAAAGTGAACGGCGAGGACCTCGTCGAGCGGGTGCGGGCCGCGCAGAGCGTGCTGCTGGTCCCGGGCGACCACTTCGGCATGCCCGGCTACCTCCGATTCGGGTTCGGCAACGAGGCGGCCGAGCTGCGCGAAGCGCTCGCGGCCACGGCGGCCGGATTGCGGCGCGCCTTCGGGGACTAGCACCGTGCGCGCCGTGCCGCTCGAAGAGTTCCGGGACCGGATCTCGATGACGGCGGCGATCGACGCGGTGGAGCGCGGGTTTCGCGCCCTGGCACTCGGCCAGGCGACACTGCCCGAGCCCATGTCGCTGGAGCTTTCCCGCCCGGTGGCGACGGTGCATGTCAAGGGTGCCTACCTCGCGGGCGCGCGGTTCATCGTGTTCAAGGTGGCGACCGGGTTTCCTGCGAACCGAGAGCGCGGACTCTCCTCGGCGGACGGGATGTTCCTGCTGCTCGACGCCCGCACCGGCGCGCCCGCGCTGGTGCTCGAGGAGCACGGCTATCTCACCGACCTGCGCACCGCCGCGGCCATCGCGCTGACGCTCAAGTACCTGGCGCCCGCGGACGCCCGCACCGCACTGCTGGTCGGCGCTGGCGGTCTGGCTCGGCTGACCGCCCACGCCCTGCTGGCCCAGCGGCCGCTCGAAACTCTGACGATCTGGAACCGCACGACGGCCCGCGCCGAAACGTTGGCGAGGGAGCTCGGCCACGCCGTGGCGACCCGGGTCGCCCCCGACCTCGAGCGCGCCGCACGCGACCATCGCCTGATCGTCTGCGTCACGGCCAGCACGACGCCGCTCGTGAAGGCGGCGTGGATCGCGCGGGGAACCCACATCACCTCGGCGGGAACGGACAGTCCGGAGAAAGTGGAGCTGGAGCCCGCTCTGATGGCGGGAGCCGATAAGCTGTTCGCGGACCGTGTGGCGCAGACCGAGCAATACGGCAACCTGCATCACGCCATCGAGGCGGGGGTCATGACCAGGCGCGGGGTCACCGGTGAGCTGGGCGATCTCGCGGCCGGCCGGCTCGCGGGCCGGGAGCGGCCCGACGAGATTACCATAGCCGATCTGACCGGCGTCGGGGTGCAGGACGCCGCGATCGCCGAACCTGTGGTGGAGGCCTTGGGACTATGAAGACCGCCGAGCGCGAAACGTCGGTCATCCGCGCGCCGCACGACGGCAGCGAAGTGGGCGTCTGCACCCTGGCGGGGCCCGAAGAGGTCCGCGGAGCGCTCGACGCCAACGTCGCCGCGGCCCGGGCCTGTCGCGAGATGCCCGCCTACGAGCGCGCCCAGGCGCTCCGCGCGGTCGCCGACGGCATCGCGGAGCAGCACGCTGATCTGTCGCGCACCCTGGCGCTCGAGGCCGGCAAGCCCATTTCCCAGGCGCGGGTGGAAGTGGATCGCGCGATCGCCGTGTTTCGCGACGCGGCCGAGGAAGCAACGCGTATCGGCGGCGAGGTGGTCCCGATCGACTGCGTGCCGGCCGGCAAGGGGCGCATCGCGCTGACCCGGCGGTTTCCCCTGTCGCCGATCTCCGCCATCACGCCGTTCAACTTCCCGATCCTCCTGACGGCCCACAAGATTGCCCCCGCGATGGCGTGCGGCGCGACGATGACCATCAAGCCGCCGCCGCAGGATCCGCTCGCCGCGCTCGCGTTGATGGACATCGTGCAGGCGTCGGGGTATCCCGACGGCGGCATGCGGATGGTGCCGTGCCACGTGGAGGTCGCGCAGATTCTGATCGACGATCCGCGGGTGCGTCTCATCACCTTCACGGGCAGCGCGGCCGCCGGGTGGGCGATCCGTGCCAAGGCGGGCACGAAGCGGGTGGCGCTCGAGCTGGGCGGCAACGCCGGAGTGATCATCGAGCCCGATGCCGATGTGTCGTGGGCGGCCACGCGGTGCGCGGCCGGCGGATTCACGTATGCCGGCCAATCCTGCATCTCCACCCAGCGCATCTACGTGCACGAAGACGTGTCCGGCGCCTTTCTCGATGCCTTCCTCCCGAAAGTCGCGGCCCTCAAGGTCGGCGACGTGCTGGACGAGCGGACCGACGTCGGACCGATGATCTCCGTGGATGCGGCCCAGCGCGTGGAGCGATGGATCGCGGAGGCGAAGGCCGAAGGCGCCGAGATCGCGACCGGCGGCGGCCGCACGGGCGCGTTTCTGACGCCGACCGTTCTGTTGCGTACCACGCCGGCCATGAAGGTCAATTGCGAGGAGGTGTTCGCGCCGCTGGTGACGGTCACCCCCTACCGCCGGCTCGACGAGGCGATCAATGCGGTGAACCACTCCCCCTTCGGACTGCAGGCCGGTGTGTTCACACGGGACGTGCGCACGCTGTTCCGGCTGCACGCGGAGCTCGACGTCGGAGCGGTGAATGGCAACGACATGCCGGGCTATCGAGTGGACCGCCTCCCGTACGGCGGCGCGAAGGCGTCCGGTCTCGGCCGGGAGGGCGTGCGCTACGCGATCGAGGAGATGACCGAGCTGCGGGTCCTGACCATCAAACTGGACTGAGGGCGACGGGGGGCCCTCACCCACCCACGGCATGGATCACGACGTAGGCGAGGCCGGCCATGCCGGCCGCCGCCGGGATCGTGAGAATCCAGGCCCACACGATCCGCCCGGCCACCCCCCAACGCACCGCCGAGAACCGCTGCGCCGCGCCGACGCCGGTGATGGCGCCGGTGATCGTGTGCGTCGTGCTCACCGGGATACCAAAGTGCGACGCGAGGGAGATGGTGAGCGCCCCCGCCGTCTCGGCGCAAAAGCCCCCGAACGGCTTCAGCTTGGTCAGCCGCTGACCCATCGTCTTCACGATGCGCCACCCGCCCGCCATGGTACCGAATGCGATCGCAGTGTATGCCGCGAACACCACCCACGTCGGCACGTGGTCGGGGGACGTCACGTGCAGGGCCCCGACGTTCACCTGCTGCAGGCTCGCCTTCTCGGCGAACAACAGCCCCACGATGATCCCCATCGTCTTCTGCGAGTCGTTGCTGCCATGCGACAGCGACATGCTGGCGGCCGACACGAGCTGTAACAGTCGGAAGCCCCGGTCCACCTTGCGCGGCAGCGAGCGGCGCAGCAGCCAGGAGAGACCCACCACCAGCAGGAACGCGATGGTCATGCCGAGCAGCGGCGACACGACGATGAAGATGAGCGTCAGGACCCATTTCCCGGGCCAGACGATGGCCGCGATCCCCACTTTGGCGATGGCCGCGCCGGCATAGCCGCCGATCAGCGCATGCGATGACGACGACGGCAGCCCCGCCCACCACGTGATGAGGTTCCAGGCGATGGCGCCGAGCAGACCGGCCAGCACGACATTGGCGTCGACGATCGACGGGTCGACGATGCCCTTGGCGATGCTCTTCGCCACCGCGGTCCCGAACAGGAAGACGGCCACGAAATTGAAGAACGCCGCCCACACGACCGCCGCGGTGGGACTCAGGACGCGGGTGGAAACGACAGTGGCGATCGAGTTCGCGCTGTCGTGAAACCCGTTGATGAAATCGAAGAGTAAGGCGACCAGGATGATCGCCAGGATGAAGACGATGTGGCTGTTCATCAGGCGTGCTTCAATGCGATCGACTCAACGACATTGGCGACGTCCTCCGCCTCATCGAGGGTCCGCTCAAGGTTGTCGTAGATTTCTTTCCACTTGACGAGCTCGATCGCGTTCTTTTCGTTCTCAAACAGCTGGCCAAGTGCCTCGTGGTAGATAGCGTCCCCCTCCTCCTCGAGGCTCTTCGCCTCCACGCAGTACTTCATGACGTCGTCACCCTTCTTTAGTCGGGACACGGCCTGCTCGTTGACGGCCGTGATCTTGCCCACCGCTTCGACCAGCAGCTTGATGCCGGTAGGCGCGTTGCCGAGGCGGAAGATCTGGGCCCGGCGCGCCGTCCCGTCGATGACGTCCATCACGTCGTCCAGGTCCGAAATCAGCTGATGGATGTCTTCGCGGTCGAGCGGCGTGATGAACGTGCGATCGAGTCGATTCACGACCTCGTGGGTGACCTGATCGCACTCGTGCTCCAGCCGCTTGATCGCTTCCACCATCGGCGTGCGTCGCTCCGCGGGAACGTCGAACAGCTCGCGCAGCTTTCCGGCGGCTTCGTTCGTGCGTTTGGCGACCTCGACGAACAGGTCGAAGAACTCTTCTTCGCGGGGCAGCAAGTGGAAGGACACGGTTCCCTCGGGGTGGCTTGGTGACGGTCGGCGCATAACATAGCGGGGTCCCCAGACGACCACTAGGTTAGGGGCCACCCAGGTCCCGAACTCCCAGGAGCAGCACACGTATGGCGACCACGCCACGGCCGCAGACCGAATTCGTTCGAGCGATTTCCCGGCTCGACGCCACCGCCCTCGTCGTGGGCTCGATGATCGGCTCGGGGATCTTCATCGTGTCCGCCGAGATCGTGCGGGAGGTGCACGCGCCCGGGTTACTGCTGCTCGTCTGGGCCCTGTCGGGCGCGGTCACGTTGATGGGCGCGCTCACCTACGGCGAGCTGGCCGCGATGTTCCCGCGCGCCGGCGGACAATACGTGTATCTGCGCGAAGGGATCTCTCCGCTGTTCGGCTACCTCTACGGCTGGACCCTGTTCGTCGTCATCCAGACGGGCACCATCGCCGCCGTCGCGGTCGCGTTCGCCCGCTTCACCGCCGTGTTCTGGCCGCAGCTTCGCCCCGACGTCTTCGCGGGCTGGGGGGGCACCATCAATTTTCCCCAGCCCATCGGGCCGATTGTCGTCGGGCTCTCGCCGCAGCGACTGTTCGCCATTCTGTCGATCGCCGTCCTGACCTGGATCAACGTGCGGGGGGTGCGCACGGCGACCATCATCCAGACGACACTGACGGCGACCAAGACCGCCGCGCTCGCCGCGCTCATCCTGCTCGGCCTGGTCTTCGGCCGCCACCCCGACGCCCTCGCGGCGAATTTCGCCGGGAATTTCTGGTCCACCGGAGGAGCCGTGGTGCCCCTCACAGCGATCGGCGCCGCCATGGTCGGCTCGCTGTTCTCGATGGACGCCTGGAACAACGTGGGGTTCGCGGCGAGCGAGGTGAAGAACCCCAGCCGGGATTTGCCCTTCGCCATGGCGATGGGCGTCCTCGTCGTCGTCGTGCTCTACCTGCTTGCCAACGTGGCCTACCTCGTGGTGCTGCCGGTACCGGCGCTCGCCGCGGCCCCGCAGGACCGCGTCGGGACCGCCGCCCTCCAGGCCATCCTGGGCACCCCCGGCCTGTACCTGATGGCCGGGGCGATCATGATCTCGACGTTCGGGTGCAACAACGGGCTCATCCTCTCGGGCGCGCGCGTGTACTACGCCATGGCCCGGGACAACCTGTTCTTCCAATCCGCGGGCCGGCTGCACGCGGGATACCGCACACCGGCGGCGGCCCTCGTGGTCCAGGCGATCTGGACGAGTGTCCTGTGTCTCTCGGGCACCTACAGCCAGCTCCTGAATTTTGTCATCTTCGCCGCCCTGCTGTTCTACATGCTGACGACGGTCGGCCTGTTCGCGCTGCGGGTCAAGCGTCCGACGGCCGAGCGTCCCGTGCGCGCACCGGGGTATCCGTGGTTTCCGGTCCTGTATCTCGTCGCCACCGGTCTCATCGCGGTTTCCCTGCTTGTCGAACGGACCACCCGAGCCTACAGCGGTTTGGGCCTGGCGCTCGTACTCCTGGGCATCCCGGTGTACTACCTGTGGCGGAAGATGGTACCCGCGCCCACCGGTCAGTCATGACGCCCCGTCCCGGGAGGTTCCGATGCGGCTTGGTTCGTTCGCCCGGTTTGCGTCCCTCGTCCCCATCACGCTGTTGCTGGGCTCGTGCAGCCCAGTCAGCGAGGCACCGGGAAGCGCGCTGTTCCTTGTCGCCACCGTAGACACGGCCGTCGGTGCGACAACCCAGACCTCCCTGGCGGTCGACGGCACGGGCGGGCTCCACGCCGCCTACTCGCAGGAAGACCCGAGCACGCTGCGCTACGCCACCTGCGCGACGACCTGCGCCGAAGACGCGAGCTGGGCCCACACCACCATCGACACGACCTCCAACTCCGGATTCTCCAACTCGATCGTGGTCGGTGCCGGCGGGCTGCATGTCGTCTATCAGGTGTACAACGGCCAGGGCGACATTCGATACGCCACCTGCGCAGCTACCTGCCTCCAGACCTCCAGCTGGCAGACCGTCACCATCGACAGCGCGGGCAACACCGGGCACGACGCCGCGCTTGCGATCGAGCCGGCAGGGCAGCTGCACGTGACCTACCTCGAGTCCGTACCGGTTGCCGGGGGCCTGTGGCGACTCAAGTACGCGACCTGCAGTGCGACATGTACGAATCCGGCGAGTTGGACGAGCGTCGTCCTGGATAGCGCCGTGTTTCTCGATGCCTCCACCCGCGCACTCGCGGTGGATGCGAACGGCCGGCTTCACCTCGCCTACCAGAAGTCCGACACCGTGGCCAGTGTGAAGCCGATCGTGTACTCCACGTGCGCGTCGAGCTGCACCAACACCGCGAACTGGCAGTTCGCCCAAATTGAGGAGGATCCGCGCGATCATGCCGCCCCCGTCGTCGCGCTCGACGTCCTCGGCGTCCCGAGTGTGGCCTATTGGGGGAAGGCGGGACCCTCGGCCACCATCGTGTACGCCCGCTGTAATGGTGTCTGCACCACGACGATCGGATGGGACGTCCTCCCCATCCAAGTCATCGACGCCAGTACGTCCGATCTCGATCAGCACTCCCTGGTCATCGACGCCGCCGGAAGACCGCAGATGAGCTTCCAGCATGGCGGGCTCGCCTACGCCGGATGCATCTCGAGCTGCACCGTCCCGGGGGCGTGGTTGGAGTTTCTGATCGATCCCGGAGTGGCCGGTCCGGGAAGCTCCGTCGCCGGGCTCCCGGGCGGCGGCGTCGGGATCGTGTATTTGTCCCCGGCCAATGGACGTCTCAAGGTCGCGATCTCCAATTGATGGGGTGACGCTATAAGATATTGATCAACATGATCTTACTTCGACACTAGCGGGGAGATCTCTTGGCGATATACTAGAGTGTAACCCGAACAAACACCGAAAGAGATCACCGCATGAACTCCCCCCTGAACTCGCCCGCGCCCAGCCCGGCCGTCGCCGACAATCACGCCGTCACTGTGTGTCCCGATTGCGGCACCCGCCTTGCATTCCAGTCCGGGTGCGTCGCCTGCGCGCAGTGCGGCTGGTCGCGGTGCAGCTAGTCGCGCCCGAGCTGTTCCCACCGGCACCGCCACGGCGTCGTCCGCTCCCCGTACTGGACGAGCGGTTGCGTGGGACGAAGTTCCTCCCGCTCGAGTCGCGGTCCGTCCTCAACTCCCCCGAGCAGACCGGAATGGACTTCTGGTCGCTCAACCCCTATGTGGGATGCGAATTCGGCTGCACCTATTGTTACGCGCGCTTCACCCACCGCTACGTCGTCGAGCGGGCACACCATGCGGGACGGTTGACCGATGCGGAGCTGAGGGAATTCCGCGGGCCGCATGGGTGGGAGGCCTTCGAGCAGCGCATCTTCGTCAAGGAGCAGATCCTCGGCGCGCTCGACGCGGATCTGCGCCGTTACTCCCGGAGCACGCAAGCCGGACAGCACGCCGCTCCGATCGTCATCGGCACGGCCACCGATCCCTATCAGCCCGCGGAGCGCCGGTTTCGAATCACGCGCGCCGTGCTGGGACGACTGGCCGCGTGTGAAGGGCTCTCCATCGGCCTGATCACCAAGAGTCCGCTCGTCGCCCGCGATGTGGATCTCCTGTCACGCATCCAGCAGCGCAACGACCTCGAGGTCTACGTCTCGCTCACGACGCTCGACGTCGACCTGATCCGCGCGCTCGAGGTACGGTCCCCGATGCCCGCCGTTCGCCTCCGCGCCCTGGCCAGGTTGACCGCTGCCGGTGTGAACGCCGGCCTGCTGGTCGCGCCGGTGCTCCCGGGCATCACGGACGACGTGCCCCACTTGAACGCGCTGTTCAGCGCGGCGCGAGACGCGGGGGCCCGGTTCATTCACGCGAGCCCGCTGCGCCTCTACCCGGCCATCAAGGAGCGTTTTCTGCCGGTCCTGGCGGAGCGATTCCCGCACCTCGCGGCGCGCTACCGCCGTGCCTACGCGGGGCGCGGAGCCGCGCCGCGGCAGTACGCCGCGGCGTTGTCCCGAAGAATCGAGCGACTGCAGCGGAAGCACGGGTTCGCCGTGCTGGGGATGCGGGACCGGTACGAAAAACGGATGCCCGGTCCCCAGGGGGATCTGGAGCTCTCGGTCGAGCCAATAGCCTAGCTGCTCAGTTGCGGCTCTCCAGGTGAAAGACCACGCTTTCGCCGCACACCGGCACGGCCGCCTTGTGGATGTAGCCCCGGACGAACGCTGTCCAGAAGGACGCGGTATCGGCGGGCGGATTCTCGAGGACGTACTCGCCCTGGGCCACGGACGTGTAGATCGATACGCACCCAATCGAGTCGCGGTAGGCGTAGACCACCCCGCCGGCGTTAGTGCGGGATCGGTCCACGGAATCGCTGCGCACGACCACTTCCCCGAACATCCGCACCGGCAACGCGGGCGTGGCTGTCCCCCGCAGCGAGACATCCGCCGCGCCCCGGATCTCGTAGCTCCGCGGCGTCTGCGGTGTGAGCCCCGCCACCGACGCCCGGGTATCGAAGAACGGCGCGATGATCGGCACGCTGAGTGCAGGCGCGGGGACGCGCCGATCCACCGGGCAGAAGACCTGCCGACGGCTCACGAGGAAGAACGGCTCGAAGGTGACGCCTGAGTTGTCGATGGTCGTGCCCGGATCGAAGCGCAGCACCTCACGACAGGACGTCCCG
>JBGQHV010000122.1:0-10428 GCA_041498155.1 Gemmatimonadota bacterium | reverse complement strand
CATCTGCTGGCGTTGATCAACGACGTGCTCGATCTGTCGAAGATCGAGGCCGGCAAGATGGAGCTGTTCCTGGAGTCGTTCGAGGTCGCCCCGCTGGTGGACCAGGTGGCCACGACCGTTCGGCCCCTCGTCGAGAAGAACGCCAACACGCTCACCGTCCAGTGCGCGGAGGGCGTCGGCGCCATGCACTCCGACGCGACACGGCTGCGGCAGGTACTGCTCAACCTGCTGTCGAACGCCAGCAAGTTCACCGACCACGGACAGATCACGCTGGACGTGGCGCGCGACGGCGGCGACCTCGTGTTCCAAGTGCGCGACACCGGGATCGGGATGACCCCCGACCAGCTGAGCCGGCTGTTCGAGGCGTTCACCCAGGCGGAGGCCTCGACGGCCGCGAAGTATGGCGGCACCGGGCTGGGCCTCGCGATCAGCCGGCGCTTCTGCCAGCTGATGGGGGGTGACGTCGCGGTCGAGAGCGTCGCGGGCAAAGGATCGGTCTTCACGGTGCGGCTGCCGGCCTCGGGGCCGGCGCCCGCGGGAGACGCCGCGGACGGCAAGGGGTCCCGTCGCGGCGCGGGCGGTACCGTCCTGGTGATCGACGACGACGCCGCGGCGCGGGACCTCGTGTCGCGATTCCTCGAGAAGCAGGGCCTCGCGGTCGAGGTGGCCGTGGATGGCCGCGCCGGACTGCAGGCCGCCCGCGACCATCGTCCCGACGTGATCACGCTCGACGTGGTGATGCCCGGACTCGACGGGTGGAGCGTCCTGACGGCCCTGAAGAGCGATCCCGTCACCGCCGACATCCCCGTCGTGATGCTCTCGATGGTGGACGAGCGCAACCTGGGAATCGCGCTGGGCGCGGCGGAGTACCTGACCAAGCCGATCGAGCGCGACCAACTGTTGCGCGTGCTGCGCCGCTACGGCCGGCCCGGCGCCGCGCGCCGCGTGCTCGTGGTGGAGGACGACGCCCTGACGCGGACTGCGCTGGGGCGGGCGATGCAGGGCGAAGGGTGGGAGGTGGCGCTGGCCGAGCATGGACGGGCCGGAATCGACCGGATCGCGGAATCCGTCCCCGATCTGATTCTCCTCGACCTCATGATGCCGGAGATGAACGGATTCGAGTTTCTCGAGGCGCTGCGCGGGCACGACGCGTGGCGGAGCGTGCCGGTGGTGGTCATCACGGCCAAAGAGCTGACCGACGCCGAGCGACGCCGGCTGAACGGGGGCGTGCAGCGGGTGGTCGCCAAAGGGGGCCAGGGATTCGAGGCATTGGCGGCGGCCGTGCGGGAGCACGTCGCGTGACGTCGTCCCGCCGAGCGCCCGCCCGGCGGTCGAAACCGCGCGGGCGGCCGGACGACATGGCCCGGCGGCAGGCGGCGCTGCTGCGCCTGTCGACAGCCATCGCGGCGTCCACCGATGAGGCCGGAGTGTACGGCTCGATGGTGAACGGCCTGCACGACGAGGCGTTGGGCTACAACTTCCTCGGCGTCTTCCTGCTCGACGAAGCGACCGGCGACCGCGTGCTGCAGGCGTCGGTCGGCTGGCCGGACGTCCCCCACGATTGGCGCGTGCACCGTGGGCAGGGGCTGAGCGAGCGGGCGGTCCAGGACGGCCAGCTGCATTACACGCCGGACGTGACCCACGCCGCGGGATACATGCCGAGCCTCGCCAGCGGGTCGGAGGTGGACGTCCCGTTGCGCGTCGATGGGCGGACCATCGGCGTACTGGTGGTGGAAAGCAGCGACCCGAACGCGTTCGGCGCCGAGGACTTCGAGATCCTCACCGCCGCCGCCAACCAGGCGAGTATCGCGATCGGGCGCGCGCGTCTCCTGGCCGAAGAGCGCCGCCGAGTGGAGGAGCACAAAGCGCTGCTCGACACGATGGCCGATCTGTCGTCCGACCTCGAGCTGCCCCGCGTGCTGCAGGCGGTGCTGAGCCGGGCGGTGACCCTGTTAGGGGTGACCGGCGGGGAAGTGGCGATCTACGAAGAGCAGGCGAAGCAGCTCGTCGTGGTGGCGAGCGAGAACATCGGGAAAGACTCGACCGGAACGCGACTTGGGCTGGGCGAAGGCGCCATGGGTCACGTGGCGCGCACCCGGGAGCCGCTGATCATCCCGTCCTACCACGAATGGCTCGGCCGCTCGGGGCAATACGCCGACGTCACTGTGCATTCCGTGATGGCGGCGCCGCTCCTGATCGGGCGGCGGTTGGTAGGCGCCATTGCGACGGTCCACTCGGACAAAGACCGCATCTTCGGGCCCGAAGACCTGCGGCTGCTGACGATGTTCGCGCCCCAGGCGGCAATCGCCATCGAGAACGCCCGGCTGTACGCGGCTGCCCAGCGCCAGAAGCAGTACTTCGAAGACCTGGTGCTCAACAACCCCGTCGCGATCGTCACGCTGGACACGAACCACAACGTGGTGTCGTGCAATCCGGCGTTCGAGGAGCTGTTCGGGTACACTCAAGTCGAGGCGATCGGCCGGAACCTGGACGAGCTCATTTCCACCGAAGCCACGCGCTCCGAGGCCGTGGAATACACGCGGCAGGCGCTGGACCGCCCGATCCACGGCATCGGACGGCGCCGGCGCAAGGACGACTCGCTCGTCGACGTCGAAGTGCTCGGGGTGCCAGTGATCGTCGCCGGAGAGCGGGTCGGCCTCATGGGGTTGTACCACGACATCAGCGAGCTGCTCGAGGCCCGGCGCGAGGCCGAGGCCGCCAACAGCGCCAAGAGCCAGTTCCTGGCGAGTATGAGCCACGAGCTGCGTACGCCCCTCAACGCCATCATCGGCTACAGCGAGATGGTACAGGAAGAAGTCGAGGAGATGGGGCAGCCCGCCCTCGCCGCCGACCTCACGAAGATCCGCACCGCTGGCCGCCACCTGCTGGCGCTGATCAACGACATCCTCGATCTCTCGAAGATCGAAGCCGGCAAGATGGAGTTGTTCCTCGAGACCGTCGATCTCGGGGCGCTGCTCGAGGAGGTCGTGACCACGGTGCGGCCGCTAGTCGAAAAGAACAAGAACCGGCTGGTGGTGCAGCGGCCGCAGCAACCCGGGACGATGCACGCCGATCTCACCAAGGTGCGGCAGATGCTGCTGAATCTGTTGTCGAATGCGTGCAAGTTCACCAAGGACGGCACGATCACGCTGACGCTGGCGCGCGAACGGCCGGCCGGCGAGGAGGTGGTCCTGAGCGTCGCCGATACGGGCGTCGGGATGACGCCGGAGCAGATGGACCGGCTGTTCGAGGCGTTCTCCCAGGCGGAAGCGTCCACCACCAGCAAGTACGGCGGGACGGGACTCGGGTTGGCCATCACCAAGCGGTTCTGCGAAATGATGGGTGGGGACGTGACCGTCCGCAGCGAAGCCGGACGCGGATCCACCTTTACGATCCGCCTCCCGGCGACCGTGGTGGGGAGTCCGTTGTGACCGCGCCCCTGCCACCCGCTGACGGCGCGGGCCGCGCCGCGCGGTTCCGCTCCGCGCTACTCGGTTTGAGCAACCGCATCGCCGAGGCGCAGGACGAGGACGACGTGTGTCGGCGCATGGTGGAGAGTCTGCGGCACGAGGCGTTCGGCTTCGAGGGCGTGGGGCTCTACCTGGCGGGCACGACCAGCTTCGATCCGGCGTTGCGGGCGTCGGCGGGAGACTTTCGTCCGGGCGACGCCTCGCGCGCGGAGCTGCGGCTCCCGCTGCGCATCGATCAGAACGCCATCGGGGAAGTCGTGGTGCAGCGCGACGGCGGGCGCGCGTTCGAGCAGGGCGATCTGGAGATCCTGGCGGCGGCGGCGAATCAGGCGGGGATCGCGATCGGGCGCAGCCGCCTGCTGGCGACGGATCGCCAGCGCCTCGCCGAGCAGCGGGCGCTGCTCGACACCCTGGCCGATCTCTCGGGTCAGCTCGAGCCGGACAAGCTGCTGCAGGCGGTGCTCGAGCGCGCCGTCGCGCTGCTCGACGTGACCGGGGGCGAGCTGGCGATCTTCGACGAGCGCGCGCAGCAGCTCGTGATCGTCGCGAGTCAGAACATGGGGACCAACGCCGTCGGCACCCGGATGGCGCTGGGCGAAGGCGCCATGGGGCACGTGGGGAAGACGCTCGAGCCGCTGATCATCCCGCGCTACCAGGAATGGGAGAGCCGCTCGGCGCAGTACATCCGCAGCACCATCCAGACGGTAATGGCGGCGCCCCTCGTCATCGGCGACCGGCTGGTGGGCGCGATCGCGAGCGTGCATTCCGATCCGGCGCGGACCTTCGGCCAGCGCGACCTGCGGCTGCTCAACCTGTTCGCGGCCCAGGCCGCGATCGCGATCGAGAACGCCCGGCTGTTCAGCGCCGAGCGGGAACGGGCCGAAGAGCAGGAAGCGGTGCTGGACACGATGCAGGACCTCTCCGGCGAGCTCGAGCTGCCTAAGGTGCTCGAGCGGGTGCTGCAGCGCGCCGTCTCGCTGCTCGGCGTCACGGGGGGAGAGCTGGCCACCTTCGACGAAGCGCGCCAGGATCTGCTCATCGTGTCGAGTTACAACCTCGAGACGAACGCCGTGGGCACCCGCATGGCGCTGGGCGAAGGGGCCATGGGCCGCGTCGCCAAGACGCACGAGCCACTCATCATTCCGCGCTATCAGGAGTGGGAGGGGCATTCGGGCAAGTACGAGCGCAGCTCGATCCAATCGGTCATGGCGGCGCCGCTGCTCATCGGCACCCGCCTCGTGGGCGCGATCGCCAGCGTGCACGCCGACTCCACCCGGGAATTCGGCGACGCCGACTTGCGCCGGCTGATGATGTTCGCCCCCCAGGCGGCGATCGCCATCGAGAACGCGCGACTCTTCTCCGTCGCGCAGCAGCACTTCGACATGCTCGTCAGCAACAATCCGGTGGCGATCGTCAACGTGGACCTGGAAGGGCGCATCACCTCGTGCAACCCGGCGTTCGAGCGGCTGTTCGGGTACCGGGAGGACGAGGTGAAAGGCCGCGACCTGGACCGCCTCGTGACGACGGACGATTCCCTCGGCGAGGCCAAGGCGTATACCGATCAGGCGATGCAGGTGGGGAGCGTCACCGGAGGCAAGGGCCGGCGCCGCCGCAAGGACGGCTCGACGGTGGACGTCGAGATCGCCTCGATCCCCATCACGGTGGGGGGCGAGCGGGTCGGCCTGATCGGCCTGTATCACGACATCAGTGAGCTGCTCGCCGCGCGGCGCGAAGCCGAAGAGGCCAACGAGACCAAGAGCCGCTTCCTGGCCAGCACCAGCCACGAGTTGCGCACGCCGCTCAACGCGATCATCGGTTACAGCGAGATGCTGCAGGAGCAGGCCGAGGAAGAGGGGCAGTCCGCGTACCTGCCGGACCTCCAGAAAATCCATTCGGCGGGGAAGCACCTGCTGGCCGTGATCAACGACATCCTCGATCTCTCCAAGATCGAAGCGGGCAAGATGGAGCTGTACGTCGAGACGTTCCCCCTCCGGCCGGTGATCGAGGAGGTGGCGACGACGGTGCGGCCGCTGCTGGAGCAACACCGCAACCGGTTCGAGCTCGTGGCGGCACAGGATCTAGGGACGATGCGCACCGACGTCACGCGGCTGCGGCAGGTGCTCCTGAACCTGCTCTCCAACGCATCGAAGTTCACCGAGCAGGGGTCGATCACCCTGACGGTAGCCCGCGAAGCGTCCGAAATGGTGTTTCAGGTGCGCGACACGGGGATCGGGATGACCGTCGAGCAGATGGGCAAGCTGTTCCAGGCCTTCGCGCAGGCGGAGGCCTCGACCTCGAGTAAGTACGGGGGCACCGGCCTGGGGCTTGCCATCAGCCGTCGCTTCTGCCAGATGATGGGCGGCGACGTCACCGTCGACAGCGCCCCGGGTCGCGGCTCGACGTTCACGGTGCGGCTGCCGCTCGTTGAAGCGGAGGGGCCGGTCGAGCGTGTCTCGTGGCCGGCGGCCGGCGGGACGGCCTCCGGCAGCGTGCTGGTGGTGGACGACGACCCGAGCGTGCGGAACATGCTGGGCCGATTCCTGAGCCGCGAGGGCTTCCAGGTAGAAACGGCTCCCGACGGTGCGACGGGACTGCGCCGGGCTCGCGAGCGTCGGCCCGACGTCATCACGCTCGACGTGCTGATGCCGGACATGGACGGGTGGGCCGTGCTGTCGGCGCTGAAGGGGGATCCGCAGCTGGCCGCCATCCCGGTGGTGATGTTGTCGGTCGTCGACGACAAGCCGACGGCGTTCGCGCTCGGCGTCGCCGAGTACCTCACCAAGCCCATCGACCGGGCCGGGTTGGCCGCCGTGCTGCAGCGCTACACGCCGGCCGGATCGAGCCGCTCGGTGTTGATCGTCGAGGATGACGCGGCGGTGCGTCGGGTATTGCGTCGCGAGCTGAAGGCGGAAGGATGGGCCGTGGCCGAGGCCGCCAACGGCCGCATCGCCCTGGAACAGCTGGCGGTCCGCGCGCCCGATCTCGTGCTGCTCGATCTGATGATGCCCGAGATGGACGGCTTCGAGTTCGTGGAGACGCTGCGCGCGCAGGACGGCGGCTCGCGCATTCCCGTCGTCGTGATTACCGCCAAAGACCTGACCGACGAAGACCGGCGGCGGCTGAACGGCGGGGTGGAGCGGGTCGTGGAGAAGCGGGGCCGTGGTCCGGAGGCGCTGCTGGCCGAGGTCCGCGGCGTGGTCGCCGAACGGCTCGCCGCCGAGAAAGGGAGCGGGTGATGGCCAAAATCCTGCTGGTCGAGGACAACGAGATGAACCGCGACATGCTGTCGCGCCGGCTGCAGCGCAAAGGTTACGAGGTCGCCATGGCGGTGGACGGCCGGCAGGGCGTCGAGATGGCGCGCCAGGGCGGGTACGATCTCATCCTCATGGATATGAGCCTGCCCGAGATCGACGGCTGGGAGGCGACGCGCCAGCTGCGCGCGGCACCGGAGACGGTGGCCGTGCCGATCATCGGGTTGACCGCGCATGCCATGGCGGGCGATCGCGAGAAGGCGCTGGAAGCCGGGTGCAACGACTACGACACCAAGCCCGTGGAGCTGCCGCGGCTGTTGTCGAAGATCGAAGCCCTGTTGGGCCGGGGCGCGTGAGCCAGACGCTGTCCGGGAACGTCCTGCCGCCCGAGGCGCTGGCCGAGCTGCGTCACGATCTGCGGACGCCGCTCAACCACGTCATCGGGTACGCCGAGATGCTGCTCGAGGACGCCACGGGCGCGGACGCCGCCGATACCCGTACCCAGCTGGAGGCGACGCTGACCGCGGCGCGTGAGGCGCTCGGCCTGATCAACGCCACGCTGGGCACGGCCAAGGGGGCGGGCCGGGAGGATGTCGACCGCCTGTACGAGGCACTGCGGCCGCCACGCGGCCGCATCCTGGACGCCGCGGCGGCGCTCCTCGCCGGGCCCGGGGCGAGCGCCGAGGGGAGCTTCACCGCCGACGTCCGCAAGATCCAGTCGGCCGCCGAGCGGCTGGTCCCCTCCGGGGCGCCCGCGCCGCGGGCCGATGCGGCGCACGCCGATCACGCCGCGCCGGCGAGTCCCGCCCTCGAGCAGGCCGGCGAAGCGCGAGCGCGGATCCTCGTCGTGGACGATGGGGCGGAGAACCGCGAGGTGCTGCGGCGGCGGCTGGAACGCTCCGGCCACGTTGTGGAGACGGCCGAGCACGGGCGGCAAGCGCTCGAACGGCTGGGCGCGCGGCCCTACGACCTCGTGCTGCTCGACGTGCTGATGCCGGAGCTCGACGGCTTCGCGGTCCTGGAAGCCATCAAAGGAACGCCGGCGCTGCGCGACATCCCGGTGATCATGATTTCCGCGCTCGACGAGATGCCGAGTATCGTGCGCTGTATCGAGCACGGGGCCGAAGATTTCCTCCACAAGCCGTTCGACCCGGTGCTGCTGCGCGCGCGGATCAACGCGTCGCTCGAAAAGAAGCGGCTGCGCGACCAGGAGAAGGAATACCTGCTGCAGGTGAACCGGGTGATCGACGCTGCCACCGCGGTCGAGACGGGCCACTACCGGCACGGCGAGCTGCGCGACGTGGCGGGCCGTGACGACGAGCTGGGCCGCCTGGCCCGCGTGTTCGACGGCATGGTCTCGCAGCTCAAGGCCCGGGAAGAACGCCTCCGCGAGCGGGTGCGGGACCTGCGGGCGGAAATCGAACAGGCGCGACGGGATTCCAAGGAGTTCGGGGCCGCGGTGGACGGCGGCAACCTCAAGACGGGCGACAACTTCGCGCAGCGCTACGAGATCATGGCGGTGCTGGGGCGCGGCGGCATGGGGACGGTATACCGGGCGCGCGACCTGGAGCTGGAAGAAGAGGTCGCGATCAAGACGCTGCGGCCCGAGTTCCTGTCCGACGCGACGCTGCTGCTCCGCTTCAAGGACGAGATCCGGCTGGCGCGCCGCCTCTCGGACCCCAACATCGTCCGCACTCACGACTTCGGAGAATGGTCGGGGGTGTGCTTTCTCACGATGGAGTACGTCGAGGGCATTACGGTGCGGGAGCTGCTCGACACGCGCGGCAAGCTGAGCACGTCCTCCACCCTGGCCATCGCTTCGCAGCTGGCGCACTCGCTCACGGTGGCGCACGAGCACGGCGTGATTCACCGCGACATCAAGCCGCAGAACCTGCTGCTCGACCCCGACGGCGTGCTGAAGGTGATGGACTTCGGGATCTCCCGGCTGGCGGAGCGCGCCTCGACGATCACCGAGGCCGGTCTCGTCATCGGCACGCCAGCTTACATGCCCCCCGAGCAGCTGATGGCCGAAGAAGTCGACGCCCGCAGCGATCTGTACGCCGCGGGCGTCGTGCTGTACGAGTGCCTCACCGGGCAGACGCCGTTTCAGGGGTCGACGCCCATTTCACTCATCGCCAAGCTGCTCTCGGAAGAACCCCGGCCGGTGCTCGAGCGGAACCCCGAGGTCTCACCGGCGCTTTCCGCGCTGGTGATGCAGCTGCTCGCCAAGAAGCCGGAAGCGCGCGTGCAGACCGCCCGGGAGCTGGTCGAGCGGCTGCGCGAGCTGGCTTAGTAGCTCCAGCCGCGCGAAGTCTCGCCGCGCGGCGCGTGCCGCGTCACATACACCGCCATCTCCCGTACCAGCTCGGCCCGTGTGGCGTGCTGCCACCCGTGGCCCTTCTCGGGCCTGCCGTAGTGGAAGGTGGCCAGCGCCCGCGGGGTCGAGACCGAGTCCAGATAGGCCTGGAGATCGTAGACGGCCAGGTTCAGGTAGAAGTTGTCCATGTCGCCCACGTCCACGTGGATCTTCCCCGCGAGCTGTGGACCGATTCTCCCCCAGTTCCGGGCCAGATAGTCGCGCAGGTCGAAGCCATGGTCGCGCATGTATTCGGCCACGGTGTGATCGATGTGCCCGGTGCGCTTGTCCCACAGCGGTTTGGGGTAGCCGTCGTCACCGACGGGACCGTACACCGCCTCCCAGGCTTCGAACTGGTCGCCCGAGCGCCCGTGGCCGCCGAGCACCTCTTCCCACTGGCTGTACTCCCGCACCGAATAGAGTGGCTGGCCGTCGCCGGCGCGCATGATGTAGCGCTCCGGGTGGTGCCATTCGGTCGTCGGCTGCAGGAAGAACCCGCCCGCGCTGGTGAACACGAACGCGTTCGAGTCCGCGTAGGCGTCGACCAGGTCGTAGTGGCGGAAATCCACCGGGTCGGGATACAGCGTCCAGGTACCCCCGAAGAATTCCGGGTGATAGACCTGGAGCGCCAGCGACTCCCACCCGCCGGTCGAGCCTCCCGTGAGCACCCGCGCGTACGGCTGCGCGATGATCCGAAAGTGACTCTCGAGGTAGGGGATCAGCTCAGTCATGATCGCGTCGCCGTACGGACCGTCGTTCGCCGAGTTGACCGCATAGGAGTCGTCGAAAAACGGCGTCGGATGTTGGAACGACACCGCGATCATGCGCGGGAACGCGGCCGCGGTCCAGGCGCGGGTGAATTCCGGGCTCGTCTCCAGGTTGTAGTTCTTCATCACATCCCGCACGACCGCGGGCCACGGTGTGGTGTCTTCGGTGAATCCGAGCGGCGGATCGAGACCGAAGTGGCCCTGCTCGTAGATCACCGGATAGCGCGTGGTGGGATGCGTGTCGTAGTCCTTCGGCAGCAATACCACCGCGCCCAGGAACACCGGCCGCCCCCAGAACCTGGTGAGCAGGTCGCTCTGGAACTTGACGTGCTTCACCCATTTCGTGTCGGCCGGCAGCTCGATGGGCGGGATCTCCCAGGTCAGCGACAGCGCCACGTCGAACCCCGCCTGCGGATCGAGGTGCACCTTCGTCACGCCCGAGTACAGGTTCCCTGGAGACAGGTTGAACTGCTGCCCTTCCCACTGGTCCCAGTGCACCCAGAGCGTTTTGCCGTCGGCGCGGTGCGCCTCGGTGTACACATTCACGAGCGCCTGGACGTAGTAGTCGCCCGCGGGGAGATCCT
>JBGQHV010000121.1:0-10435 GCA_041498155.1 Gemmatimonadota bacterium | reverse complement strand
CGTGAGCGATCGGGCGTTGCACCGCTACCACACCAATCTATGGTGAGGTGCGGTACGGATGTGACAACATCTTCCCACGATGATTAGCGTTCTCGCGCGTCTGGGGGCGGATCGGGCCTGGTGGCCTGACTGGTCTTCAAAGCCGTTTCCCCATCCGTACAGGAAGACACGCAACGACACCCAACGACACAACCCGTAGCCATTCCGGCCCTTCTCCGGGGGTCGCTCTGTCGTCTAGAGTCGTCCTGTGTCATTGTGTCCGGGGTACAGCCGGGGTACACACGTCCCCCCTCGGTCAAATGCTGGCGGATCGGTCCGTCCGTGCATGGTCGAGGCCCGAGTGGTCTAGCGGTTCTGCCGGTCCCCGATGTGCTAGGCGCTGCAAGGCTTTCCCGTCCGCTGTACCCCCGCTGCGCCCCCTGTCCCGGCCGTCCGGAACGGGGTCATGTGGCGGCTTTCCGTGGCGAATGGCTGGCGTGGCGCTGGCGGTCCACCACGCCGCGCTCGGATAGGGCTCGAGCCAGTACATGGGCCCAGGCTAGCGCCCGCCCCTCAACCGACAATCAACGGAGCCGCAATGACCCGCTTTGATCGACAGCGAGCCCGGGAGCTCGGCCGGAAGGGTGGTCACGCGAAAGCGGCGGCCATGCGGGCGCGGATCGCCGTACCGCTCGACGTGAGCCCCTACGTGGGCCGTCCCGTGGCCTTCCTCGAGGCCCTGACCGACCCGGAGACCGGGGAGGCCTTCCGGCTCTACCCGGAGCAGCGCGCCTTTGTCGAGGCGGCCCTGACGCTCACGCCAGAGGGCCGCTTGCCCTATCCCGAGCTGCTATTCAGCGCCCCCAAGAAAAGCGGCAAGACGACGCTCGCGGGCGGGGTCGTGCTGTACGTTGTGCTGGTGGCCGCTAGGGCCGCGGGCGATCGCAACCCCGAGGCGATCATCCTCGCTAACGACTTGGAGCAGGCCCAAAGCCGCGTCTTTGCCCAGATCGTGAAGATCATCAAAGCCACGCCCTGGCTCAAACCCGCGGCCGTCATCCGTCGCGATCGCGTGTTCTTCCCCGCACTCGCTGCCACGATTCAGGCGATCGCCAGCGATGCCCCGAGCGCCGCCGGCGCCAATCCCGTGGTGACCTGCTTCGATGAACTCTGGGGCTACACGAGCGAGCGCAGTCATCGCCTGTGGGACGAATCGGTCCCGCCCCCAACCCGCAAGGTGGCCTGTCGCCTCACCACGACCTATGCGGGCTTCTCGGGAGAGTCGAAGCTGCTCGAGGGGTTGGTCACGCGGGTGCAGGCGGCGCCGGAGATCGCTCCCGAGCTGCACGCCATCCCGGGCGAGCTCTTGGGATTCCTCACGCACCGCCCGGTCGCGCCGTGGCAAACGGAGGCCTGGCTCGCGCAGATGCGCCACCAGCTTAGGCCGGGCGCCTACCTCCGAATGATCGAGAACCGATTCGTCACCTCGGAGGAAGCGTTCGTCCCGGAGGCGTGGTGGGCGGCCTGCGAGCACCCCGAGCTGCATCCCGTGCTGACGGACAAGGAGATGCCGGTCTGGGTGGGCGTAGACGCTTCGGTGAAGCGCGATAGCTCGGCCGTCGTGGCGTGTACATGGCGGGCGGATGTGAAGCGCGTGCGCTTGGTCTGGCACCGGATCTATCAACCCTCCCCGGAGGATCCGCTCGATTTCGAGCTGACGTTGGAGGCCGCGATTCTGGACCTACGCCATCGGTTCCGGGTCGTGGCGGTGCGGTTTGACCCTTACCAGATGGTGAGCAGCGCCCAACGGTTAACGCGGGCGGGCGTGCCCATGAAGGAGTTTCCGCAGAGCGTGCCCAATCTCACCGAGGCGAGCCAAGGGCTCTACGACGCCATCAAAGGGACCAACCTCGAGGTGTACCCGGACGATGAGGTGCGCCGAGCAATACATCGAGCCGTGGCGATCGAGAGTAGCCGCGGCTGGCGGATTGGGAAGCAGCACCAAACGCACAAGATCGACGTCGTGATTGCGTTGGCCCAGGCCGTGTTAGGCGCGGTGAAGGGGGCGACGAGCGACGCGGATACCGACTGCGCGGTGGTTTCGATTACGCGGCCGAGCCAGTGGACCGCCTATCGACCCGATATGCCGAGCGGCACCCCGCGTGAGTTGCAATCTGTCTTCGATCCTCACGGCGGCGGGGGCATGTTCGGCACCGCCACCCGTAAGCCGGACATTACGCGGTAAACGGCCTGTGGTGGCCGGACCTAAGCGCCGAGATTCTCGTAAGTTACGGCACGGCGTTTGCGGGGTATCATGCGAGGGATTGGGGGAATCGGGGAAACCACTGGGCTGGCAAAGGCGTTGGAGAAGCCATACAATAGCGGCGGCGAAGGAAGCCGCCAACGGGAGAAACTCAAGACGATGTTCCTAAAGAAACAACCCGTCCTAATTCAGATCGAGACCAAGGTCCTTTGGCAGGTAGTCCGCGATCCGCGGGACGGCCATTGGTTTGGGATTTGCCCGGCATTGAATCTGAACGCGGCGGGGGATACGTGGGGTGAATTCACGGAGTGTGTCCAAGAAGCCATTGCATTGCTCTTTCAGAGCCTATTCAAGAGCGGCGAATTGGAAGCCTTTTTGCGCCGCAACGGCTGGCGCACAGGTACGCCAATTCCCCCAGTTGGCACACGGGCTCGGTTTGAAGTTCCGTTCGGAATCGAGCACAAGACGCGCTTTGAGGAATTGGTCGCTGCCGGCACATGATTTCGCGCGGCCAAATAAGGGAACGGCTGCGCGACGCCAATTACACATACAGTGAACGAGGAAAACGAACCGAGATCTGGCGTCAACGTGGCAGTGGGCAACGTGTAGGATTACCCTTCCGCGACTATTTCACCATCGACGAAACTGGGACCATCCTGAAACAAGCAGGGCTCACGGTTCCCGAAATCAAAGACTTCCTTGCCACCTGCAACAAGGATCACCCCAAAGAATAGGATATAGGGGCTTTCTAGTCCCTCTTTTTAGGAGATACTTCGGCATGGCCACGCCCATCAAGCTCACACGTACAGAGCGCTGGATCCTGGCGAATCAATACCAAATCCTCGAGGTGCTCAAGCCGGACGAGGCAGAGGGGTTCGCCGAGGTGCGCATAGCGCTTGAACGCGGATATGAGCTGCACTACACCCCGGACCACATCTACGCCGAAGGCGACATCATGTCCGCGGACATGTGCGAGGAGGTTCTGGACATCCTTAGTATGCACCGGGCGCTCCATGATTCATTTGACGGGCTCAAGGACAAGTCCGGTATCAGAGACAGGGACATAACGTTTGTCGGCTTCGACGGCAATAACGAGACAACACACATGGCCTATGCGCGGTACTACTGCGGGCTAGACGGGGGTCAGGCCAGATTCACCGAGTTGCATCGTGGCGACAACTTCAACAGTCACATGCCCGTCCTGGACATGTACCGCCGGATGTTGCGGGTCTGGAGAGACGGGCTCGACAAGAAGCACGAACTGACCAAGGATGATATCCAGCATATCGTCGCCGCCCGCCCGTATCCAAAGGGGTAATTTTGCGGAGAAACACGATGGCTTCCACCGTTCGAGGCGGAGGCGAAGAAGCGCTAGCGCGCGCGGGCCACGGGTAACACACTGGGGCTTGCGAGTGGCACCCAGCCACGCTACCGTTAGAAGCGAACCGCTAAGACTGGCCGTGCGGTTCAAGTAGAGCAGAGCCCGGGGATGAGTCGGAAGTCATCCCGCAGCGCAGTCCCCGGTAGAGTGCCGACAATCCTCCCCCTAAGGGGAATTGGATTGTCGGCTTTTTGTTGTGTCCAACACGGGAGACGAGTAAACGATGGGAAGATTGCCAATTGTCAACGCCCGCGTATCGCATCAGCTCAAGCGCGAGCTGATGACCCTCGCCAAGCGCGCCGGCCTAGGACGGACGCAGGTTGTTCGACTGGCGTGCCACGAATACGTGCAGCGGCACCGCAAGGCGGAGGCCTAGGAATGCCGCGCCGACTCACGAAGTTGAGCGTTCGTCAGATCGCGTTGGTGGAATTCGGAGCGAATCCTGGGGCAACGATCGAGATCGCCAAACGGGCCGCGCCGCTTCGCAAGGTGCTGGGCGCGCCGATCGCGCCCGACGCACCGTCCGCGGGCGAGCTGACTGCGGGGGGGCAGCTGCGGCCCATCGCCGCGAAGTCGGCCCCCACAACAACGACCGCGATCAAATCCTTGCGCGATGCGCGCCAGGCGTTACGACGTGAGATGAACGACGGTTTTCTATCAGACGACGAGGTTACTCCGATGAGCGCAACCGAAGTAATTCGCAAATCCCTAGACGCCGGCCGCCCGCTCTCCGCCGATGCTGTGCAGTCCGCCGTGGAGGAAGTCGCCGGCATCGAGTACGCCCGTGGCCTGAGTCGCGAAGCGGCGATCGCGAAAGCGTGGACCGAACGCCCCTGGCCGTTCCGTGGAGTGTCGGCCGAGAATGCGACCTATACCGCTCTGCATCGCTAGGCCCGCGAGTCGGCGAATCCAATCACCAAAGCCGCGACGGAATCCGAAACTGAGGCTTTGGCGGGAATTGAACGCCTTGCCGCCGAGCTGCGCCAGGCGAATCCCAAACTGAGCGCGGCCGCGGCGATGTCCAAAGCGCTGATCTCGGAGCGCGGCTCCCAGTACTATCGCCTCTATTCAAAAGCACAAAGAATCCGCGAGGAGGCGGCCCAGTGAAAACGAGCGAGAAGCAACAGGCCGCCGGGCCTCGCGTCCTCGTCGTGCGCCCCGGCGAAGTCATCACGCAGGAATGCTTGGATGCCTGCCCCCATCCGGGGAGTCTTGAGGC
Source organism: Gemmatimonadota bacterium (assembly GCA_041498155.1). Classification (GTDB taxonomy): domain Bacteria; phylum Gemmatimonadota; class Gemmatimonadetes; order Gemmatimonadales; family GWC2-71-9; genus DASTHG01. The sequence continues at coordinate 5,593 of JBGQHV010000121.1, read as the reverse complement.
GTCGCGGAAGGCTCGCCGCAACGCGGCCGGCCAACTCATCGCGACGGCCGAATTGCGTTTCGGGGTTCCAGCATGAACTTCGGTCGGGTTGTGACGCGGGTCGGGATGCCCGCTAGCACGGCGCCAGAGGCAGGCGTTGCGGATGGCGATCCGGCCCGACCTTCCACCTTGGAGGATATGAAGCAATGAGCGTCACACAATTTAAGAACCGCGCGATCGACGTATTTCGCACCTCGACGGCGGCGATCATCGTCAATCGCGTCGTCCGGGTTGGCGCGGTCGCCGCGACGGTGAAGCATACAACAGGCACCTCGGGGCGCCTCGTGCTCGGAGTCGCCTTGAGCGGCGCCACGGGCGCGGGGAAACAAGTCGCCGTTCGGATTTTTGGTGTTGCGGACGTCGAGGCCTCCAGCAAGGCCGTCGTTGCGGGTGCTGGGCTGCGCGCCACCTCGGGGGCGGCCAGCACCTCGACCCGTCTAGGCGGGACGCTGAAGCAAAGCACCAGCGCGATTCCCAATCATGCCGGGATCGCGTTGACCTCGGCTGCGGCCGGCACCGGCAAGCGGCTGATTTCGGTGTTCATCAATCCATCCATCAATTCGGGGCTGGTCCTGTGAGCGCGCCGTGGTCCGATCTTCCGACGAATGACGCCGACGTGACGGTCCGGGCAGCGCCGTCCCTCGGCCTCGCGCACGAACTTTTTACGTGGGTCAGTCAGATGGGGACGGCAACGACCCGGATCGTGGAGATCCAAGAGGAGGTGCTCGGCAACCTTGCTGAGTTCCGCGCCCGCGACGATCACGCGGCGGTCGAGCTCATCGAGCGCGCGCTCGCGGCGCTGGATCTGAGTCTACCGGTGACCACGATATTGCCGGAAGCGCCCTCGCGTGCGGAGCTGGGTGATTAGAGATTTGACGTAGAAGAAAGCGCCCCGCAGGAACGGGGCGCCGGAACTACAGCGACTCGGAGGGTCGCCGACAATGAACATACCGTCCACCCGTTCTACCGACAAGGCGCGTCCGTTCCTGCGCCTGCTTCGCGCTACAACCTTCGCTGCATCCACGGCCGGATCAACCGTCGCCTCGACCGTCCTGCGGGCGAGTACGTTACTGCTGAAATACACGCGCACATACTTCCGGGTGCGACGGGAGAAGAACCTGGGCCTCCCGCCCAACGAGGAACCGCATCAGGGGAAGCCACGCCCGCCTAACGAGCCCGAGCAATGACAAGGCTCACCGAAGCCCAGGTGCGCGAGGCGCAGCGTATCCTCCTGCCCGCCCTCGAGGCGGCCGCCGCCGCGATGGCCCCGGGGCAACCCAGTGGCGATCTCTATGCGCTGTGGCGCTCTGCGGACCAGACAGCACTGCAGCGTTTAGCGGCTCGCTGGGTCTCCATCTGGAAGGTGTTCGGGATCGAGGATCGGGGTAGTGTGGAGGAGGCCGGTGGCAAGGATCATCTTTTTGCCGTCGGGCTCTTCGAGGCGACGCGCGACATAGGAGAGCTGACACCCCGGGAGGCGCTCGAGCAGGTCCCCCCACGGGCCCGCCTCCTGGCCAAGCGGATCGTGCGCGCGGAAGCATGGCCGGAGCGCTGGGCCGAGCTGGTCGAAGTCGCCGTGACCGCGATGCTGGACACCGATACCCGGCTCGCCCGAGCCTTCGCTGTGGCGACCCCCCGGCAACAAGAACTTCTGGATGCGCTGCTCGTGATCGGGGACGGGAACGTCGCGGGCGCGGCTCGGCAGATCGGGATGGATCGGCGGACGGCGCACGAGCACCTGCGTCGGCTGCGGCGGGCGATGTAAGACAAATCGCCGCCTCGGAGGGATATAGGTATGGACACCCCTCCGCCGACCCTGTGGGTCACGATTCTCGAAGGCACCACCCCCGCCAACGCGAAACCCCTCTTCACATCCGCGGATCGCACGATCATCCGCGCGGTCGCGAAGGTCATCAGCGAACGCCTGAATCCGCCCTCCCGCCTCTTGCAGCTCACCCGGGAACCCGATGGAGGCGCAGCGTGAGCGGGCCTAAGCAGGCGGACCTGCTGCTCGCCCTCGCGGCCGAACTGCAATTGTTTCACGCGCCCGATGGCACCGGCTACGCGAAGGTCACGAGCAACGAGCACGTGGAGGTGCTGGCCATCCGACGGAGCGGGTTCCGCGGGTGGCTCCGCCATCAATTCTTCGCCGCCCATCAGGGTTCCCCTGGTGCCCAGCCGCTGCAGGACGCGATCGACACGCTGGACGCCCAAGCGCAGTACGCAGGGCCCGAGGAACCGGTCTTCCTGCGGATCGCGCAAGATCGGGATTCGGGCGCCATCTACGTGGATATGGGTGACCCGCGCTGGACGGCGATCGAGATCGTGCCGGCCGATCCGCACACGCACCGCGGCTGGCGGTTGGTGTCTGCACCCCCGGTAAACTTCCGCCGCACCCCGAGCATGACCGCCTTGCCATATCCCGACCGGGGCGGCGCGGTCGACGAGTTGCAGCCCTTCGTGCACGTGCAGCCGGAGGATTTCAACCTGCTCGTCGGCTGGCTGATCGACGCGCTGCGTCCGAACGGCCCGCACGTCGTGCTCGGGTTCCAGGGGGAGCAGGGGAGCGCGAAATCCTTCACCAGCCGCCTGCTGCTCAGCCTAATCGACCCGAACCTGGCCCCACTGCGCACGATGCCGCACGATCCGCGGGACCTGGCGATCATGGCCTCGAACGCCTGGGCGTTGGCCTTCGACAACGTCAGTAAGCTCTGGCCGGCGCAGTCCGACGCCCTCTGTCGACTCGCTACAGGGGCGGGCTTCTCGACTCGCCGACTCTACAGCGACGATGACGAGATCGTGTTCAGCGGGGCCCGACCCATCATCCTCAATGGGATCGACAATGTTGCCGAGCGGGACGATCTGCGGGATCGCGCCTTTCTGCTGGATCTGCCCCCCGTGCCGGACACGGCCCGCCGGGCGGAGGCGGAGCTCTGGGCGGCCTTCGAGGCGGCGCAGCCCCGGATCCTGAGCGGCCTCCTCGATTGTGTGGCGACGGCCTTGCGCTATGCGCCAGTGCTGCGCCTCGGTGCGGTGCCGCGGATGGCCGACGCCTGCCACTGGATCGAATCCGCCGCGCCCGAGCTCGGATGGCCGGAGGGGGCATTCGTGCAGACCTACATCGAGAACCGGACCGCGGCCGTCCAGATCTTCGTGACGAACGACACGTTCATCTCGTCGGTGGTGGAGCTCGCCGGGTTCGATGGGACGGCGAGCGAGCTGCTTGAGAAGGCCAACCGCGACACCGATGAAGCCACCCGCCGGGGCAAGGACTGGCCTCAGAATCCCAAGGCCGCGCGGGAAGCCGTTCGGCGGGCGGCTGGCGCCCTCCGGGCCCTCGGAATCGAGGTGGACTTCGCCCGACGGAGGATCACGATCCAGAAAAAGGACGGGAGACACCGTCAGCACCGTCAACCGTCAGGTTCCGATGACGGTGTTGACGGTGCTGACGGTGTCTCCCCTACCCAATCTCAAGAGGGCGCAGCGTGATCGCCCCGCCCGTCACGATCGCCGAGCGGCTCGTCGCCCTCGATGCCCGCCGCACGCTGCGCCTGGGCGCCGTGCAGGGCGCGGATGGCCGGGTCGTGGTCGTGGTCCAGTTGGTCACTCCGGAGCGCCGGGAGTTGCTGTGCAGCCTCGCGCTGGGTCGCCTGCGTGCTGTGGGTCAGGCAATCGCCGCGCTCGCCTCCGAATTGGGGGTCCAGCCGTGACCCTCGCCGAATTGGTTTCGCGCGTCGAGCAGCGGGCCGCGGATGCCGCGGCGATTCACGCCACGGCTCCGGTCGCCACGATCTACCGCGCCCTCTTGGACGAGCTGGCCGCGGTGGACGGGGTAGGGGACGCGCCCACGGGAGAGAGTCGGCTCCTGACGGCCGCCGAGGTGGCGGCACAGCTCGGGGTGGCGCCCCGGTGGGTGTATGTCCACGCCTCCCGGCTCCCCTTTACCCGCCGGTTGTCGGACCGGGTGGTCCGGTTTGACGCGGCGGGGCTGGCCACGTACCTGGCGCGGCGGAACGGAACAGGGTAACTTGTTACCACCTCTTCCGGGAGCCTTCCCGATGCCTACACCGACCCGCGACACCGTCCAACTGGGGGCGCGCATTCCCCGCGCCCTCTACCGCGCCGTGCGGATTCAGGCCGTCAAGAACGGGGAAACCGCTGCGGCACTGGTCGAGCGCGCTCTCCGGCGCGAGCTGAAGGGGGCCAAATGACCACCACGACGCGCCGCGACTTCGGGCGCATCTATCTGCGCGGGCGGGTCTATTGGATCCGTTACCGGGTGGACGGGAAAGAGTACGTTGAGACCACCCGCTCCGAATCCTTGAAGGAAGCCGAGCGGGTGTTGAACCGCCGTCAAGCCGAGCTCGGGCTCGGGGTGTTCACCGCCCCCGACGTGAAGCGCACGACGTTTGCCGACCTGGCTCAAATGATCCGCGACGACTACGCCGCCAACAAGCGCAAGAGCGGGAGCCGCCTGGATATCTCGTTGGCGCACCTCGAGCGGGCGTTCGGCTCGGCCCGGGCCCATACCCTGACCGCCGACCGGCTGACGGCCTATGCGCGCGATCGCCGCGACCTGGGCGCCGCGCCCGCCACGATTCGCAACGAGTTGAACGCGCTCAAGCGGGCGTTCCGGCTCGCCAAGCGGGCGGGGAAGGTGGCGAGCATCCCGGAGTTTCCGCAGCTCGCCGCGGCCAACGTGCGGCAAGGTTTTTTCGAGGCCGCGGACTTCCACGCCGTGCTCGCGGAATTGCCCGAGGCCCTCGGCCCTGTGGTCGAGTTCGCCTATCTCACGGGCTGGCGGAAATCGGAAATCCTGGGGCTCACTTGGGACCGGGTAGATTTCTCGGCCGGCGTGGTGCGGCTGGACGTCGGGAGCACCAAGACGGGGCAGGGGCGCACGTTCCCGTTTAAGGTCCTGCCCGCGCTCGCCACTCTCTTGGACCGCCAACGCACCACCACCCGCACGGTCGAACGCCGCACCGGCGCGCTTGTGCGCTACGTCTTCCATCGCGACGGGGCCCGCATTCGCGACTTCTACACGGCCTGGCACGCGGCCTGTCAGCGCGCGGCCGTCGAACGACACGGCGCCCTCGAGCGGATCGTCCGGCCTGCCCTCTTGGGCCGTGTCCCTCACGACTTCCGCCGCACGGCGGTAAGGAACCTCGTCCGGGCCGGCGTGCCCGAGCACATCGCCATGAAGCTGACGGGTCATCGGACACGGGATATTTTTGACCGCTACGATATCGTCAACGAGGCCGACCTCTCGGACGGCGTGACCCGCCTCGCTACCTTCCTCCAAGCCAAGCAGGGGGGCGAGAAGTGAGGCAATCCGCGCGGGGGTACATTGGGGGTACAATCCGGACCCAGGACCCGAGAAAACCCAATGGGGGCGGCTCCGTCCTGGTGGGCGGACTGGTCTTCAAAACCAGCTGGGGTCCGCAAGGGCCTCGGTAGGTTCGATTCCTACACGCTCCCGCCACGCGGGTTTGACGCGTGGCGTTCCACCCCCATTATTCGGCGCGGCCATGACCGAACGACTGTATGCTCGCCT
>JBGQHV010000120.1:0-10460 GCA_041498155.1 Gemmatimonadota bacterium | reverse complement strand
TTCAAGTGCCGGAATTTCTGACGCATTGAATTGGCCTGCAGGCGCCGGTATATTGCAAGCTTCCGTCATCGGGGGCTGTAGCTCAGCTGGTTAGAGTGCCGGTCTGTCACACCGGAGGTCGCGGGTTCGATCCCCGTCAGCCCCGCCTGAACCCGCGTCGCGGGACGAAGTGTCCGGCTCCGCCTGCCCGCTCAGGCGGGGCCGTCCTTTTTTCGGACGCGGGGACCATGGCTGAGACCGCTCCGTTCTTGCATCACCCTGTCATGGCCGGCGCCGTGCGCGACTGGGCGGTAGGCGTCGCGCGCGCCGTTGATGCGACGGCCGGCGGCGGCGGTCACACCGCGCTGCTGCGGGCCGCGGGGGCACAGGTGCTCGCGATCGACCGCGACCCCGCCGCGCTCGCGGCGGCCCGGGCCCGTCTGGGCGACGACGGCGTCACGTACCTCCTCGCGTCGTTCGCCTCGCCCGCGGCGACGGCCGCGGTGGCCGCCGTCCGGCCCGAGCGTATCCTCCTCGATCTGGGCGTGTCGTCGCCCCAGCTCGACGACGCCGCACGTGGATTCACGTTTCGGCCGGGCGCCCCGCTCGACATGCGCATGACGCCCGGGCAGGGACCGAGCGCCGCCGACGTCCTCAACAGCGCGCCGGCCGACCGGCTGGCTGAAGCGTTCGCCGCTGGCGCCGACGAGCCGCGGGCCCGGGCACTGGCGCGCGCCATCGTGCGCCGCCGGCTGCGGGCGCCATTTCGGACCAGCGACGACCTGGTCAATGCGATCCGCGAAGTGCTGGGGCCGCGTGCCGGCCCCCCGGAATTCGCCCGCCTGTTTCAGGCCGTGCGGATCGCCGTGAACGACGAGCGCGGGGAGCTGGAGCGCGCGCTGCCGCGGTTCCGGGACGCGCTCGTCCCAGGCGGCCGGTTGGGCGTGATCACCTACCATTCGGGCGAGGACCGCGTCGTGAAACAGGCGTTTCGCGAGTGGGCGCGCGCCTGTATTTGCCCGCCGCGCCAGCCGATCTGTACTTGCCGGGGCCGCTCGCTGGGCGTCGTGCTCACCAAGAAAGCGCTGACCGCCGGCCCGGACGAGGTGACCGAGAACCCGCGGGCGCGCTCGGCGCATTTCCGCGTGTTCCAGACCGCCGAGGACGCCCGTGACGCTTAGAGGGCGCCACCTGTTCTTCCTGTGGCTGCTCGCCGCGTGCGCCGCACTGTGGCTCGTGATCTGGCGCCAGACCGACAGCTTCCGACTGGCGCGCGCCCTGAACGAGACGCGCAACCAGCGCGGCATCCTCCAGGGGCGCGCCGGCGATCTGCAGCGTCGCATCCGCGCCGCCACGAGTCGCGATCAGCTGATCCCGCGCGCCGCCGCCCGCCTCGGGCTGCGTGAAGCGAAGGACTCGGAGATCTTCCGCATCACCGTCCCGCCGCCCGCGCCGCCGCCCTGAGCCGTGGCGAAGCCCGCGGTGCGCCTGAAGGCGCTGGAAGTGGCGCTGCTCGTCGGCCTCGGGGCCGTCGTGCTGCGCGCCGCGCAAGTGCAGATCCTCCAGGGCGGCCGGTACTCCGAAGAGGCGCGGGCACAACGCACCGTGCGCCTCACGCTCGAGGCGCGGCGCGGCGGCCTGTTCGACCGCGACGGCAGCGCCATCGCGCTGACCCAGGAGAGCTACCACGTAGGCGTCGCGCCGAACGAGCTGCGCGATCCGGCGCGCGACGCCGCGGCGATCGCCGGGGCGCTGCACCTCCCGGCCCAGGACGTGCGCGCGGCGCTGCGCAAGCGCTATGCGTATTTCGGCGGGCCGTTCAGCGCGCTCGAGGTCCAGCGCATCCGCGGATTGCGGGGCGTGCATCTCGACGCGGTGCTGAAGCGCTTCTATCCCTCACCGAGCTTCGCCGGCGCCGTCGTGGGCCGGGTGAGCACGGACGGAGAGACCTCCGGGCTGGAGCGCGACTTCGACAGTCTGCTCACGGGCCGGGCGGGGGCCGCCGTCGCGCTCAAGGACCGGGCCGGGCGCGAGTACGAATCACCGTCGCGGCTGATCGCCGCCCCGGTCGCGGGCGCCGACGTCGTCCTCACGCTCGATGCGGAGCTGCAGGAAATCGCGCAGCGCTCCCTGGGGGAAGCGGTGCGCGAGACGGACGCGGCCGGCGGCGACGTGGTGATCCTCGACCCCCGGACGGGTGAGCTGCTCGCGGTCGCGTCGCAGCGGCGCGACGGCAGCACGCCTCCCAGCGCGTTCACGGAGACCTACGAGCCCGGCTCGATCGCCAAGATCTTCGCGGCGGCGGCGCTCCTGACCCTCAACCGCGTGCGGGACGGGGACCATGTGTCGGGCGAGGGCGGGCGGTTTAAGATGGCCGGCCGGCCGGTGCTCATCGACGAGCACCCGATGCCGTCGCTCACCCTGGCCGATGCGATCGCCGTATCCAGCAACATCGCGATGGCGAAGTTCGCGCAGCGCCTCTCGCCGCGCGAGCAGTACGCCATGTTGCGTGACTTCGGGCTCGGCACGCAGACGGGCATCGAGTTCCCGGTCGAGTCGCCGGGCCGGCTGCGGTTGCCCGTGGAATGGTCGGGGACGAGCCAGGTCAGCCTCGCCATCGGCTACGAGGTGGCCGTGACCCCGCTGCAGATCGCCGTGGCCTACGGCGCCATCGCCAATGACGGCATTCTCCTCGCCCCGACCCTGGTGCGCGAGATTCGCAGTCCCACGGGAGATGTGCTGTACCGCCATCGTCCCGAGCCCGTGCGGCGCGTCATTTCGGCCCGGATCGCCCGGCAGCTGCGCGATCTCCTGCAGGGAGTCGTGCGGCGCGGCACCGGCACCGGCGCCACGATTGCCCACTTCGAGCTCGCGGCCAAGACGGGAACTGCCCGGCGCGTGGTGCACGGCAAGTATGCCCCGGACGAATACACGGCGTCGTTCGCCGCGCTGTTTCCCGCGGATTCCCCCCAGGTCGTTGTGGTCGTGAAGATCGACGACCCCGATCCGCGCAAGAAGGGGTACTTCTCCGCGCAGACCGCGGCGCCCGTGACCCGATCGCTCATCGAGCAGGCGCTGGCGTCGCGCACCGTCACCCTGAATCAGGCGCGGCTCGCGACCGCACCCGCCGCCGCGACGCCGCCCCCGCTCGAAGACGACGACGGACTCGTGCCCTACGTCGTACCGTGGCCGTTCCACCCCGACACCGCCGCCGGCCGTGGGGACCGCGTCGTCCCCGACGTGGCGGGACGCCCGCTGCGCGAAGCGGTGCGCGCGCTGCACCGCCGCGGGTTCCGCGTGGTGCTGCGCGGCTGGGGCAACGCGGAGCACACCTGGCCCGCCGGCGGGACCTCGGCGCGCGCGGGGTCCGTCGTGACGCTGTTCGCGGCGCCTCGGCCGTGACCACCCTGGCCGACATCGTGACCGGGCTGCGCGGCGCCGGGCTGCTCGCGGCGGCTCCGCCGGATCTCCCGGACATCACCGGACTCACCGCCGACACACGCCGGCTCACTCCCGGCATGCTGTTCTGCGTCGTGCGCGGCGCCGTCGAAGACGGCCACCGCTACGTGGCGGCCGCCGCGCGCGCCGGTGCCGTGGCGGCGCTCGTGGAGAGCCCGGTGGAGGCGTCGCTGCCCCAGATCGTCGTCACCGATGGCCGCCGCGCCGCCGCGCTGGCCGCGGAGACGTGGTACGGCCGGCCGGCCGCGCGACTCGATCTCGTCGGCGTCACCGGCACGAACGGCAAGACGACCACCGTGACGCTGCTGCGCCATGTCCTGGGTGCACTCGAGCCGATGGGCTCGATCGGGACGCTGGGCGCGTTCGCGCCGGACGGCTCGGCCGTCGCGAGCGAAGCCGGCAACCTGACGACGCCGGGGCCGATCGATCTCCAAGCGACCCTCGCCGCGCTCGTGGCGTGCGGCGCCCGGGGCGCGGCGATGGAGGTGTCTTCCCACAGCCTCGATCAGGGACGGGTGGACGGCCTCGCGTTCCGCGCCGCGGTCTTCACCAACCTGACGCGGGACCATCTCGACTACCATCGCACCTTCGACGACTACTTCCGGGCCAAGGCACGGCTCGCCGACCACCTGGCCCCCGATGGTCTCGAGGTCGTAAACGCCGACGACCCCGCCTGGCAGCGGCTGCGTCGCGCGCACCGTCGCATCACGTTCGGCGAGCACGGCGGCGAAGTTACCGCCCGCCGCGTGACCAGCGACGCCACCGGATCGCGCTTCGAGCTGACGACGCCGCTGGGCTCCGCGCCGGTGCGGCTCCCGCTGCTGGGCCGTTTCAACCTCGTCAACGCGCTGGGCGTGGCGGCCGTGGGCTGGGGAATGGGCCTCTCTGTCGAGACGATCGCCGAACGCCTCACCGCGGCCCCGCAGGTGCCCGGGCGCATGGAGCGGATCGCGTCGCGGCCATGCACCGTGCTGCGCGACTACGCGCACACACCGGATGCCCTGGAGCGCGCCCTCGAAGCGCTGCGACCCGTCACCACGGGGCGGCTGATCGTCGTATTCGGTGCCGGCGGCGATCGCGACCGGGGGAAGCGGGCTCCGATGGGCGAAATCGTCGTGCGTCTCGCCGATATCGCCGTGGCGACTTCCGACAATCCCCGCACGGAAGACCCGGAGCGGATCCTGGACGAAGTGGAAGCGGGGATGGGCGCGAAGCCGCACCATCGCGTCACCGACCGCCGCCAGGCGCTCGCGCTGGCCCTCTCCCTGGCGCGCGACGGGGGCCGGACGGGGGACACCATTCTCCTGGCCGGCAAGGGTCACGAGACCTACCAGGTCGTCGGGAAGGAAAAGCAACCTTTCGACGAAGGGGCGATCATCCGCGAGCTGGGCGCCTCGTGACCTTCTGGACCAGCGCGCGAGTCGCGGATGCGCTCGGGACCGCAGCGCCCGGGACCGCCGCGTTCCCCCATGTCTCCACCGACACCCGGGAGCTCGTCCCCGGCGACCTGTTCGTTGCGCTGAAAGGCGAGCGATTCGACGCCCACGAATTCCTGGCCGAGGCTCGCGCTCGGGGCGCCGGCGCAGCGGTGGTGCGGCGCGGGACGTCCCCCGTGGCGGGCCTGCCGCTGTTCGCGGTGGAAGATCCGCTCGCCGCGCTCGGGGCCCTGGCGCGCACGCGCCGGCGCGCGCTCGGGACGGGGACTCCGGTGGTCGCGATCACCGGCTCGAGCGGGAAGACGAGCACCAAGGAGCTGGTCCGGGCGGCCCTCGCTCCGCGCTTCCGCGTGCACGCGACTGCCGCCAATCTCAACAACGAGATCGGGGTGCCGCTCACGATCCTGGGCGCCCCTGAGGACGCGGCGGCGCTCGTTGTCGAGGCGGGTGCGAGCGTCCCCGGCGAAATCGGGCGCCTGCGCGCCATCATCGAGCCGACGATCGGTGTGATCACCAACGTGGGCTACGCGCACGTGGAGGGTTTCGGCTCGCTCTCGGGTGTGCTGCGGGAGAAGCTGTCGCTCCTGGACGGCGTTCCCGTCGCGGTCGTGGGGCTCGATCCCCCTGAGCTGGCGCAGGAGGCGCGGCGTCGTACACGGACGATCGTCGCGGGCACGGCTCCGCCGGCCGACGTGCAGGCCGAGGCGGTCGGGTTGGACGAGGACGGTCGCTGCGTCCTGCGCTGGCTCGGCCGGGAGGTCCGGCTCCCGCTCTTCGGTTTGCACCAGGGCGACAACGCAATGCTCGCGCTGGCGGTGGCGCAGGAGGCCGGGGTCGATCCGGCGGTGGCCCTGTCGGCCCTCGCCGAGGCCTCCCTCCCCGGGGGGCGGGGGCGCGTCGTCCACCAGGGGGACCTCACGATCATCGACGACACCTACAACGCGAACCCGGGATCGCTCGCCCGCGCGGTGGAATCGGCGGCGTGGCTCGCGCGGGAGCGGGGTCGCCCATTGGCGGTGGTCGTTGGAACGATGTTGGAGCTCGGAGCGGAAAGTGCCAGATTGCACGCGGCCGCGGCGGCCGACATCGTACGGCGCGCGCCGGCGCTGGTGGCCGCCGTTGGGGAATTCGTCCCGGCCTTCGAGCCGTATCGCGAACGGTTCGGGGAGCGGCTGCTCGCCGCCGCGGACGCCGAGGCGATGGGGCCGGCGCTCAAGGCCGTCCTGCACGGGAACGAAGTGGTCCTGCTCAAGGCGTCGCGCGGCGTCGCGTTGGAGCGGGTGCTGCGCCATCTCAGCTAGGAGACACCGGCCACCGTGCTCTATCACCTGCTGGCGCCGCTCGGCAAGCACCACATTTTCTTCAATCTCTTCAACTACATCACGTTCCGGACCGCCGGGGCCACGATGATGGCGCTGATCCTCGCCTTTGCGGTGGGTCCGTGGATCATCGGGCGGCTGCGGCAGCGCGGCGTCGGGCAGGTGATTCGCGCCGAAGGGCCGGCACACCAGGAGAAACGCGGCACGCCCACGATGGGCGGCATCATCATCATTCTGGCGACCGTGATCCCGACCCTGCTGTGGGCCCGGCTCGATACGCGCTACGTGCTGGTCGCCGTGGCCGCCACCTTGTGGATGGGCGCGATCGGGTTCCTCGACGACTACCTGAAGATCGTGCGCGGCAAGTCGCAGGGACTCGTGGCCCGGTGGAAGCTCGTTGGCCAGGTGACCTTCGGCCTCGCGCTCGGCGTTTTCCTGGTGCTACGGCCGTTCGTGCCCGCCATGGCCACGGACACGCAGCTGCCGCTGTTCAAGTACATCTTCCTGGCTCTCCCGGTGCCGTTCTACATCGCGTTCGTGACCTTGGTGGTGACCGCGAGCTCGAACGCCGTGAATCTCACTGACGGGCTGGACGGGCTCGCGACGGGGCTCACGGCCATCGTCGCAGGGTCGTTCGCGGTGTTCGCCTATCTCTTCGGGCGCTTCGATGCATCGCGCTATCTGGGTGTGATGCACCTGGCGGGCTCGGGGGAGCTCGCGGTCTTCTGCGGCGCGCTGATGGGGGCGTCGCTGGGTTTTCTCTGGTTCAACGCGTATCCGGCCCAGGTGTTCATGGGAGACACCGGGGCGCTGGCGATCGGCGGCGCGCTGGGCACCGTGTCGATTCTGCTCAAGGCGGAATTCCTGCTGCTCATCGCCGGCGGCATCTTCGCCCTCGAGACGCTGTCGGTCATCATCCAGGTCAACGTGTATCGCTGGCACAAGCGCCGCCGCGGCAAAGAATACGCGGACGCGCACCGGGTCTTCCGCATGGCGCCGCTGCATCACCATTTCGAGAAGCGCGGCTGGTCGGAGCCGCAAGTGGTGATGCGGTTCTACATCCTCGGCTTCCTGTGCGCGATGCTGGCGCTCGCGACGCTCAAAGTTCGATGATCCTGCCCGACGCCTGGCGGGCCGGTCTCGTGGCGGTGATCGGCCTCGGGAAGAGCGGCACGGCGGCGACGCGGCTGCTGGTGCGGGAGGGCGTGCGCGTCTACGCGAGCGACGCGAGTCCCGCGCCATACGCGGGGGCGGCGGCCGAGGCGTTGCGGGCGCTGCGAGGAGTCGAGGTGGAGCTGGGCCGCCACGATCCGGCGAAGATCCGCTCCGCGGCCGCCGTCGTCGTTTCGCCCGGCGTCCCGCCCGATGCCGCGCCGCTCGCTGTCGCGCGGGCGGCCGGCGTGCCGGTCGTCGCCGAGCTCGATCTGGGCTTCCGCGCCCTGAAGGGTGTCCGCTGCATCGCCGTCACGGGGACGAACGGCAAGACGACGACCACGGCGCTGATCGCCCACCTGCTCGGGCACGCCGGGCTGCGCGCCGAGACGGCGGGCAACATCGGGCGCCCGCTGTCCGACGTCGCGCTCGCCGCCGATCCGCCGCAGTGGCTCGCGGTCGAGGTCTCGTCGTTCCAGCTGCACGACAGTCCCTCGTTCGCGCCGGAGATCGGTGTCCTGACCAACCTCGCGCCCGATCACCTCGACCGCTATCCCGACGTCGCCGCCTATTACGGCGACAAGCGGCTGCTGTTCCGCAACGCGACCGATGCGAGCGTATGGGTGCTCAACGGCGACGACCCACTGGTGTTGGAGCTCGCCGTTGGCGCGCGCGGGCGACAGGTGCGCTTCTCGCTGCGCGGGCCGAGCGACGGCTGGTACGATGCGGCGGAACGGTCCTTGCGTCTGGGGGGCGGTGAGCTGATGCGCCGTGAGGCGCTGCCGCTGTTGGGCCTCCACAACGTGGCCAACGCGCTGGCGGCGGGACTCGCGGTGCAGGAGACCGGCATCGGTCCGGCGGCGATCGCCGATGGGCTGCGCACGTTCCAGCCGTTGCCCCACCGGCTCGAGCCGGTGGCGGAGGTGAACGGTGTCCGCTGGATCAACGATTCCAAGGCGACCAACATCGCGTCCACCGTCGTGGCGATCGAGGCGATGGACCGGCCGTTCGTGCTCTTGCTCGGTGGGCGGCACAAGGGCGAGCCGTACACCCGCCTGGCGCCGCTGCTGCGGGAGCGGTGCCGACTGGTCGTGGCCTACGGCGAGGCGGGGCCGGTGGTGGAGCGCGATCTCGCCGGCCAGGTTCCACTCGAGCGCGGCGGCGATTTCGCGGACGTCATCGCCCGCGCCCGGCGCGCGGCCCGGTCCGGCGACGCCGTGCTGTTGTCGCCCGCGTGCTCGAGCTACGACATGTTCGCCAACTACGAGGAGCGCGGCGCCACGTTCCGGCGGCTCGCGACGGCCGCATGACCGAGCGGCGCTGGGAAACACGGCTTCTCGCGGTCGTCGCGATGGGACTCTCGATGGTCGGGATCATCGCCGTCTATGGCGCCTCGAGCCTCGTCACGGCGCGCGGCGGCGGCGTCGTCGGCTCGAGCTTCGCATTGAACCAGGCCGTGGGGCTCCTGGTCGGCGGGTTGATCGCGACGATCGTCGCCCGCATGGATTACCACCTGTGGGAACGCTGGGCGTGGCCGATCCTGGGTGTCGTCGCCTTCTTGGTGCTGATCCCGCTGCTGCCGTTCACCCACGCCATCGCGCCGATGCGCAATGGGGCGCGCCGCTGGGTGGAGATCGCGGGGCTCTCGATGCAGCCGTCCGAGGTCGCCAAGATCGCCGTGGTGGTCTGGACGGCGATGCTCGCCGCCAAGAAGGGGGCCGAGATGCGCAGCTTCCGGCGCGGCGTGGTCCCGATGCTCGTGATCGTCGGGCCGCTCGTCGGACTGATCTTCCTCGAGCCCAATCTCTCGATGGCCCTGCTCGTCACGCTGCTCGCGGGTGTGGTGATGTTCTCGGCGGGGGCGAAGATCGGCCATTTCCTGCTGCTCGCCGTCGGGGCGGCGCCGCTCGTCTTCGGGGCGGTGGCGACCGCCCAGTACCGGTTGGCGCGGGTGGTCACGTTCCTCAATTCGGGCACCGCGCCCACCGAGGCGACCTGGCAGGTGCACCAGTCGCTCGTCGGTATCGGCGCCGGCCGCCTGCTGGGCGTCGGCATCGGCCACGGCCAGCAGAAGCTCGGCTATCTGCCATACGCGTATTCCGACTTCATCTTCTCCACGCTCGGCGAAGAATGGGGCTTCCTCGGCGTGCTGCTGCTCGCCGTGGGGTTCGGACTCTTCATCTGGCAGGGCTTCCGCATCGCGCGCTCCGCCCGCGACCCGTTCGGGCAGCTGCTGGCGGCCGGGCTCACCGCCATGGTGGGCATCGGGGCCGTGCTGCACATCGGCGTGACGCTGGCGGTGCTGCCCGCCACGGGCATCACGTTGCCGTTCGTCTCGTACGGACGCTCGAGCCTGCTCGTCGCGCTCATCGCGACGGGCATGCTCATCAGCGTGGGGCAACGACGCAGCGGGAGAGCGGCGGGGGCGTGAGGCCGTGAAGGTCCTCTTCGCCGGCGGCGGCACCGGGGGCCACCTCATGCCGGCGCTGGCCCTGGCCCAGGCGCTGCGCGATGCGCGTCCCGACATCGAGCCAGTGCTGATCGGCGCGGAGCGGGGCATCGAAGCCGACGTCCTGCCGCGCTACCCGTTCCGCCACTACCTGCTGCCGATCGAGCCGATCTACCGCCACCAGTGGTGGCGTAACGCGCGCTGGCCGCTCGTGGCGTGGCGCGTGTGGCGCGCGGTCGGCCGCGTCCTGGCGGACGAGCAGCCCGGGCTCGTCGTCGGCACTGGCGGCTACGTGGCGGGGCCCATCGTGTGGCGGGCGCAGCGCGCCGGCATTCCGACGGCGATCCAGGAGCAAAACGCGCTGCCGGGACTCGCGACCCGCTGGCTGGCGCGGCGCGCGCGGCAGATCCACCTCGGATTCCCCGAAGCGGCCGCGCGCCTCCGGCCGGGGGCGCGGACGGCGGTGTTCACGCTGGGCAACCCGATCCGCCCGCCGCCGCCCGCCGACGCCGACGATCGCGCGACGGCGATCGCGGCGTTCGGACTCGCCCCCGAACGGCCGACGGTGCTCGTGTTCGGCGGCAGTCAGGGCGCTCGGGCGTTGAACTACGCCGTCGCCGGCGCGTTGGAGCACGACGGGCTGAGCGATGTGAATCTGCTGTGGGG
>JBGQHV010000119.1:0-10581 GCA_041498155.1 Gemmatimonadota bacterium | reverse complement strand
CGCTGGCGGGCGATCCGACCGGTTGCGGCGACGTGTTCGGCGCCGTGACTTGCGCCCATCTGCTGCAGGGCGCCGCGCTCGAGACCGCGATTCGCGCCGGCAGTCACATGGCCGCGCGCAACGTGACCCACCGCGGCGCGACAGGTTTGCGCGACCACCTGCTGGGCCGTCTCGCCTCCGTATGACCAGGCTGGTGGACGTCCCTGCGCAGTTCGACGACCGGTCCTTCGATCAGTTCGCGGCGGCCTTCAGCCGCGCTTCCGCCGACGGCGGCCGGCTGCTGTTCGACGCGCACGCCACCGAGTGGGCCTCGCCCTACGGGCTCGTGGGCCTGCTCGCCGCCGGGCAGGCGGCGCGAGCGTCCGGCGGCGAGGCCCCGCTCCTCACGGTGCCCACCGCCCCGGAGGTGCTCTCGTACTGGGGCCGGGCCGGGTTCTTCCGCGGTGCGCGTGAGCTGTTCGAGATCCACGGCAAGGTCCCGCGCGGTCAGGCCGCGGCCGACTCCGACGTCCTGCTCCCGGTCACCGCCGTGCGCGCGTCTGAAGACGTGCATGACGTGGTGGGCCACATCCAGCAACGCGCGACGGCGATCCTCTCGGGCGAGCTGGGGATCGATCCGAAGGCGACGATGGGGTTCGCTATGGCGCTTTCGGAAGCGTGTCAGAATATTGTAGAGCACGCCGGCACCGGTGGATGGGTGGCGGTGCAGAGTTATCACTGGCGGCGCCGCCTGGCGCGTCGAGTCGTGGTCATCGCGGTGGCGGACGCCGGCGTGGGCTTTCGCGCTTCACTCGAACCGACACATGGACGACGCTTCGGCGACCGTTGGGGGGACGCCACAGCGCTGGAGGCGGCGCTGATCCAGGGCGTGAGCCGGTTCCGGGACCCGGGTCGTGGGCAGGGGTTGAAAGGGATCCGGAACTACGTCTCGCGGTGGGACGGCAAGATCGCTATTCGCAGCGGTACGGCGCGAATCGCGATCGTCCCCTCTTGGGACGATGACGTGCCGCTCGCCGAGGGGCTGCCGCCATTCCCGGGCTCCCAAGTCCTTCTCATCATTCCGGAGCAGAAAGCCCGACACGCGTGATCCACTCCATCGACGTCTCAGCGGTCCTGCGCCAAGCCGTGCGCGCCTCGTACGCCGACCTCGTCACCCGCGCCACGGGGCGGGCGGTGCGCGAGCACATCGAGCAGGTGTACGCCGCGCCGACGGACGGCGTCGCGCGGATGGACTTCACGGGTGTGCGCTGCATCGACTACTCCTGTGCCGACGAAATCGTGGCCAAGCTGCTCCGCGAGCGCATCCGCGTCCTGGTGCTGCGCGGCTGCTCCGACGCCCACCTGGAAGCGCTGACGCCGGTGCTCGAGGGGCACGGGCTCGCCGCCTTGCTCGAGCGCGCCGACGGCACGCTGGACGGCCTCGGTCGCCGGGAATCCACCGATGCCCTGCTCGACGAGCTGGTCGCCCTGCAGCTCGCCGCGCGCGGAGCCGGTGGCGTGGTGGCGCTGGTCGCGGCGTGACGCGTCGCCGGCTCGGACTCTCCACCCGCGCCATTCACGGCGAGCCGGAGCCGCGACCCGACTGGACGCCGGTGTCGCAACCGATCTACCAGAGCAGCACCTTCACCAATCCGATCGGCTCGGACGCGGAAGTCCTCTATACCCGCTACGGCAACAACCCCAACCAGGTGGCGATCGGCCGCCGGCTGGCGCAGCTCGAGGGGGCCGAAGCGGCGTTGTTCGTGGCGAGCGGCATGGGGGCTACCGCGCTGGCCCACCTCGCCGTGCTGCGGCCCGGGGATCACCTGATCTCCAGCGAATGGATCTACGGGGGCGTCCAGCGCCTGTTCACGCAGGAGTTCGGGCGGTTCGGCATCGAGGTGACGTTCGTCGACCCGCTGCGCTCGCGCGCGTGGAAAGAAGCGTTGCGGAAGAACACGCGGGCGATGTTCGTGGAAACCCCCACCAATCCGCTGCTCCGGGTCATCGACCTCGAGCCGATCGCGACGCTGGCGAAGGCCGAGGGACTGGCCCTGCTGGTGGATTCCACCTTCGCGTCCCCGATCGCGTTCCGGCCGCTGGAACATGGGGCCGACATCGTGATCCACAGCGCCACAAAATACCTGAACGGGCACGCGGACGTCATCGCCGGGGCGGTGGTGGCCTCGGAAGCGATCGTCGAAGAGGTACGGCGTCTGCTGCAGCTGTGGGGACAGGCGATCGATCCGCACGCAGCCTGGCTCATCGAGCGCGGCATGCGCACCCTCGCTGTCCGAATGGCGCGCCACTCCGCCACGGGGCTGACGCTGGCCGAGTGGTTCGCCCGCCAATCGCAGGTCGCCACGGTGCACTACCCGGGGCTGGCCTCGCACCGCGACCACAAGACCGCCAAACGGGTACTCGAAGGGTACGGTGGGATGCTGGGGCTCGAGCTCAAGGGCGGCGCCCGGGCGGCCGAACGCTTCCTCCGTGCCCTGACAATCGCGGCACACGCGCCCTCGCTGGGCGGCGTGGAGACGCTCGTGTCCGAGCCGCGGCTCACGTCGCACAAGGGACTCACGGCCGACGAGCGCGCTCATGCCGGTATTCCGGACGGCTTTCTGAGATTCTCTCTCGGACTCGAGGATGCCGACGACCTCATCGCGGATTTCGCCCAGGCGCTGGCGCAGCTCTAGGTGATCAAGTTCACGAACGTCTTCAAGACGTACGCCAAGGGCGGCCTCGCGCTCAAGGACGTGTCCTTCCACATCGCGAAGGGGGAGTTCGCCTTCCTCACCGGCCACTCCGGCGCCGGGAAGTCCACCGTTCTGAAGCTCATCTACGCGGACGAACACCCCTCGAGCGGCGAGGTGCGGGTGTCGGGGTACGACGTCACCGGCATGCGGGCGTACGAGGTCCCGCACCTGCGCCGCCGGCTGGGGATCGTATTCCAGGACTTCCGCCTGCTGGAGGATCGCACGGCGGAGGAGAATGTGGCGTTCGCGCTCGAGGTGACGGGGGCGCGGCGTTCCGCGATCCCGGCGCGCGTCATGCGCGTGTTGACGCAGGTGGGGCTCGCGGCGAAGGCGGGCGCGTACCCGCGCGAGCTCTCGGGCGGCGAGCAGCAACGCGTGGCGATCGCGCGGGCGCTCGTCAACGAGCCGCAGGTGCTCCTGGCCGACGAGCCGACCGGCAACCTCGATGAGCGCGCCACGCGCGGCGTGTTCCAGCTGCTGCGCGACATCAACGCGAGCGGGACGGCGGTCGTGATGGCGACGCACGACCTGGAGCTCGTCCGGTCGGCGCCCTACCGCGTCATCGAGCTCCAGGACGGCGCCGTCGTGTACGACTCCGCAGTGGACGAGTCGGCGGCGGGCGAGACCCCCGCATGACCCTGACCGTCCGCGAGGCGCTGCTCGCCTTCCGACGCGCGCCCCTCCTGTCCGCGCTGTCGGTCACGACCATCGCCTTCTCCCTGTTCGTGCTCGGCCTCTTCGGTCTCGTCGCCGTGAATCTGCGCCAGGCGCTGCGGGGCGTGGCGGAGCGCGTCGAGATCGTCGCCTACGTCCTTCCCGGCACGCCGATCGAGACGGTCACCCTGGCGGAGCAGGACATCGAGGCCTTTCCCGAGGTGCTGTCCGCCGACTACGTGTCCGAAGACAGCGCGCTGGGGCGCGCCCGGCGCGAGCTGGTGGAGTTCCGCGACCTGCTGCGCGAGATGGAGCGCAATCCGCTGCCGGCGTCGATCGAGATCAAGCTCAAGCCCGGCTACCAGGACGCGACGCACGTGAACGCCGTCGCCGATCGGCTGCGGGGCTTCGCGTTCGTCGACGACGTGCGCTACGGTCGCGATTGGGTCGAGAAGCTCGACCGGCTGCGCGGACTCGCCGCCGCGGTGGGCGTGGTGGTCGGGGCGGCCTTCGCCATCGTCGCCGTGATCATCATCGGGACCACGATCCGGATGGCCGTGCTGCAACGCAGCCGCGAGATCGCGATCATGCGACTCGTGGGCGCCACCGATGGGTTCATCCGGCGGCCGTTCCTGTTGCAGGGCGCGCTCAAGGGCCTGCTCGGCGGTCTCGTCGCCATCGGCCTGTCGTACACCGCCTACGTGCTGATCAACCGGTTCCTCATCGCCTCGTCATTCTTCACCGCGCTGCAGGCGCTGGGGGTCGTGGCGTTCGGGACGGTGATCGGGCTGGTGGGGAGTCTGCTCAGCGTGGGACGGCATCTAAGACGAGTATGAAACGTACGGAAGAGACGTATGGGGAGGAGAACGCACGGAGGAGCCGTATAGGCCTTGTACGACTCTTCCTTACGATTTCTTGCTACGTCCTTCTCCCTACGCCTTCGCTTCTTGCCCAACGCCCCACACTCGAGCAGCAGATGCGGGACAACCAGCAGCGCCTGGAGAACATCCGCCGGGAGCGGAACCAGGCGCAGCAGGATCTCGAGCGGCTGCGGGCCCAGGCGCACAGTCTCGCCGACGAGCTGAGCAACCTCGAGCATCAACGCGAAACGACGAACCGGATCGTGAACGAGCTGGACCGCCAGATCCTCCAGCTGGGCGACGCGATCGACCGCATTACCGTGGACTTGGTGCTCGCCCAGGATGCGCTGGACGAAAAGCGCGCGGTGGCGGAGCGGCGGCTCGTGGACATCTACAAGCGCGGAGCGTTGTACAGCTACCAGGTGCTGTTTGCCGCTGAAAGCTTCGGGGACCTCCTGTCGCGCTACAAGTACCTCTATCTGGTGAGCCGGCAGGACCGCCAGCTCGCCGACGAGATGCACCGGTTGCGCGACCGGATCGCCCAGGAGCGGCGCGGCCTGGTCGAAGCCCGCGACGCCCTGGAGCGCCGCCGCACCGAGCGCTCCGAGGAGCTGCAGCGGTTCGTGGACTTGGCCGGGGAGCGCCAGCGCCGGCTGCGCGAGACGCGGCGCAGCGTGGAGCGGGTGCAGGAGCGGCTGACCGCCACCGATGCGGAGGAGCGGCGCGTGACCAACGCGATCGCCGGGCTGGAGCGCGCGCGCCGCGACGCCGAGGCGCGGGGCGCGGTGCCCACGACCGGCGCGATCACGAGCGGCAGCCTGGGCTCACTCGACTGGCCGGTGACCGGCCGGGTCGTGTATGACTTCGGCCCGGCGGCGGGCCCCGACAACACGCGCATCACCTGGCACGGCATCGGCATCGCCGCCGAGGAAGGCGCCGCGGTGAAAGCCGTCGCGCCAGGCACGGTGGCGCTGGTCGGCCCGCTCGGCACGTACCTCACGACAGTGATCGTGGATCATGGCGGCGGGTTCTACACCGTGTACGCCACGCTGAACGACGCCGCGGTCGTCAAAGGCGACCGGGTGATCCGCGGCCAGGTGATCGGTCACGTGGGCGGAGGGTCGACCGAGCAAGGTCCGCATCTGCACTTCGAGATCCGGGGACCCGGACAGATCGCCCTCGATCCGTTGAATTGGTTGAAGCCTCGATAGTGGGGAAAATGGGTAACCACGGTTCTTCCCAACGTCTTCTCCCCCTTACGTCTCTTCTCTACGCCGTCGCTTTGGGCTGCCATTCGTCGTCCACCACCCTGCAAGTCGCCGGCACCGTTGAAATCCGGGACATCCGCGTGGCTTCCCTCGCGGCGGGCCGGGTGGCGCGCCTGCTGAAGGACGAAGGCGACTCGGTGCAGCGCGGCGACACCATCGCGGTGCTGGAGCAGCCGGGCCTGACGGCCCTCATCGGGCAGCGGCGCGCGCAAGCGCAGGCTGCCGAACGGCGCACCGCCGAGGTCGCCGCCACCGTGGCCGACAGCGCCCGGGCGGCGAACGAACTGGCCCGCGCGGCCCAGCTGCGCGCCCAGGGCATCATGTCGGCGCAGCAGTACGACGCCCTGGCGACCGCCGCGGCCGCGTCGGCGGCCCGGCTGCAGGCCGCCCGCTCGGCCGCGAGCGAGTCGCGGGCCGCGGCCCAGGGGCTCGCCGCCACCGAAGCGGTGCAGGACGAGCTGGTGCTGCTGGCGCCCGCCGACGGCGTGATCCTCACGCGCTATCTCGAGCCGGGTGAGACCGCCGGGGTCGGCACACCGGTCGTGTCGCTGGGCGTCGTGGCCCGGCCCTGGATCCGGGCGTACGTCGGCGAGTCCTACGTCGCCCGGCTGCATCTCGGGCAGACCGTGACGATTCACGCCGACGGTCTGACCACGCCCGTCGCCGGACACATTGTCGACATCGCGTCCCGTGCCGAGTTCACCCCGCGCGCCGCGCTCACCGAGCGCGAGCGGGCGGACCTGGTGTTCGCCATTAAAATCGAATTCGACGATCCCGGCGGCCGCCTCAAGGCCGGACTGCCGGTGACCCTCGAGGTGCCGCTCACGCCGTGAGCGACACCGCGGTCGACATCCAGCAGCTCACGCGCCGCTTCGGCGCTCTCACCGCCGTCTCCAGTCTCACGCTGCAGATCGCCCGGGGCGAGGTCTTCGGGCTGCTGGGCCCCAACGGCTCTGGGAAGACGACCACGATTCGCATGCTGTGCGGCCTGCTCGATCCGACCGAGGGCACGGCCACGGTGGCCGGGCTCGACATTCGCACCTCCCCCGAGCGGGTGAAGATGCAGATCGGCTACATGTCGCAGCGCTTCGGGTTGTACGAGGACCTCACCGTCGCGGAGAACCTCGATTTCTACGGCGGGATCTACGGCCTCCGGAGCCACGCGCGCGCGGCCCGCGTCGCGGAGGTCGTCGGGTTTCTCGGCATCGGCGGACGGCTGGCCCAGCTCGCGGCGCAATTGTCGGGCGGCTGGAAGCAACGGCTGGCGCTGGGCTGCGCGTTGCTGCACCGCCCGCCCGTGCTGTTCCTCGACGAGCCGACGGCCGGGGTGGACCCGGCGGCGCGGCGCAACTTCTGGAAAGCCATTCACGACCTCGCCCACGGCGGCACCACGGTGCTCGTGACGACGCACTACATGGACGAGGCGGAGCGCTGCGACCGGCTGGCCATGATGAGCCTCGGCCGTCTGATCGCCCTGGGCACGCCGGCCGAGGTGGCGGCACAGGTAGGGGGCACGACGCTGGAGGACGCGTTCATCATCCTCCAGGAGCGCGACGAGCGATGATGCCCCGTTTCTGGCCGATGTTCCGCAAGGAATTCATCCAGATGCGGCGCGACCGGCTCACCCTGGCGATCATGGTCGCCATCCCGGTGGTGCAGCTCCTCATGTTCGGCTACGCCATCCAGACCGACGTCCGGCACATCCCCACGGTCGTGCTGGATCAATCGCGCACGCCGGAGAGCCGAGACCTGATCGCCGCGTTCGAAAACACCGGCAGCTTTCGCATCGTGGCCCACGTCGACGGGCAGTCCGCGCTCGACGCGGCGATCGCCCGCGGGCAGGCGCAGGCCGGCATCATCGTCCCTCCAGGGTACGCGCGCGACCTGGGACGGGGCCTCACGGCCACGGTGCAGGTGGTGATCGACGCCTCGGACCCGCTGTCGTCGCAGTCCGCTCTGGCGGCCTCGGCGGGAGTCGGACAGGTGCGCAACCTGGCGGCGCTGGCGGCCGCCGCCGGCGGGGCCCACCTGGCGATCGACGTGCGGGTACGCCCCCGCTACAACCCCGGACTGCGCAGTCCGAACTACATCGTGCCCGGTCTGGTCGGGGTGATCCTCACCCTCACCCTCGTGCTCGTCACCGCCATGGCGATCGTCCGGGAACGCGAGCGGGGTACCCTGGAGCAGCTCATCGTCACCCCGATCACGAAGACCGAGCTGATGCTGGGGAAGATCGCCCCGTACATCGGCGTGGGCGTCGTCCAGATGACGGCGGTGTTGACGCTCGGCCGGTTCGTGTTCGACGTGCCGTTCTCCGGGAGCCTGGTCCTGCTCTACGGCGTGTCGCTCATCTTCGTGATCGCGAGCCTCTCCTTCGGGCTGTTCATCTCGACGCTCGTCAAGAACCAGCAGCAGGCGATGCAGGTCAGCTTCTTCTTCGTGATGCCCAACATCCTGCTGTCCGGCTTCATGTTTCCGCGCGCCGCGATGCCCGTGCCGTTTCAGTGGTTCAGCGAGCTCCTGCCGCTCACCCACTATCTCCAGGTGCTGCGCGGCATCCTTTTGAAAGGCGTCGGGATGGAGGCGATCTGGCCGCAGGTGCTGATTCTGTGCGGGTTCGCGGTCGGATTGATCAGTCTGGCGGTGCGGAGGTTTCACAAGACGCTGGACTAAGCGCATCTTTGTCGCGTGCGTCCGGCTCGCGAGACGTTGCCCGCTCGAAAACGAATGGTCCGCCGCCAGCTGGCGGGGCGCGGCATCCGCGACCGGCGCGTGCTGGCGGCCCTGGCGTGGGTCCCGCGGGAGTGGTTTCTCGCGCCGGGGCTCGCGGACCAGGCCTATCGCGATGGCCCGTTGCCCATCGGGAGCGGGCAGACGATCTCACAACCCTACATCGTCGCCTTGATGACCGAAGCCCTCGCCCCACGCCGGAGCGATCGCGTGCTGGAAATCGGGACGGGGTCCGGTTACCAGACCGCCGTGCTCGCCCACCTGGTGCGACGCGTGTACTCGATCGAGCGGTTGCCCGATTTGCTGGTCGAGGCCGAGGAGCGGTTCCGCCGGCTGGGGTTCGGCAACGTCGACACGCGGCTTGGCGACGGCGCCGATGGGTGGCCCGAGGCGGCGCCGTTCAACGGCATTCTCATCACGGCGGCGACGCCGCGCGTGCCCGAGCCGCTGCTCGCACAGGTGGCGCCGGAGGGACGGATTGTCGCGCCCGTTGGTGACCAGGCCGAGCAGGACCTGGTCATCCTGGAGCGGCACGCGGACGGGTGGCTGGAGCGCCGCGCGGGCGGCGTCCGGTTCGTGCCGCTGGTCTCGCGCCTCGCCTTCCCGGCGGAGTCACCCTGACCACCCACGACGACCTGCTCGGCGCGCACGTCTCGACCCTGGGCGGCGTGGCGAACGCCCCGGAGCGAGCCCGGACCATCGGTGCGACCGCCATCCAGGTGTTCACGAAAACGCCAAACCAGTGGCGCGAGCCAGCGATCGATCCGGAGCATGCCAGCGCGTTCAGGGCTGCGCTGGCGGACGCGGGGGTCCGCGCCGTAGTGGCGCACGACAGCTATCTCATCAACCTCGCCTCCCCGGACGAAACGTTGCGCGCGCGCAGCGAGCGCAGCTTCACGCTCGAGCTGGAGCGCTGCCGGTTGTTGGGGATCCCGTGGGTGGTAAGCCACCCGGGCAATTTCATGGACGACCACGCGGCCGGCCTGGCGCGCAACGCGGAAGCCTACGCCGCCTGCCTGGCGCGAGTCGATGGCCCGGGCGTGCTGATCGAAGGAACGGCGGGGGCCGGGACCGCCCTGGGAGCGACGTTCGAAGAGCTCGCAGCGCTGCGCTCGGCCATCCCGACCGAGGTCCGGAGTCGCGTGGGATTCTGTCTCGACACGGCACACCTCCACGCAGCGGGGTATACCGTGGCCTCGGACATCGAGGGTGTGTGGGCGGCGTTCGATCGGATCGTGGGTCTCGCCCACCTCAAGTGTCTGCACCTGAACGACTCACGGGCGGCGCTCGGATCGCGGGTGGACCGACACGCCTGGATCGGGGAAGGCACGATTGGTCCCGAGGCGTTCCGGCGCATCATGCGGGACCCGGACCTCGCGAAAACGATTAAGATTATCGAGACGCCGAAGGGGGACGATCCCGTGCGCCATGACCGGCGCATGTTGCGGCGACTGCGCGCGTATGCGCGGGTCGCGCGATCCCCGGTGCGTTGAGGGCCTTCATGCGACACTGGTCGATGGCGATGGTTCACGGAGGAGCGCGCGGCATCGCCGCCCTGCTGCTCGCGCTGCAGGCGGCGGCGGGCGGCGCCGTGGCGCTGGCGCACGCGAGCGATTCCCTCGGCGGCCCCGCGACCTTCGAGTCTCATCACACGGCGCAGTGCGTCATGCTGCACGACGCCGCGCGGTGTGCGCAGTGCCAATACGACGCGACCCGGCCGCTTGCAACAGCGAAACGGCGCGGCCCCTTGCCCAGCGGAGTCCTGCGCCAGCTGCCGGCGCGCGACCACGCGGGTCGTTCCCCAACCCGGCTCCGCTTGCGCGCCGCCCCACCGCGCGCACCACCCGCTCCTCTGGCCTGACATCCGGCCGTTCCCATGTGGGGGACGGCCCGTTCACGCGAATCGTCCCTCTGGGGACCCTTCGCGCGCATCCGGACCAGACAGGAGCTCGACACAACCTATGAAGTCACATACCCAGCGCTGGCTCGTCACCGCCGCCGCGCTCTGTTTCCCCGCCGTGCTTGCGGCCCAGCGGCCGGCGCCCGCGACCCAGCGGCAGGTGGATTCGCTCGCCGCCGAGCTGCGCCGGGTGCAGGCGCGACTCGATAGCGTGCTCGTGGTCCTCGCGCGGCTTCAAGCCGCGGGGCCCCTCAGCGAAAGGACGCTCGCCGCCGTGCGGGCGGAGAGCGTCACAACGCAGGACGATCTCACGGCGCTCCGGGCGGCGGCCGCCGCCGCCTCCGGCGCTGCGGACAGCACGCACGCGGCCGGACCCGAAGAGCCCACGCAGTTCAAGGGACGCGAGCAAAGTCAACTGAACCCAGAGATCAGCG
>JBGQHV010000118.1:0-10618 GCA_041498155.1 Gemmatimonadota bacterium | reverse complement strand
CCCAGATTCAGGGACCCCGGGTGCGTGCGACGGAAGCCTCCCAGGGCGACAACGTGTTCATAGCCGATGCCATCGGCCGCGAGCGCGGCCGGCAGGGTGTCGCGGTCGAACTGCGGGTTGTGGCGGGAGCGCGGCACGGTACGCACGTCAATGAGCCGGGCCACCGAGTGAGCCTTCAGCAAAGCAATGAACTCGGCGAGGGGCCGTGTCGAATGGCCCACGGTCAATGCGACAGGCTCGGAATCCTGCGTTGCCATCATACGCGCCAACGCTGGCTACGGCGCTCGGTCAGCGCGCCGATTCGTGGGCGCGGCGAGCGGTGGGGGCGTGGCATGTATAGAGGAGCGTCCTCCGGCCAGGCCGTGACCGTCGCGGCCAGCGATGGCTTGCCGCGGCTGCCCGGAAAGCGGCGCTGGGGCATACTGTCCGATGAGCAGGGGCAGTTCAATCTGGGACAGGCGGGCCAGCAATTGGTCGAGCCATAACGCCGCACATGAAAGACATCCTTGTCCGGCAGTATCAGCCTGGTCCCGGGATCATCTTCAACGCCGGGCCCTTGTGCATGGCGATGTGGTCGGTCTTGTCGCTCTTGATTTCATACTGTGGCTCATCCTTGCTCGCGTGGTGGGTGTACCCTTTGTAATCAACGCTTTTCGTGTGCACCTTGATGATGGTCCCGCTGACCTGCCCGGCCTCCGAGTTCCAGGTCACGTGATCGCCGACCTTGAATGTTGTTTTCATGACGGCTCCCCCAAATCCCGGTGAACGATGGCCACTGTCAACTCCTTGCCGCCGCGGCTACATGTGATCGCGCCGTAGGGCCTGTCAGCCTCGAGCCGCGCGGATCGGGTCCTCGATCGGGTCGTGCCGCGATGGACGCAGCGGAGGCACGACGCCCACCGCTCAGCTCCGCCCAGCGGCGCGCAACGCGCTCCGAATGATCGCTTGCGCCTCTTCCTGGATCCGACTCAGGTGGGCGCTCCCTGTGAAACTTTCGGCGTAGAGCTTGTAGACGTCCTCGGTTCCGGACGGGCGGACGGCGAACCACCCGTTGTCGGTGATCACCTTCAGTCCCCCGATGGGAGCACCGTTCCCCGGGGCGTTCGTCAAGAAGCTCCTGACCTTGTCACCCGCGATCTCCGTGATCTGCTGCGGCGACAGGTGCTGCAACACCGCCTTCTGGTCTGGCGTTGCGGGCGCATCGATGCGCTGGTAGGCGAACTCTCCGAATTCCCGGGTGAGATCGTCGTAGAGCTCGCTCGGCGTGCGGCCCGTCACCGCCGTCATCTCCGCGGCCAGAAGGCCGAGAGCAATGCCGTCTTTGTCCGTCGTCCAGACCGTGCCATCGCGCCGGAGCAGCGACGCGCCCGCGCTTTCCTCGCCGCCGAACGCGAGCCTGCCGGTGACGAAGCCTTCGACAAACCACTTGAATCCCACCGGCACTTCGACGAGCGGTCGCCCCAGCCGTGCCGCGACCCGGTCGATCAAGCTGGTGCTCACCACCGTCTTACCGACGCCCGCTTTCGCCGGCCAATTGGGCCGGTGCGCGAAGAGGTAGGCGATGGCCGCGGCCAGATAGTGATTGGGGTCCAGCAAGCCGGCATCCTTCGTCACGATCCCGTGGCGGTCATGATCGGTGTCACACGCCCACGCGACATCGAAACGATCCTTGAGGGCGATGAGGCGCTGCATGGCGTACGGCGAGGAGCAATCCATGCGGATCTTTCCGTCCCAATCGACGCTCATAAAGCGGAAGGTGGGGTCCACCTCGTCGCTCACGACGGCGATCGGGACGTGATAACGCTCCGCGATCCGCCCCCAGTACTGGACTCCGGCGCCTCCCATGGGATCGACGCCGAGCCTGAGTCCCGCGTGGCGCAGCGCATCCATGTCCACGACCCTCGCGAGGTCGCGGATGTAGGAATCCATGAAGTCGTGCCGACGGGTGGTGGCGGCGCGGCACGCCCGGCTGAACGGCATGCGCTTCACCCCCCGGAGCTCGTCCGTGAGCAGGGTATTGGCGCGGTCCTGAATCCAGTCGGTGACCTGGGTATCGGCGGGACCACCGTTGGGCGGGTTGTACTTGAACCCGCCGTCGCGCGGCGGATTGTGCGACGGCGTGACGACGATCCCGTCGGCAAGGTCCGACGTGCGCGCGCGATTGTAGGTAAGGATGGCGTACGAGACGACGGGCGTGGGCGTGTAGCCGTCGCCGTCGTCGATCAGGACGTCCACCTGGTTGGCCGCGAGCACCTCGATGGCGCTCGCGCAGGCGGCGTCGGAGAGCGCATGGGTGTCGGCCCCGAGGAAGAGGGGCCCCGTGCCGGCATGACGTCGCCGGTAGTCGCAGATGGCCTGGGTGATGGCGAGGATGTGGTGTTCATTGAAGGAGACGTCGAGTGCCGAGCCCCGGTGCCCCGAGGTGCCAAACGCAACTCGCTGGGCCGGCAGCGACACGTCGGGTTGTCGGGTGTAGTATGCGCTCATCAGCCGCGGCACGTTCACCAGGGTCGACGTCGCAGGAAGCTTCCCCGCCCGGGGATCAACCCTCATCCGCGTGGCTCGTGGGACAGCCATCCGCCGGTGAATCCGGCCACCCGCAATCCGGCAACGAGGTACCGACACGCACGCATCAATTGCCATACCAGCCCGGACTTGTAGTTCTCGATCATGGTCACGATCGGCCCCTCGTTGATACCAAAGTGCCACGGCGACACCCAGCCATTCGGCAACCCCCCTGGATCGGGAAACGTCGGATTGAACGTCGCCTTGAAGCCGTACCGATGGTCGCCGGCGCGCTGATACCGGGTGAAGTCCGCGATCGTGGGCAGCACGATCTCCGGTGCAAACGGCAGCGAGGCGACCACGCCCCAGGGAGCGATCGTGCCGTCGTCGGGGCCGTCAGGCACCGCCCGCGCCCGGTAGTCGAAGAACTGCCGTTCGATACCATCGATTTGCCAGGTGATCTCGCCCGGCCCGTCGCTCGCGGTGATCCCCCAGCAGAGTTCACCGTAATGGTCATAGCCGCCGGGGTTGCGGATGCCGTACTGCTGCTGCACCAGGGTGGCGCGGCGACTATTCTCGAAGTAATCGCTCCCGTGTTCGCGCATGAAGGCGTCCTGGATGCCCCGAAAATCGATCCATATATGGGAGAGTTGGTGCGTGAAGAGCGGTCCCGCGTACAGGAATGGGGTTCCGTATATGGTCTTCCACTCATAGGTCGACGCCCACGCCCGATAGCTCTCCGCGGGAAGCGGGTGCGTCGGCGACCCGAGGCCGAGCACATACAACAGCAACGCCTCGTCGTATCCCTCCCACCGATTGCGAAGGAATCCGCTCTCCGGCTTCCATCCGTGGGTCACCGTGGCTCCGCCGTTCTGGGCCCACCGCCAATCCACGCGGGCGTACAAACGGTCGGCCAGGTCGCGGATCTCCCGCTCGGCCGGCGCCTTTCCGTCGAAGTACGCCGCGGCCGTCAGCATGCCGCCCAGCAGGAGCGCGGAATCGACCGTCGACAACTCGCATTGCCACGCGCGCGAGCCGGTTTGCATGTCGAGGAAGTGATAGTAAAACCCCTTGTAGCCCGTCGCGTCGGGCTCGGGCCCCTGCTTGCTCCGCCAGAAGAACCGCAGCGTGGTGAGCGTTCGTTCCGCGGCCTCGGTGCGCGTGACAAACCCCCGTTCCACGCCGACCGGATACGCGGTGAGCCCCAGCCCAACCGCCGCGATGCTCGCGGGCCAGCCCGCGCAGGTCTTGTCACGCACCAATCCGTTGGCGTCGTTGGCCTCGTGCAGGAAGTAGCCGAACGCCCCCCGTTGCATGTCGTCGATCATCTGCGATTCCGGCTGGGTGGGACCGGCTCGGAGGCTCATGGGCGCCTCACGCCGCCGGGTCATGCCAGCCACCGATGTCCGCCGCCAGCTTCAGCGCCGGGGCCGGATCTTGCGAACGACCTTCACCCGTTCGTCCCAGATCCCCTCCTTAACAGTCCGGATTGGGTGGCTCCATCGCCAGGAATCCGACGTCGTCCCCTTAAAATACCGCCGTCGCATACTGCACGACGGTCGAGCCAACGCTCTTCGCAGCATCGCAGAGCACCGAGGGCTCACATGGGGTCGGCGCTCGCAGCGACCAGTCATGGCGACGCCGGACGTCCTGCGCCACCCGATACGTGGTGATGTTACGCGAGGTTTCCGCTCGGCGCGGTCGTGCTCAGCGGGCTGTCTCCCCGCGGGTGCGGGATGGGTGTCTTGCCGATCCGGCAAGCAATCGTTCAATCTTCTGTCGACCCAAGCGTGAGGTTCCCCGCATGGTTGCGGCATCGTGAAGCCCCTACAATGACACTCGTCGTCGCCGTCGTCCTGGTTCTGGCAGGGGCTCGGACGCCGGCCGTCCGCGCTCCGGCCGATTGGACGGACAGCCTGCCGCGCCGGCATTTCATCGGTGCGGCAGTGGCCGCGCTGCCCGATTCGCTGCGGTCGCGAGCAGGCGATGGCGTGCTGGTGATTCGCATCCAGCCGGCTTCACCCGCCGCCGCGGGCGGCGTTCAGGCGGGCGACGTCATCCGGCGCTTTGGTGACACGCCGGTGACCGAACCCGGCCAGTTCGTGGCTCTGGTGCGGCGGCTGGAATGCTTCGGGGTAGGCTGAGCCCCCACTGGGCAATCAGACCGGGCACCCATGCTCTCCAGACCGAACCCTCTCGGGCCGAGGGTGAGCCCCCGGTCGATCCGGCCGTAGGCGCGGGCGAGGCGCCGGGCCTGCTCGCGCCCACGCGGGACGATCACGTGCAGCGCGCGGGTCCCGTTCAGCACCCGCGCTGCCAGCCGGGGCGGGGTGAGGATGCGCTCGCCCACGCTGACGAAGACCAACGGCGACCGGTACGTCCGGGACTCACCCGACACCTCGAGCGTCGCATGGATCGGACGCAGGCTAAGGAGGACACGCAGCCCGGCGATGAAGCTCGCCAGCCAGTAGCCGCACCACCGCTCGATCCGGTCGCGGGTGCGGACGAACCGGACGTAGGCGCCGATCGAGCTCGTATTGAGGAACAGCACGTCGTTCACATATCCGACGTCGGCGGTCCGGGCCTGTCCCCGCCGAGCGATCTCGAGCGCTCGGTCGAAGTCCGGCGGAATGCCGTGGTCCCGCGAGAAGTGGTTGAGCGTCCCGCCCGGCAGCATGGCGAGCGCCGTCGGCGTGCCGACCAGAACCGAAGCAGCCTCCGCGATGGTGCCGTCGCCGCCGGAAACGAGCACCCGGGGCACCCCCGCGCTCGCCACCGTGCGCAGCGCCCGCGGAAGGTCCCTGGCGCTCACGAGCCGAACCTCGAAGCCATCGGCGTGCCTCAGGGCATCCAGCGCCGCCCGCGCGCTTCCGGCCGCGGGATTCACGAACGCAGGGATCGTCACGCCGCACCCCGGTCGCCGGTCCGGGCATCGGCGGCGATCCGCTCCCTGCGCGAGCGCAGGGTTCCCGCAATCGTGATCCAGAGCACGAGCCACGCCCCACCTGCCAAGACCCCGCCCACGACATCGCTGGGAAAGTGAACGCCGAGGCCGACTCGGCTCACCCCCACCAGAGCCATGACAAGCACCGCGCCGAGCCACACGAGGCGGCGATGCCGGCGCGCCGGCTCCCAGAGCACGGTCAGCGTCCAGGCGAGCATGCCGTAACACAAGATGGACTCCATGGCGTGTCCACTCGGAAAGCTGGACGAGTGGTCGTGGAGGAACGTCGCCGCATATGGCGGGCGGGCGCGCCGGACGACGGCCTTCAGCCCTTCCTGGAGCAGCCCGCCGCCGCCGAGCGCGGCGATCCACGATCCGGCAAGCGCGTAGTCGCCGCGGCGCGCCAAGCGGAGGACCGCCGCAACGCCGATTACCCACGGCACCGGCGAACCCAGGAGCGATAACGCTTCGAACAGCCGAACACCGGAGCTGGTCATGTGCGCGTGCACCCGGGCCAAGGTGGCGGCGTCCCACTGGACGACCGCGGTGTCGCCGATCACCGCCGCGAGGAGCGCGCCGAATGTAGCTGCGCCCAACGCGGCAAGCGTGAGTCGGGCAACGAGGCTGACGGGGGGCGTACGACCCGGGTTCATCATGGGTCCTCTCTTGACCAGCGGCGGCCGCGGGCCGGCGAGATGCCGCGGGATGCCTGGGCGGGTACTGGCACCCTGCGCCGCGATCCGACATGCTTCGTCAATCGCTTCGGCCCCGGACATACCATGACTGCTGAATCAGGAACGGCGATCCCCCGCCGAACGTTCGTCGCGGCGCTGGCCGCAGGCGCCGCCGTGCCCTGGCCCCGGCTCCTTGCTCGTGACCCCCGGGTGGCCCAGCTCACCGACGGCACCTTGCATTACGCCTCGGCCTCGGTGCTGGCGGAGGCAATCCGGCAGAAGCGGGTCTCGTCGGTGGAGGTGGTGGATGCCTGCCTCCGTCGCATCGAGCAGGTGAATCCCAAGCTCAACGCCGTGGTCCAGCTGATCGCCGACACCGCGCGGGCCGAGGCCCGGCAAGCCGATGCCGAGCGGGCACGGGGCAAGCTTCGGGGGCCGCTCCATGGCGTGCCGTTCACCGTCAAGGACTCCTTCGACACGGCGGGAGTGATCTCGACCGCGGGCACGCAGGGGTGGGCGAAGCGGATCCCGACCGAGGACGCGACCATGGTCGCCCGCATCCGAGGAGCGGGAGGGATCCTCCTCGGGAAGACCAACACGCCGGAATTCACCTGGTCCGACGAGACCGACAACCTGGTCTACGGGCGCACCTCCAACCCGTACGACCTGAGCCGCACGCCCGGCGGCAGCAGCGGCGGTCCGGCCGCGATTCTCGCGTCCGGTGGCTCGCCGCTCGACGTCGGCAGCGACACCGGGAACAGCATCCGGATGCCGTCGCACAACTGCGGCATCGCCGGGATCAAGCCCACCGCCGGTCGGATCTCGAAGAGCGGCCACGCGATCTCCTACCGGGGCATCATCGAATCCTGGACCCAGGTCGGGCCCATGGCCCGATTCGTCGAGGACCTCGTTCTCGTGCTGCCGCTTATTTCAGGAGTGGACGGACGCGATCCCCACGCAGTGCCCGCGCCGCTGCTGGATCCCGGCCGGGTGAATGTCCGCGGCCTCCGGGTGGTGTTCTTCACCGAGAACCCGCTCCGGACGCCGACGCCGGAGACCGTCCGCACGGTCGAGGCGGCCGCGGCGACGCTCGAAGGAGCGGGAGCGCGGGTCGAGGCGAAAGCGCCGCCCGGGGTCAACGACGCGACCGAGCTCTGGCACAAGATCGTCTTCGCCGACGGAGCGGCCTGGTTGAGGCGACTGTTGCAAGCCGCGGGTACCGAGGGTACGGGATCACTGGGTGACCTCCCCTCGAACGAGCAGGTGCCGTCGGGCCAGCTCACGCTTCTCGTCGAGCAGCTGGACGAGGTGCGGTCCCGGTTGCTCCGGTTCATGGAGGGGGTGGATCTGATCGTCTGCCCGGTGATGGCCATGCCGGCGGTCCATCACGGCGACTCGTCCAAGCCGGGCTATGCCGATGGCTACAACGAACCGCACAATATCACCGGCTGGCCCGTGGCGGTTGTCCGGGCGGGCACCTCGCCCGAGGGGCTGCCGATCGGCGTGCAGCTCGTGGGGCGGCCGTGGCGGGAGGACGTGGTGCTGGCCGCGGCCAAGGTCGTGGAGGCGTCGGGGGGCTGGAAAGTGCCGGCGTTGTAACGGTGCAACTTGCTGCATGGCTTGCGGGGTCCCGCGGCGCGCGACATAATCGGCCGTCTTCCACGTTCAGGACTCCCATTTATCAGCCGCGGGTGCCTACGGCCCGTCTTTCCTAGATAGCGGAGGAGGGAGTTTATGAGGTTAGCGCGTGCATTGGCTGCGGTTCCCATTTTGGCAGCGCTCAGCTGGGGTTGCGGGCAGGACACCGTGGCCCCAAGAGGGATTTCGGAGGCCTCGAAGGCGACCGGTGGCGACTTTGATTACATCGCGAAGCCGCCGTACGTACAAGTCACGCCCGGCAAGGTGGTTCCGGGCGCGATCCCATTCTGCAACTCGTCCGTCGGCCCGCTGATCTGCTACACGCCGATCTTCATCCGCACGGCGTACAACTTTCCGTCGAGTCTCGACGGAAGCGGGCAGACGATCGTGATCGTTGATGCCTTCGGCAGCCCGACCATCCAGGGCGACCTGGCCCAGTTCGATCAGACCTTCGGCATCCCGGCGCCGCCGTCATTCCAGGTCATCTGCCCGCAAGGGTGCCCGACGTTCAACCCCAACGACGTCGTGCATGGCGAGGTCGGGTGGAGCCTCGAGACCAGTCTGGACGTGGAGTACGCCCACGCGATGGCGCCGGGGGCGAATATCGTCCTGGTGGTAGCCTCGACCAGCTCCGGCAACGCCATCAACGCCGCCGAGGCAGCCGTCATTCCGCAATTCCCCGGCGGCGTCATGTCGCAGAGCTTCGGCATTCCGGAGATTCTGACGCAGGGCAACAATACTCAGATCGCCCAGGCACACCAGAATTATCTCGCCGCGCAGCTGGCGGGGATCACGGTGCTCGCCTCTGCCGGTGACTTCGGCGCCACCAACGGGTTCCAGACCGCGAACGCCTCGTACCCTGCATCCGATACGCTAGTCACGGGCGTCGGAGGTACTCAAGGGAACCCGTATCCCGGCGGTCTCGTCAGACTGAACGGCAAGAACACCCCCCTCGGTTACGGGGGTGAGCAGGTCTGGAATGAGCCGCAATTCGGCAATGCGACCGGCGGGGCACCGAGTGCCCTCTTCCCCGTCCCCTCCTTTCAAGGCGGCTTGGGGTTGACGACGCGAACCGTGCCCGATGTCGCCTACAATGCGGCCATCAATGGCGGGGTGCTCGTCCTCGACAATACGCTCGGTGGTTTCTTCATCGTCGGCGGCACCAGCGCGGGATCGCCGCAGTGGGCCGCCATCGTCGCACTGGCAAATCAGCTCAAGGGCGGTCCGCTCGGATTCATCAATCCGACGGTCTACAAGATCGGCTGCTCCGGGAGCTATGGGCGGGACTTCCACGACATCACGGTCGGCAACAACCAGCTCGTGGGCACACCCGTCGGGTTCACCGCCACGACCGGCTACGACGACGCGACGGGCCTGGGGACGCCCAACGTCGCTAATCTCGTGCAGGACTTGGTCACGCCACCGTCGTGCCGCTGATCGTGGTGATTCCGCGACCGGAGGCGCCGGCCAGTGAAGGAGGAGCTCGGTTTTCGTGACAACGATCGCCTCCGGCTGACCGTCATCCGTACCCCGTTCGGGTGGCGGTCGGCGGGTCGTGGGGGTCCCGGGCGGCTGTAGGGCCCGGGCGCTTAGTGAGTTTACTCGCTGGCGGGTGGCCTACCCACCTGGTTTTCCCTAACAGCGGAGGAGCCTGTCATGCGGTTAGCTCGTCTGTTGGCTGTGATTCCCGTGTTAGCGGCGCTCAGTTGGGGCTGCGGCCAGGACACGGCGGGGCCCGGCGCCTTATCGGAGTCGAAGACATCCCTCGACGGAGGGGACTTCGAGTACATCGCGACGCCGCCGTACAAGAAGATGATGGCCTTGCAGGCCAAGCCTGCGATAGTGTTGCCGTTCTGCGCCCCCGGCGTCATCTGCTACACCCCCCAGCTCCTCCAGGCGGCCTATAACTTCCCGGCGAACCTGGACGGAACCGGGCAGACCATCCTGATCGTGGTTGCGTTCGGCAGCCCGACCATACAGCAGGACCTGGCTGTGTTCGATGCGTTCTTCGGCATTCCGGACCCTCCGTCGTTCACGGTCCTGTGCCCCGACGGTTGTCCGCCCTTCAATGCCCACAACGCCCACAATGAGCTGAGCTGGAGCACCGAGACCAGCCTGGACGTGGAATACGCCCACGCGATGGCGCCGGGCGCGAATATCGTTCTTGTGGTCGCGTCCACGAGCTCCGGGAACGCGATCCACTCCGCCGAAGCCAAGGCGATCGAGCGGTACCCCGGCAGCATCATGTCGCAGGGCTTCGGAGTTCCGGAGATCCTGGTTCGCGGGAACAGGGGTCAATTCAACCAGGCGCACAAGAATTACCAGGCAGCGCAAGCGGCCGGGATTACGGTACTGGCCGCGGCCGGGGACTTCGGCGCTACCAACGGCTTCGGGACGGCCAACGCGGACTTCCCGGCTTCGGACCCGCTGGTCACGGGCGTGGGCGGCACGCAGGGAGATACGTACCCCGGCGGCCTCCTCGGGTGCGGGACGAGCACCTGCACGGGCACCTACGGCGGGGAGCAGGTGTGGAACGAGCCTGCTTTCTCTCCACCTGGGGCCACGGGCGGGGCCCCGAGCGCGTTCTTCGCGGTGCCGTCCTATCAGAGCGGCTTGAGCCTCACGTCCAGAACGGTGCCGGACGTCGCCTACAACGCGGCGCTCAACGGCGGCGTGCTGGTCGTCGACCAGACGGCGCTGCCGGGCTTCTTCCTCCTCGTGGGCGGTACGAGCGCGGGCTCGCCCCAGTGGGCCGCGATCGTGGCGCTGGCAAATCAGGCCAAGGGAGCGCCGCTCGGGTTCATCAACCCGACGCTGTACCAAATCGGAAAGTGTGCCAGCAACTACGCCGCGGACT
>JBGQHV010000117.1:0-10698 GCA_041498155.1 Gemmatimonadota bacterium | reverse complement strand
TCCCTTGGACATGGATCGAGTTCCTCTCCGGTTAGCGCAAGCTGCGGCCGACGGCTGCTTCCAGCGCAGCCACCGCCTTGTGATAGTCGTAGACCGCGCTGATGTAGTCCGTCTCCGCCCGCAGCGCCGTCACCTGAGCGTCCAGCAGCTCGAAGAACGTCCCCGAGCCGACCTTGTAGCGGTCGGTGGCCAGCTGCAGCTGCTCGCGACCCACGACCCGATTGGTGTCCTGGATCCCGACCGACTGATACGCGGTCTGCAGGGTGTAGTACGCCTGGCTCACCTCGGTTTGCAGGCCGAGGCCGCGGGCCCGCACGCTCTCCTCGAGATCCTGGTGCTGCGATTTCGCCAGGGCGACCGATTGCGACTGCTGGAAATTGGTCCACAAGGGCAGCGTGACCGTGAGCCGCGCCTGGAACGGCTGCCCGATGAAGTGGAGCGGGAAAATGTTGTTCTGGTCCCGCATCGCCTGCTCCTGCGACGCGGTCCAGACGAACCCGCTGCAGTCCAGCGGTGACAGGCCGCTCGTGCCCCGGATCGTGTTGTTCTCCTGGCAGACGTTGTAGTCCTGGCCGGCCGCGAGCTGGCTGCCCAGAATCACCTGGTTGAGATCCCCGCTCTTGGCGAACGCCTGCGTGAACCCCGACCAGCCGGCTGACAGCGACACGGTCGGCCCGTAGCTCGACGTGGCCGCTTTCACGCCCCAGGACGCCGAGCGCTCCCGCGCCCGCAACGCGGCCAGCGACGGGTTCTGCGCCTCGGCCATCGTGAGCAGGTCCTCCAGCTTCCACGCCGGGTTCGCGATGGCGAAGGTGTCGGTGAGCTGGACCGAGTCCACCGCCGTGGGCGCGCTGACGCCCATCTGCTCGAACAGCCGCAGCTTCTCGACCCGCTGCGCGGTCTTCGCCCGCAGCACCCCGACCTGCGCCTGTCCCAGCGCGACCTGCGCCTGCCGCACGTCGATCAGCGTGGCCTGGCCCACGTCATAGCGCGCCTGCGCCAGACGCAGGAACTCCTGGTCGCGCGCCAGCAGCTGTTCCGCGACGCCCACGTTGTCCCGTGCCTGCAGCACGGTCAGATACTCCTGCGTGACGCCGGCATCGAGCGTGGCACGCGCGCCGTCGATATCCGCGTCCGCGGCGACGAGCGAGGCCCGCTGCAACCCGGGCTGCGACAGGGTGGACCCCGAGAGCGTCCAGTCGAGCCCGAGCGAATAGCTCGAGCTCACCGTGGCGTAGGCCTGCGAGAAGTTCGAGGTCAGAAACCGCTGCGACCCGGTGCCGGAATAGCCCAGTGTCCCCTGCGCCGTCACCTGCGGAATCAACAGGTTGGCGAACGCGTTCCGGGTGGCCCACGCGGCCGGCCCGCGGTTGTTCACGGTCTGGCGGTACAGGGGGTTGTGCTGCTGCGCGATCGTGAGCGCGTCGGCGAGCGACAGCGTGGCCGGCACCGGCTGCTGCGCGGCTGTCGCAGCGGCGGCGCTGAGAAGACCGAAGGAGAGCACGAGCGTTTTCATGCGGATCCTTGCTGACGGGCGAAGGTGATTGCGTGCTTCGGGAACGTACCGAAGCCCCGGCCTGTACGCGTTAGGGCTCAGTCAGGTTTCGGGCGGAGACGGCGGAAGACCGGGAAGGAAAAGCTAACCCCCACAACGAGTTCCGTGCAGTGGGTCAGCCGGGTAAACGCTCCGCGCGCAGCGTTTGATCGGGCGCTTCGACTTTCATCAGACGACCCTCGGCGTCGAGCCACACATGAACCGGACCCATGGGCCCGCCCGTGATCAGCACGTGGTGCAGCGTCGCCGGATCCCGGTTCAGCGTCGTGGCCTCGACGCCCCGGTCGGTGACCGTGAGGGTGACGCGCCCGGCGGTGCGGGGGAAGATGGCGGTCACCGTCGCGGGAATGGACCGGGCGTGCCAGGCCGCGAACAGGTACAGCGAGAACACCGAATCGTCCGCCACGACGATCTGCGGTCCGGCCGCCACCTCGCGCGCCCGCTCCAGCCCGGGTGCGACGTAGCGCAGCGTGAACCGCCCGGGGCCGGGTTGTCCCGTGATGTGCTGCGACTTGCCGTTCGCCGTGACATCGAACGCCAGCGCGACCGGCGCCGAATCGGGCGTGAGCTCCACCACCGGAGCGAACACCGTGGCGTACCCGGCCGTCCCGGCCCACCGCGCGTTCGCTTCCAGCAGCCACCCGCTGGCGGGGTCGCCGGGGTGACGCTCGAGGAGATGAAAGGTCTCCCGGGCGATCTCCTGCGAGTCGCGCCGCACCACCAGGACCCCCTGATCGATGACCCCCGTGGGCGCCTGGAGCAGGAGCAGGGTGGCGGCGATCTGGAAAGGGATCATACCGTGGCGGTCGCCAGAACTCGCGTGGCGACGCGCTCCCGGATCATCTTATAGATACGCTCGCCCTTCTCGGCCGTCGCCAGCGTGGGCCGTCCCAGGGAGCCGGGCGACAGGGCCGGCAACGGCGCCGTCAGCCCCCGCACGTGGCGACGCTCCACCCGGCCGGTGGGCAGGAAATCCTGGGCCTGGTCCATCCGGACCAGCTGGGGTGCCAGGTGGAGCAGCAGGGAGGTATCGAGCTCCCCGCCATGGGTCGGGGAGTCGGGGTCGAGGAGCAGGTCTCCCAGATCGAGAGCGAACACGTCCACCGTGAAGACACGCGCGCGATTGGTCCGCAGGGTGCTGAGGGCTTCCTGGTGGGGGTCGTGTCCGTGGGCGGTCAGGATGATGAACTGCTCGACCCCAGCTTCTTCCCAGGACCCGAGCAGATCGTTCATCCAGCGATGCAGCGTCTTTCGCCGTACCATCGCATTGCCCGGGAACGGCCGGCGGGTCGCGGTGTTGACCCCGTACTCGATCGTCGGGGCTCGCAGCACGCCGAACTCGGCCGAGAGATCGTCGGCGAGCCGCTCGACGATGATGGTATCGCAGCCCAGCGGGAGATGCGGGCCATGTTGCTCGCACGTCCCTACGGGGATGAGCAGGCGCGGGTCGCGCGCGAGGATCACGCGGATGTCATCCGGAACGAGGAGCTTCAGGTGCAGCGGCGCGCTCATCTGGTGATCGCCGGCGTCGTCGCGGTGGCGGCGACGACGGAATGGCTGTTCGCCCTCGATGGGCGTTGGGCGTGGATCGTCGCGGGCGCGGGCGTCGTCGCAGCAGCCGCCGCCCTGGCGCCGCCACGGCGGCCGATCGCCACGGCGGCGGGCCTCGCCTGTCTCGCGCTGGGTGTCCTGTTGCTCGCCGGCGTGCGCTCGGTCCGCCGCGTCGAATGCTGCTGGCCGGCGTTGCGCGAAGCGCGGATCGTGCGCGATTCGAGTGCGCTGCGGGCGACGCTGGCGGACGCGGTCGCGGAAGCGCGACGTCTCGCGGACCGGGGCGCGGCCGCCGCGCAGTTGTCCCAGCCCGGCGCGTTCGAGGAGCTGGCGGCGGCGATGACCCGGGGACCGGCGGCGTTGGAGCGCGGGGTCGTGGTGCTCGAGCCGGACGGCGCCCCGTACGCGTGGGCCGGTCGACGACGGGCGGTACCCGTGCCCGACACGGCGGAGCTGCACGCAGTCATCACTCCATTCTACGTCACGCTCGAGGCCCGGCGCCAGGCGCCGAATGGTCGACGGGCGGTTGGCACCGTGCTGCTCGATGCCGCGCCCGCGGTGGCCGATCGTGGCGGCGCGCTGTCGGTGCTGTTCGCCCGCGATCACGGCGACGCGCTGCGCTTCGATGCGCCCGGCCTGGCGCCGCGCGACTCCGACGAGTTCGAGCTCTGCGTCGCGTCATGCGACGCGAGTCCCGGTCTGTTCAGCGTGCGCCCGGTGCCGCCGTCGCAGGGAGACGCGAAGCTCACGGCGATGGCGCACGTCGCCGTGCGCGCGACGATCGCGCTCGCGGTGGTGCTGGCCTTGCTGCTCTTCGCGGCGCCGCCGGGGCGGTGGCGCTGGCTCGTGGCCCTCGCCGCGGCGTGGACCGCCGCGCGCGGGCTCTTCGGGCCGGCGCTGTCGCCGCCCCTGCTGTTCTCTCCCGCGATCTTCTACCGGCCGCTGCTCGGCGAATTCAGCGATTCCGCCGGATCGCTGCTCGCGCTCGGGGTGCTGGCGTTGCTCGCGGCGGGGGCGCTGTGGCGCCGCGGCGTGCGGCGCGGCTGGGGGACGCTGCTGCTCGCCGGCCTGCTGCTCGTGTACGCGCCGTATCTGGTGCGCTACATGGGGCGGGGGATCGCGCCGCCGGCGACCGGCGTGAGCTTCAGCCTGTGGCTGTCGTGGGAAGCGGCGCTGGCGAGCGCGAGCATGGCGCTGGTGCTGTTCGCGGCGGCCCTGGTGCGCGGTCCCGCCGAGCCCGAGCGCGTGCCCTGGACGATCCCCGTGGCCTGCGGCTGGGCGGCGCTCGCGGGCCTCGCCGGACTGTGGTTGTGGCGGCCCTCGGGCGCCTGGCCCGAGTGGTACACGTTCCTCTGGTTGCCGGCCCTCGCCGGCGTGATCGTCCCGGCGCCGCGCCGGTGGGCGCTGCTCGGTATCGCCATCGTGGCCGGTACGGCGGCGGCGCTCGTGACCTGGGGAGCTGCGGTCGAGGGCCGCATCGCGCTCGCCGAGCGCGACGCGCTCCAGCTCGGCACCGCGCCCGACCCGCTCGCCGTCGCCGAGCTGGAGCGTCTGGGCGCGCGCACGCTGTCGCAGCCGTCCCCCGCCACTGCCGCCGATCTCTACGCCCTGTGGCGCGCGTCGCCGCTCGCGACCGAAGACTACCCCACGACGCTGGCGGTCTGGAGTCCGCGCGGTGACCTGATCGCCGAGCTGCGTCTCGCGGCGGTGGACCTCCCCACGCCGCTGCTGGCGGCGTTGGCCCGCTCCGAGCTGTCGGGCGGCATCCGTGTCGAGCGGTTGGAGCGCGACCCCGGCGTTCACTATGTCCTGGTGTCGCGCCTGGCGGGGGACGACGTCCTGACCGTCGGTGTCGGCCCCCGGTCCCGGCTGGTGCCCGCGAGCCGGGTCGCGCGGTTCCTGCAGGGTGAGCGGGCCGTCGAGCCGCCGTACAGCGTCGCCCTTTCCTTGCCGACGACGTCGGTCGAGCCGGCGCGCGTGCAGTGGACCCGCGTGGCCTGGACGGCGCGCGGCGACCGGCTGGTCGAGCTGCCGGGCGGCCCCCGGCACGTGCACGTGCGGGTGGATCTGCGCGGTCCATGGGTGCTGATCGTCCGCGGAGCGCTGGTGGCCTTATTTGATGTCGCGCTGCTCGTCGCCGCGTGGACCCTGAGTCGCATCGTCGCCGAAGGCTGGATCCCACGGGCCCCATCGCTGCGTGGTGCACTGGCGAGCTATCGCGGGCGGCTGACCCTCGCACTCGTCGCGTTCTTCATCGCGCCCGTGCTGGCCTTCGCGGCGTGGAGCTTCACGCGGTTGGGTGACACGGTCCGCGCCAGCGGCGACCTCCTCATCCGCCAGGCGCTGCGCGACGCCGCGGCGAGCGCCGGGGAGCCGCCGCCCACGACCACGGCCGGCCTCGCCTCGACCATCGCCGAGCTCGGGCGGCGGCTCGATGCGGATCTCTGGACGTATCAGGGCGGCCGGCTCGCGGGGACGAGCGCCGAGGTGCTGGCCCAGCTCGGGCTCGTCGATCCGTTGCTCACGCCGGCGGTGTACCGGCGCCTCACGTTCGAGGATGAGGTCGAGATGACGGTCGACGAGCGCACCGCCGGTCGGCCCACGCTCGTGGGCTATCGCGTCGTCGTGAGCGGCCCGGCGCGCGATCAGGTCGTCCTCGCCGCGCCGCAGCTCTTGGACGACGAGACCGTGCGGCGGCAGCAGGAAGACCTGGCCCTGGTGCTGATCCTCGCGACGCTCGCCGGCTTCATCGCCGCCGGGGGTCTGGCCGGGGTGACGGCGCGGACGCTGGCGCAGCCGGTCGCGGCGTTGCGCGAGGCGGCCCTCGCCCTGGGGCGCGGCGCCGCGCCTCCACCCCTCCCGGACGACGCTCCACGGGAGTTCGCGCCGGTCCTCAACGCCTTCGCGCGGATGGTGCAGGATGTGCGGCGCAGCCAGGCGGCGCTCGAGGAGGCCCGCCATCGTACCGCCCAGGTGCTCGCCAACGTCGCCACCGGCGTCGCGGCGGTGGACGGCGACCTGCGCGTCACGATCGCCAATCCCCGTGCCGCCGAGCTCCTGGGCATCGCGCTCGAGCCCGGCACGTTGGTCGAGGCGGCGACGGCGCCGGAGTGGGAGCCGCTCTGGCAGGCGGTCCGCGCGTTTCTCCGCAAACCGGCGGGACAGATCGTGGAGCGCGAGCTGACGGTCCGCGGTCGCGACATCCGGGTGCAGCTCGCCCCGCTCGGTGCGACGCCC
Source organism: Gemmatimonadota bacterium (assembly GCA_041498155.1). Classification (GTDB taxonomy): domain Bacteria; phylum Gemmatimonadota; class Gemmatimonadetes; order Gemmatimonadales; family GWC2-71-9; genus DASTHG01. The sequence continues at coordinate 4,355 of JBGQHV010000117.1, read as the reverse complement.
GACGGCTGCGTCGTCGCGCTCGACGACACGACGGCGCTGGCGCGCGCGGCGCGCGTGCTGGCCTGGGGGGAGATGGCGCGGCAGGTCGCGCACGAGATCAAGAACCCGCTCACCCCGATTCGGCTGGGCATTCAGCATCTGGAGCGCGTCTGGGGCGCGGGCGGCGGCTCACGCGCCGACTTCGACCACACCCTCGGGGATACCGCGCGACGCATTCTGGCCGAGATCGACCGGCTCGACACCATCGCGCGCGCCTTTTCGCGCTTCGGCGCGCCGGCCGCCGAGCAGCCGGCGCTGGAGGCCGTCGATCTTCACGCGCTGGCGCGCGAGGTGGTGCAGCTCTACGCCTTGGGCGACGCCGGCGGCGCCGCCCGCGTGGTGCTGACCGGGGCGGCGGACGGATTGGCCCAGGCGCGCCGGGACGAGGTCAAGGAGGTGCTGGTGAACCTGGTGGAGAACTCGCGGGATGCCGGAGCCCGGAACATCCGGGTCAAGGTGGACGCCGCGGGCCTGGGCCTGAGCGTGGTCGATGACGGCCGGGGCATCCCCCCCGACGCCCTGGGACGCGTGTTCGAGCCGACATTCTCCACGACCTCGAGCGGGTCGGGCCTGGGCCTCGCCATCGCGCGGCGGCTGGTGGAGAGCTGGGGCGGATCCATCACCCTCACGAGCGCCCTGGGGCAGGGCACGACCGTCCGCCTGGTGCTGCGGCCGGCGCCTCAGACTGGTGCGCGGTGATCCGACTCACAACATTGTAGTCCGTCGGATGCCACCATTCCCCCTGTCTTCCTTCGAGGTGGATCGTGCGGCGAGTGGTTGTGCTGGGCTGGTCGGTCGTCGGGCTCCTCGCCGGGGCCGCGCCTGCGCGCGCCCAGCTGTCGTTCGACGCGCGCCGCATGGGCATGGCCGGGGTGAGCCTGAGCCGTGATGGGGCCCTGGGACGCTACAATCCGGCGTACGCCGCGGTGCCGCAACGCTCGGGACGCAGCGCCAAGCTGACGATCCCGATCCCGCTCGGTTTGTTTCAGGTGCTCAAGGACAGCGCGGCGTTCGACTTCGACTCCTCGTATTTCAATCCGATCGCCCTCGCCAACTACATCCTGCATCCCCCGATCTTCCTGGAGATCAAGAAGGTCCCGACGCCCACCAACGACGTCGAATTCACGATCGGCAGGAACGCCCTGCTCGTGGACCTCGGGTCGGCCGCGCAGCTCGTCCCGACCGACCGGTTCGGGTTCGGCGGCGAGAGCCGATTGATGGACATCGGGGCGACGGTCAAGGGCGTGCACTTCGGCGCGATGGTGTGGGAGGATCACGAGATCGGGTTCGAGCTCGACAGCGCGCTGCTCGGCTTCCTGCGGCTGCAGGATTCCGCGCGCACCAACACCACCTACGCGAGCGACGGCGACGCCATCGTCCAGGGGGGCTTTGCGCCCACGCTGGGGTACGCCGGTCGCATCTGGGGTGACAGCACGCACGGCATCTACGTCGGCGCCGCCGTCCACTATTACCTGGGCGTCGCCTACGGCTCGGTGCTCGGGTCGGCCGGGATCGTCACCGGCGACACCCTGTTCGCCGGCTCGAACCCGGTCACGCCGGCGATCGACGCCCGCGTCCAGTATTCCAAGGCCGGTCACAAATTCGGGCACGGCGTCGGCGGCGACGTGGGCCTCGTCTACGTGAGCGGGCCGGTGGAAGTCGGGTTCGGCGTGAACGACATCGGGGCGACCCTCACCTGGTCCGACACCCGGGTGGACAGCGTGCATTTCGACTCGGTCGCCAACGACATCGCCTCCGCGCTCATCGTGAACCACGTGAGCACCAAGACCAAGCTGCCGGTCTCCTACGTGGCGAACGCGGCGCTCGATCTGGGGACGAACACGACCGTCGGCGCGATGGTGTTGAACAACGGACGCGGCACCTCGATCCAGCTGGGCGTGGAGCAGCGCGTCGGCCCGCTGGCGCTGCGCGGCGGCGTCGCGCGCGACCAGCGCAAGCGGGTGCAGGTCGGCTGGGGCGCCGGCGTGCGGTTCGGGCCGTTCGGCCTCGACGTCGGGTTCGCCACGCATTCGAGCTCGCTCTCGAATACGCGTGGGATCACGATGGGCACCTCGATCTCCATCTACTGATGACGACGCGCGCGGGAGCTGTCATGCGCTTCACTCGGCTCACCTGGCTGGCGGGCGCCGCGGGCGCCGCGGCCCTCGCCCTGGGATGCGGGGAGGGACACGCCATCTTCGATATTGACGTGTTGAGCTTCCTCGGCGGTCAGGGCAACGACACGGTCCCGTATACGATCCCCGGCAACACCGCGGGGAGCGTGGACAATCCGCCCGTGCGCGTCACGCTGCTCAAGGGTCTCGGCAACTCCACGGTGGACTCGGTCACGCTCACCGTGGCTGCCGATGTCGAGAACCGCACCGACAGCGGCAACGTGCAGTTCCTGGTGTTCTTCTCGAGCGACTCGGCCGGACTCTACTCCACGACCCCCTACGCCCAGGCCTCCGTACGAGTGGTGGGCGCGGACACACAACCACTCGCGCCCGCCCCGATTCCACTCGTCGCCGACAGCATCTTCGGGAAGCAGCAGATCTTCGTCGGCATCCGGGTCGCCGTTGTGGTCGACCCGCCGGCCGGACCGACGATGGACGGCACGCTGCGGCTCACGGCCGTCCGGCTGCGCATCGTCCTGCAGGACCACCTGCTGCAGTAGCGCCACAAACCTGACGCCGTCGTCCGCGGTTGCTCCGTCCCGGCGGGACGTGTGACCCGGCTCCCGCCCGGCCGGGGCTGCGGGCTTCTAGCCAGAGTGGCCTGTTTGGTGGCACATTCGCCTACCCCATGAGACCCTCTTTGTGAAAGGCGGCGGAGCTTCCTCCCGCTCGCGCCGCGTCCTCGCCGCGCTGTTGCTCGCGACGGCGCTCGTGACGTGCACCAGCGACCGTCCCACCGGGCCGGGACGTGGCGCCGTGGGGTATCTCGCGTTCCGGCCGGTGCTCGTCTCGCCCGTCGATCTCACCGCGTTCGGACTCACCATCGACAGCCTGCGCGTCGCGGCGATTCGTCCGGTGGCGGACACCGTCGTCGATACCACCGTCTTTTTCGATCCCAACGCCTCGTCGCTCACGCTCCGACTGCCGATCGAGCTGCGGTCGTCGTCGGAGTCGTTCCAGCTGCTGCTGGAGCTGCGCGCCGGCAGCCTCGTGCTGTTCTCGATCACCGACACGGTCGTCGTCTCCGCCGGCGCCCCCGACACCGCGTTCACGCCGAGCGATACCCTGAAGTACGTCGGCCCGGGCGCGGGGATCACCAGTCTCCAGATCACCCCGGGTGACTCCGTCGTCACCGAGACGCAGACGGCGCTGTTCCGGGCCACGGCCGATGCGGACGGCACGCCGGTCGATTCCTTCTATGTGAGCTGGTCCACCAGCGACACCGTTCTGGCGCGTATCAACGCCGCCGGCCTGCTGCGCGCGCCCAACGCGCGCGGCGCCGTGTTCGTACGGGCGACCACACCGAACGGCGTGCAGGATTCGACGCGGGTGACCTTCATCCCGGTACCGAACGGGATCGCGGTGGTGTCAGGCGGCGGCCAGACGGGCGTGGTCGCCACGCAGCTGCCGCTCCCGCTGACGGTGAAGGTGACGGCGCCCGACGGGTTCGGCGTCAAGGGCATCCCGGTGCGCTTCCAGGCGCCCACCGGCGGGAGCGTGCGCGACTCGGTGGTGGTGACCGACAGCCTGGGCTTCGCGCAGGACACCGTCACGCTGGGGACGCAGGCGGGCACGCAGAACTTCCAGGCGACGGTCACGGGACTCACGCCCGCCGTCATCGCGGCGACGGGAACGGCCGGGGCCATCGCGCCCGCGTTGTCGGTCGTTACCGTGTCGGCGGGGACGGTCACTTCGGGGACGACGATCACGCTGCGGCTCCAAACCAAGGACGGGTTCTCCAACAACCTGACCTCGGGCGGCGCGACGGTCGTGTTCACCGACTCGGGCGGCACGAGCACCGGCGCGATCGGGACGACGACCGACAGCAACGACGGTACCTACCAGGCCACCTTCCTCGGCGGCGTGGTGGGGACGCCCACCAGCATCAAGGCTACGGTCAACGGCGTGCTGGTGACCACCGCCCGGCCGACGGTCGCCGTGACGGCGGGGATCATCTCGGCCCTCACATCAGTCGTGAGCACCTCGAGCGGCACCGTCTCATCCGGCTCGAGCGCGACTCTCACGTTGCAGGCGAAGGATTCCGCGGGGAATCTGCTGTCGACGGGCGGCGCCACGGTGGCGTTCACGCACACGGGCGGCACGAGCACCGGGACGATCGGCCTCGCGACCGATCACGCCAAC
>JBGQHV010000116.1:0-10802 GCA_041498155.1 Gemmatimonadota bacterium | reverse complement strand
CACGGCATCCTGCTGATCTTCGACGAGGTCATCACCGGCTTCGGCCGCCTGGGCGACCCGTTCGCGGCGCAGGCGCTCGGCGTGGTGCCCGACATGATCACCTGCGCCAAGGGACTCACCAACGGCGCCGTGCCGATGGGCGCCGTCGCCGTGCGGCGCGGCATCTACGACGCCGTGGTCGAAACGGCGCCCGGCGGCATCGAGCTGTTCCACGGCTATACCTATTCGGGTCACCCGCTCGCCACCGCGGCCGGGCTCGCGACGCTCGAGGTGTACCGCACCGAGGGGCTATTCGAGCGCGCGAAGTCGCTGGCGCCCGCCTGGGAAGAAGCGGTGCACGCGTTGCGCGGTCTGCCGCACGTCCTCGACCTGCGCAACCTCGGCCTCATGGCCGCCCTGGAGCTCGAGCCGCGCCCCGGCGCGGCGGGCAGCCGCGGGTTCGAGCTCTTCATGGATTGCTACCAGCATGGCGCGCTGACCCGCGCGACCGGCGACGTGCTCGCCTTTTCGCCGCCGCTCATCATCGAGCGGGCGCAAATCGACAAGCTGTTCGGGATCGTGGCGGACGGGCTGCGACGGCTGGCATGAGCGCGCCTCCGCCGGCCGCATCCGACCACCGTCCGGCGGTCCTCGCTGGGTTCCTCGGCTGGACCCTCGACGCGTTCGATTTCTTTCTCGTCGTGATGACGCTCACGGCGATCGCGGCTGAGTTCGGCCGGCCCGACAAGGACGTCGCCTTCACGCTGCTGTTGACGCTCGCCTTCCGGCCGGTGGGGGCGTTTCTCTTCGGGCTGATGGCGGATCGCTATGGGCGACGCTTGCCCCTCATGATCGATCTGGTGTTCTACTCGATTGTCGAGGTGCTGTCGGGTCTCGCTCCCAACTTCACGACCTTCTGTATACTGCGCGCGCTGTTCGGGATCGGCATGGGCGCCGAATGGGGTGTGGGCGCTTCGCTAGTCATGGAGAAGGTGCCGGTCGGGCGGCGCGGCGTCTTCTCCGGGCTGTTGCAGCAAGGGTACGCGATGGGCTATCTGCTCGCCGCCCTGTGCTATTTCGTGGTGTTCCCGCGCTGGGGCTGGCGGCCGTTGTTCTTCATCGGGGGGTTGCCGGCGCTGCTCGCCCTGTACGTGCGGGCGCAGGTCTCCGAATCCGAGGTGTGGGTGCGGTCCCGGGCGACCTCCTGGAGTCATCTCGGCCGGGTGATTCTCGCCAACTGGAAGACGTTTGCCTACATCACTGTCCTGATGGCCCTGATGAACGGAGTGTCGCACGGGACCCAGGATCTCTACCCCACGCTGCTGAAGCGTGACTGGGGGTTTCAAACCCCCCGCGTCGTGGGACTGACGGCGATCTCGATGATCGGCGCGCTGATCGGCGGGGTCACCGCCGGCCACTTCTCCGACCGGCTGGGGCGGCGCCGGACGATCGTGCTCGCCTTGTGTGGCGCGGTTCTGCTCGTTCCCCTGTGGGCCTTCGCGCCGAACGTGTTCCTGCTCGCGATCGGCGCGTTCCTCATGCAGGTGATGGTCCAAGGCGCCTGGGGCGTCATCCCCGCGCACATCACAGAGCTTTCACCGGACGCGGCGCGCGGGGTACTCCCTGGATTCGCCTACCAGTGCGGCGCCGCGATCGCCGGGCTGATGCCGTGGCTGGCAACGCTGATCGCCGCCGAAACCGGGTACGCACGCGCTATGGCGTACACGGCCGGTACGGTCTTCGTGTTGTGCGGCATCGTGGCGTGGCTCGGGCCGGAGCGACGCGGGATCGTCTACGGCGCGGCGCCTAGCGAGGCGGGGTAACGCCTTCCGGCTCGCGGAGCTCCTGTGCGAGGCAGGCACGGCAGGAGCGCCGCAACGTGTCGAAACCGAGCAGCGCGACGCGGGGCGCGAAATAGTCGGACCGCTCGGGCTCGTGCTGCAACAAGCCGGTGCTCAGGTACTTCTTGTTGTCGTCGGGGAACACCGTCACGACGACCGCGTCCGGTCCCAGCTCCTCCTGCACCATCAGCGCCCCGATGAAGTTCGCGCCCGAGGAGATCCCCACGCCCAGTCCCAGCCGGGCCGCCAGCGCCTGCGCCATGAGGATGGCATCGCCGTCGGGGACAGCGATGACCCGATCCAGCTGGGTCAGGTCCACCACCGCCGGAATGAACTCGTCGGAGACTCCCTGGATGCGGTGCCGGCCGACCTTGCGCCCCGCGGTCAGTGTGGGCGACTCGGCGGGCTCGATCGGATGCACCCGCACACCGGCGCGCCGCTGGCGCAACGAGCGCCCCACACCCATCACCGTTCCACCCGTGCCCACGCCGGCGATGAAGGCGTCCGGTACGAGTCCCGCGGCTTCGAGCTGCCACCAGATCTCCGGACCCGTGGTGCGCTCGTGCGCCTCTACGTTGGCGTCGTTGGCGAATTGTCGCGGCAGGAACACGTGGGGCCGGCCGGCCGCCAGATCCTCGGCCATCTGGATGCTGCCCAGGAAGCCGCCCTGCTCCCGGCTCACCGATACGACATTCGCGCCGAACGACCGGATCAGGTCCAGTCGCTCCCGACTCATCCAGTCCGGCATGAAGATCGTCACCGGATGGCCCAGCGCCCGTCCCAGCGCGGCGAAGGCGATCCCGGTATTCCCGCTGGTGGCTTCCGCGATGGTATCCCCGTGGTGCAGCGCGCCCGACGCGTAGGCGACCGAGATGATATGCAGCGCCATCCGGTCCTTGATGCTGCCGGTCAGATTCAGGTGCTCCGATTTCGCATATACCACGCGGTCGCGGTCGCGAAAGCGGCAGCGGATGGCGAGCAGGGGCGTATTGCCGATGGCGCGCCCCAACCCGTGCAGCAGGATCGTTGTCGTCGAGGGAGGCATGACGAGCGCAACCATGGCCCAGAGTGGCTCGCCCGGCGTGAAGGACTAGTGAGGCGGAGATGAAGACCCTGGTGCCGGCTCGAACAGCAGGTCCTGATAATCGAAGCTGAAATCCGCCAGCGGACTCACCGCCGCCATTTTGAAGTGCTCAATCGACCCGTCCGGATTGAGTGCGAACGTCACGAACGCATCCTCGATGTGCGCCGTGCGCCAGTGCGCCACGAACGTGTCGTGTTGCCAGGGCTGGAGGTCGCCGACGAACGCGGGCGAATGCGCGAAGCGCAGCACCAGCTGGCCGCCTTCGGAGGCGATCGTCGCGTCGCCGTAGAGCGCGTCGCGGTACGCCCCCGCGTATCGGGCGAGCGGTAACGACGGTCCGGCGGTGCTGTCCCGTTGGGCCGCCTCGGCCCGTTGTACCGAATCCGCCATCCCCTGGGCCTGCGCGACCGCGTCGTGGTAGCGGGTGATCCAGTCGGTGCGCGGCGCGCCGAAGAAGTGATCGAGCAGCTCGGACCCGAGTGGCGCGTACACCTCCTGCTCGGCGTTGGTCAGCATTACGATGCCAAGCTTCAGGTCGGGGACGAGGATAGTGCGCGACGTCATTCCCGCCAGGCCGCCGTCGTGCGAGACGATCTTGTGCCCGCGGTAGTCGCGCAACACCCAGCCGAGCCCGTACGCGGCGAAATTTGGGCGCAGCCCGGCGAGTGGGGGCGGCGGATTCCCGATCGGCAGAATCGTCTGGGGCGCCCACATCTCCGCCGCTTGCCGCGCACTGAACAGACGCCCGCCGGTGGCGAGCCGACCGGAGTCGAGCCGCACGATCATCCATTTCGCGAGATCGCTCACGTTCGCGATGATGCCGCCCGCGGGCAGAGTGTTCTCGATCGAGTCGAGCGGTATGATTCCCAGGCGGCCGGCCGTGAGGCTGTGCGCCGACGCGGCGTCGGCCGAGCTCATGAGGGCAATGTCCGTCCCCGTCGCCGACATCCCCAGCGGCGTGAAGATCCGGTCCTTCACGACGTCGCTCCAGGACTTCCCCGTCACCGCCTCGATCACCAGTCCGGCCGCGATGTACAGCACGTTGTCGTACGCGTAGCCGGAGCGGAAGCTGGTCACCGGCTTTGCCGCCCGCAGCCGGCGCACCACCTCCTCGGCGCCGTAGTTCGAGTGAAACCAGAGCAGGTCCCCCGCCCCGAGGCCGAGCCCGGAACGGTGCGTCACGAGATCGCGGATCGTGAACTCCCGCGTCACCCACGGATCGGACAGTTGGAACCACGGCAGGTATTGGGTGACGGGGTCGTTCCAGGCCAGCCTCCCGGAGTCGACGAGCTGGGCCAGGAGCGTGGTCGTGAACGCCTTGGTGTTGGACGCGATCTGGAAGTAGGTGTTGGCGTCCACGGGCGCCGGATCGCCCAGCCGGCGCACGCCGTAGCCGCGGGCCAGCAGCACCTTCCCATCCTTCACGACGGCGATCGCCATTCCGGGGACCTGGAAGAGTTGGAGCGCCCGGGTCACTTCCGCATCGAGGTCCCTGGGAAGTCCGACCTGCGCCGCGGCCGGCGTGGCAGCCCAGGCGGCGAGCGTGGCGAGTGCCCAGCGGATCGTCGTCTTCATCGGCCTGACCTCGAAGGGGTGTGTGGAGGCGTTACACGATACGCAGCAGTGCCCGCAGCGCTACCACGCCGAGCGCGACGACGCCGGCCAGCAGCGCCACGAGCGTCACGCCGATCGCCGTGAGCCACAGCGCGCTGGCCCGGCGTGCACCCGCCGGGTCGGCAGCATGCCGCTCCAGCAGCTCGACATTTTTGAGATTCGCCTTCCAGGCGAAATCGAACACGTCGCCGGCGACGGGCACCGCGCCGATGAGCGCATCGATGGCGATGTTGGCGAGCATGTGCAGGAGCGTGCTCGCCGACGCCCCGAGACGGGCGGCCTGGAGCACGATCCACAGGGAGACGCCGGCGCCGAGCGCATCGCCCACCCCGGGGACGAGGCCGAGTAACGGGTCGAGACCGACAGCGAACGGTGTGCCGGGAATCTTGAGCGCGGCGTCCCACCAGCGTGCCAGTCTCCGTAGACGTTCGACGCGTCCCTCGAGTGCAAGCATGAAGGCTCCGGTTCGGGACATCTTCGTCGGCGCGGAGACGACTCCGGTGCGCACCCACCACTACACGCGGTCTGGCCCGGCGAGTAGCATGTGTATCGCCACCATCGCCGAGGGTGTTCGTGCCCAGCGTATCGATTCTCGCGTCCGCTCTCATCGTACTGCAATCACCAGGCGGAGGGACACTCCCGCCTCACGACTCCACCCGGAACGATACCCTCGCCGTCGCCGCCAGCCGCACCACCCTGCCGCGCAGGTTGCTGCGGCGGCTCCCAACGGACGACCCGCGCGACGCCCTCACCCTGGTGCCGGGCATCGCCCAACGAGGCAACGCGATGGGCATCGGCAGCGGATCGAACCTCTCCCTCCGGCTCGGCTCCGCCGGTGGGGCGAGCATCTATATCGACGGCGCGCCGGCGCGACTCCTGATCACCGGTGGCCAGGGAGTCGGTCTCGCAATGGATGCGCTCGAGTCGATCGCGGTGACGACGGGCCTTCCTTTCATGGACGTGGACGACGGACGCGGCGGAGTCATCTCCTACGTCACGCGCAGCGGCGGGCGGACGCTGGACGGGCACGTCCTGGCGCATACCGACGCGCCGTTCGGCGCCGGCTCGAGCGTCGGGTACAACCGTTTCGCCGGGTCGGCCGGCGGACCGTTGGGGACGCGCTTTTCGTGGTTCGCGAGCGGCGAGGTCATGGGGCAGCGGTCGGCCTACCGCGGTCTGGGCGCCGCGGATCAACCCACGTTTGCCCTCGGCGGCCCCGACACCACGGTCGATACGGTGACGATCCCGACGTTCGTGCGATCGACCGGCCTGCGGCGCCCACTCGACTGGCTCACCCAGCGCCGAGCGCAGACCAAGGTCGTCTTTCGCTACGGCGCCGGGGCGAGCCTCGCCCTGACCGGCCTGCTGGGCGACCTCCAGCAACGGTTCTTCCCGGCAATGGCCGTCGGAGACCCGGCGCTCTACGCCGGCACCCGCGCCTGGTCCCGCCTCGCGGTGCTGAACTGGTCTCAGCCGTTGGGCGTCGCCGGGCCGCTGGCGCTGCACGCGACCCTCTCCCTCGGGCTGGACCGTCAGCTGTCGGGCCTGCTCACGCCCGGCTCCGAAGCGGCGTCGCGCGACCCGGGCCTCGGTATCGAGATGTCGGCGCTGCAGTTTCTCGGTAGCGACAGCATCCCCCTGCCCCTCACCGATCGCATCGTGCGCAACATCCGCTCCGCCGCCGGCCTGCGCACGCCGTTCCTGGGGCGGAGCGATCTGCAGAATGCCCAGCCGTACCGCCTGAATCCGTTCGGCGTGGCGACCGGGTGGCCCACGTCCGGGAGCGACGGCACGCTCTCGGCACTCTCGGAACGACGACTGGATGTGCGAGTGTGGGCAGACCGGAACGTGGGAGCGAGCCACCAGGTTCGGCTCGGGATGGACTACGGCCGGGCGTCGCAAACGTACTACCAGGCCGACCTGGTGAGCGTGACCGGCCTCGATGCGTGGATCGCCCATCCTCGGTACCTCGGCGCGTTCGCGGCAGATCGCATCGCGCTGGGACGGTTGAGCCTCGATCTCGGCGCCCGGCTCGATCGGATCACACCCGGTGGGGAGATCCCTCGGACGCCGGGGCGAATCTTCACCAATCCGGCGTGGAGCCTGAACACCTTCACCGATGACACCGCGTACGCGAATTCGGTCGCACGCGTGTACGCTCCGTTGCGGAGCCATACCGCGGTTTCTCCCCGGCTGCACGCGATCTTCGCGGTTTCGCCGCACACCGCGCTCTGGGCGAACCTCGGACGGATCGCCCAGCTCCCCAGGGCCGGCGAGGTGTTCACGCGCTCCAACGCCGATCTGGCCTTCACCGGCGCGTTCGATCCCCACGGCAGCGACGTCGGGGTGCTGAAGGCGTCGGTCGCGGAGCTCGGTGTGCGTCATTCCCCGGCCGCATCGCTCACCATCGACGCGCGCGGGTATTTCGAGCATCGGGGCCAATACGGCACGCGCATCAAGCCGTTCGAAGATCCTCGTACCCCCGGCGACACCCTGGGGGTGGTGGTGGTCACCCCGGTGGACAGCTCGAGTCTTTGGGGCATCGAAGCGACCGTGGGGTGGCATCCGTCCGGCGCGACGACGGTCCGTACGGGATACGCATATGCCCGCTCCGGGGGGACGGGTTTTCAGTCCGTCACCGCCATGGCCATCCTCGAAGCACCGGCGCTCGGATCGGCCCTACGCGGCGTGTCGGCAACGATCCTGGCGCGGGCCGCAAGAGGCCTGTCCTACCTGATGGTGGCCAACTCGGGATTCGGTGGAACGACGTCCGGGTTCGTCCCCTTCGGGTCCCAGCAGGCGCCGCTGGGCCACTTGCCCTGGAGCAAGAGCCTGGATCTGCGGCTCGCCAAGGAGCTACGCGCAGGCGGGGTTCGCGGTGTCGCCTACGCCGATGTCCGCAATCTGCTGAATCTGCGCAGCATTCTGAGCGTCTTCACCGAGACCGGTGGGCAGACCAACTCCCTCTATCAGGCGACCGTGCTGAGCCCGGAGCTCGCGACCCTGCACGACGAAGCGCTGACCAATGGCAGGCTCCTCGCGAACGACGCCGTCGATCTCCGTCCCGACTGCGCCACCTGGGGAACGTTCGGCGGGCCGGTCAGCTGCGTGGCGCTGCGCCGGGTCGAGCAGCGATTCGGCAACGGTGACGGGGTGTACGACCTGGCCGAGCAGACGTCCACGCTGAATGCGTACTACGAGTCGTTTTTCGGCGCCTGGCGGTTCAACGAGCCGGGCCGGACGATTCGCATCGGAATGGAATTGGAGTTCTAAGACGACAGAGGACGGTAGGGTCCCCCCTACCGTCCTCTCCCGCTACCCACCTCCGTGTTACGGCGTCAACGGCGTACAGGTCACGACGTCGTTCGTCACCGGTTTCGTGGCGATGTTCCTGGCCTGGCACTCCGTGAGGGGCACCGGCATGTACGGCGCCACGTTCCCCGCGGGCACATCCACCGGAATGTCGCTGAGCCGACCGAAACGCCGGGCGTCGATCCAGCGAGCGCCCTGCTCCCACAGGAGCGAAAGGCGACGATTGTACAGCAGCTCCGTCACGAACGCCGAGTCGGCGCTGCCGGTGGTGAGCGTCGTCGCGGGCAACCCGCCCGAATTCTGCCGCACGAGGTCGAGGTCGCTGAGCGCCTGGGTCTTACTGCCCCCGAACCAGCTCGCTTCGGCGCGCAGCAGAATCAGCTCCTCGTCCTTGATGATCGGAATCCCGTGATTCTCGTCCGCCTGCCCGCCCGTGAAGAACACGGTGAACTTCAGCTCGCCCGGGATCGGGATGCTACCCAGCAGTCCGTTGTTGACGTCCGTCGCGGGGGCGATCTTAGCCAGCACGCGCTGGTCCTTGAGCGTGCCGCCCGTCTGCAGCTGTGCGTCGTTGAGGTTGTCCTGCAGGGCATAGAACGACAGCCCGTTCAGCGGCTCGGACAAGCCGTTGGTGGCGTCACCGGGACCGTTCGAGAAATCGAAATAGGCCCCCTGCTGGAAATTCGCGGGCGTCGGATCGAGGAAGGACGCGCCGAGCGCCGTCAGCGCGGCCGCGTAGCAGGCGGCTGGTGTGCCGCCGCATCCGTTCAGGGCGGTCGCCCGCAGCACGTTGGCCTTGGCGGCCAGCGCGCGGTTCAGCTGGATGAAGGTGGCCGGGGTGTTGAACGCATTGAGCCCCGCCGGCACCGGGAACGGAAAATCGGCGCTGCCGGCGGCCGTCAGATCGGTCTGGGCGTCGTCGAGCAACCCGATGATGTAGCCCCAGACACTGTCCTCGCTCACCCAGGGCGCCGGCGTGGAATTGACCGGCTGATCCACGCTCACCGCCGCGCCCAGCTGTGCCCGCGTCTCGATGACGTAGGCGAAGGCGAGGGCCTTGAACGTCTTGGCCATCCCCTTCGACGCGGACTTTTCCGCCGCCGAGAGGTCCGGCGCTTTGTCCACCGCGGCGAGATAGATGTTCGCGCTGCGGATGTGGGCGTACCGATCGATGTAGAGCGTGCCACCGAAGCTGCCGCCCGCTGTGACCGGTCCGAAGTACGGCTCCTGGAAGTCCGGCTGGTTGTTGCCGGAGAGGTTGATGCCCTCCCGGCCCATCGACCCGAGCCGCCAGATGAGGGCCTGGATGCCGCCGCGGGCGCTGGCGAACAGACCCGTGGCCGCGGCCGACAGCTTGATGCGGTTGGGGTTGTTCACCAGATCGTCCTGCGTCGGTTGATTGGTATTCAGGATGTCAAAATTGCAGCCCCCGAGCACCAGCAGGGCCGCCGCGATCGCGAAGTGTCTCGTGCGCATGGTCAGAACCCCGCCCGGATGGAGATGAAGAACTGGCGTGATGGCGGATACGGACCGAGGTCGATGTTGCGCGTGATCGACTGCGCGCCGTAGTTCGAGACCTCGGGATCGTAGCCGAAGTAGTCGGTGATCGTGATCAGATTCACGCCCTCCACGCTGAGCGCCGCCGACTTCGCCCCGAACATCGACGCAAGCCGCTCGGGCAGGTCGAGGGAGAAGACCGCGTTGCGCAGCTTGAGGAACGAGGTGGACTGCACGAACGGCCGCGCGTCGCCGGTGTTGATGCACGCATCGTTGCGCGCCTGCCCCGCGGCCGTGGCGCCGTCGGGGGCGAGGTTGTTGCAGTCGTACAGCGACAGCGTCTGATTCTGGGCCACACCGCCGTCCTGCCACTCCCACATGAACGACAGCGACGCCCGGTGGAACGTGAACTCGTTCGAGAGGGACCACCGGAACTTGGGGTTGACCTGCCCCAGAGAAATCAGGTTGCCCAGGTTGTCGGTGCCGATGATCTGGGTGATCGGCCGGCCGACCTGCACGAAGAACTCACCGTACGCCAGGCCGTAGCCCGCGTTGGCCGGGCGGAAGCCCTGGGCGCCGCCCGGCAGGTCCAGCTCGAGCACGCGGTTCTTGATGCTGGTGAAGTTCGTACGGAGCAGCCAGTCGAACGCGGGTGTCCGCACCGGCCGGATGCCGAACCCAACCTCCAGGCCTTCGTTCTGGATCCTGCCGCCGTTCACGAACGCGAGCGAGAATCCGCTGGACGGCGCAGGGGTGACGGGGACGAGCAGATCGCTCGTCTTCCGCTGGAACAGCGTCAGCTCCACGTTGGCGCGGCCATCCCACAGGGTGGCATCCACGCCGGCTTCGATCTCCCGGGTGAGCTCCGGCTTGATCGCGGGGTCCCCGGAGGTGGCGTTCGCGGTCGTGCCGATGTTGCCGCCGATGACCTGGCCGCCCTGCAGCGTGGTGAATTTCTGTCCGAACAGCGGCTGGTTGCCCGTTTCCCCGAAGGCCGCGCGCAGCTTCACGTCGCTCCCCGTCCCGAGCAGCTCGGGGAGTCGATAGGAGGCGCGGAACGACGGGAACAGATAGTACTTGTTGGCGTCGCCGTTGGCGCTGGTCCGCTCCGCTCGCACGCTCGCCGAGAGCAGCAGCCGCTGGTCCATGCCGAGCCATTCCTCCTGGCCGTAAAACGCCGCCGTGCGCTCGTGGATGTTTTCCTCGAACGGCGTGATCACGGAGCCCTGGTTGACGTTCTGCTGTCCGGCGAGCAGGCCGCGCGCGATGATGCGCGAGCGCGAGATCGCCCGGTCTTCCCACTGCAGTCCGGCCGACGTCGTCGCCGTCCACGAACCGGTGCCCGACGTGAAGGTGTGGATCGCGTTGAGGTTCCAGTTCGCGAACCGACCGTCCGCGTTGGAGAGCACCGAGGCGCCGGGATTGGTCTGCCGCGCCTCGAAGAACAGCTCGGGCGGAGCGAACACGGCGTCCTT
>JBGQHV010000115.1:0-10902 GCA_041498155.1 Gemmatimonadota bacterium | reverse complement strand
CTGCCCCTGCGCCAACCCGGTGAGCGACACGCTCGAGCCGTTGCCGTAGCTGTAGGACCGCTTCCCCTGCGTCTGCAGCGTGTTCGACCAGTTCATCGGCCGCCGCACGCCCTGGCAGCTCACCCCGTAGTTGTTCGCGATCGCCTGCGATAGCGGCGTGGCCGACGACCCGAACTGCCCGCACTGCCCGCTGTACTGCACGAACTCGGGCAGGGTCACGCTCGACACGCCTGCGCTTCCCGTGCTGTCCACCACGACCTGGTCCACGCCGCCCACCGAGAAGAACGGGACGTTCTCCGCCCCCTTCTGCCGGAAGTCGGTCAGCTGACCCTGGAGGATGCCGGAGGCGAAGAACCGCAGGTTCCCGAACACCGGGCCGCCCAGCGAGCCCTCGAACCGGTTGTAGCCATAACTGATCGCGTCGCCGAACGGCTGATCGGTCTCATAGGACAGGTTGCCCTTGAGCGCCTGACCGCCCGAGCGCGTGGTGTAGGAGATGACGCCCGACTGTGCGTCGGAGAACTCCACGCCCAACGCCCCCGTCGTCACCGACGCCTCTTCCACCGAGTTCGTGCCCAGATTGATCCGCTGGGCTCCGTTGTTGGTGCCGCGCACCGAGGCGCCGTCGATGTACACGTTCGCTTCGCCCGGCCGGCCGCCGCGGATCGACACGCCCTCCGCGACCCCCGACTCCACGACGCCCGGCTGCAGCGCGATCACGTTGCGCACGTCGTCGACCGGCAGGTTGTTGACCAGCTCGCCCGACACGATCGACTTCGAGGCCACCTGGTCGCGCGGCACGATCGGATTCGACGCCGCCGTCACGGTCAGGCCCGACACCTGGATCGCCGAGGGGGCGAGCTTGATGTCCTGCGTGATCGTCTGGCCGCCGAAGATCCGCACCTCGCGCACCTCCGTCGGGGCGTACCCGATGAACTGCGCGCGCAGCGTATAGCTGCCTACCGGCACGTTGTTGATGAAGTAGTAGCCCTTGTCGTTCGTCACGGCGCCGAACGAGGTCCCGGCGACGAAGACCTGAGCGTTAGCGAGCGCGACGCCCGCCTGATCGGTCACCGTGCCTTCGACCTTTCCTGTCGTCTGCTGTGCGGCGGCCGGGGTAACCGCGACGAAGGTCGCGAGCACGACGGCGACGCCCAGCGCGAGGAAGCGACCGAAGACGCTTCGCACACGATGAGTCATGACACATCCTCCCATGGCGTGAAGACGCTTAAACTGCCGGACAGAAAAGCAGATGGCGACACGTCACCTCCCTCCGGGTGAGTGCATCCAGAAAAGACGGCTGTCATCCTCTACCCTACGAAAAGATGCCTTTGCAAAGGTGGACCGCGTCACAGGGGCCGTCAAGGCGATCCGGCACCCGGCGTTGTCCCCGGAAGTGGACAGCAAAAAAACCACGCGAACATGTCGCCGCACGGACCGGTGCGCAAGACCCCACTTCCTCCGAGTTTCCTCATACCAGTAGCAGCGTCCGCTGCGGCGCAACCGGCGTGACCTCGGGTCCCGCCGCTCCCAGGTGCACGTTGATCTCGCTGCGCACGCCGAACCGGCCCGGCAGATACACCCCCGGCTCCACTGAAAACCCGATGCCCGGCTGCAACACCCGGGTGTCGGCCGTCTCGAAGTTGTCGAGATGGGGACCGGAGCCGTGGAGATCGCGGTCGATGGAGTGGCCGGTGCGGTGCACGAACCACTCGCCGTACCCGGCGGCGACGATCACCCCCCGCGCCGCGTCGTCGAGCTCGGCACCGGTCACCGGCGGGCCGTCCGCTCCGCGCCACCGCTCGACGAGCCGGGCCACCGCCGCGTCCCGGGCATCGCGCACCACCTCCCACACGCGCGCCACCTCGGCGGGCGGCGTGCGGCCGGCGAATCCCATCCAGGTTTGATCGGCGAATACGGTCCCGCGCGACACGCCCGCCCACAGGTCGAGCAGCAGCACCTCGCCCGCCGCGAGCGCGCGGTCCCCGCCCGCCAGCGGCTCGTAGTGGGGGTTCGCCGCGTTGGGACCGAAGGCGGCGATCGGCGGATGGTCGGTGACGAGCCCGGCCCGGTCGAACGCCTCCACCACGCGCCGCTGCACCGCGGTCTCGCGGACCGCCGTCCCGCGCGCCAGCTCCGCCCCCGCCCAGGCGAGCGCGTCACGCGCGATCGCGGCGATCGCTTCGGCGGCCCGGCGATGGCCCGCGAGCTCCGCCTCCGACCAGGACGACGCGAACCGCGTGACGAGCGGCGCCGACGACACGACGCGCGCACCCAACGCCTCCAGCAGCTGCACCACCCCGTGCGGGACGCGGTCGAGGTAGGGCACGGCGTCCTGGGCGGAGGTCTCGAGGGCGAGCGTCTTGCCCCGGACGAGCGGCTCGAGCTGGGCGTGCAGCTCGCGCCAGGCGGCGTAGGGCCGCACCTCACCCGGGAATCCTTCGAAGGGCGCGAGCTCGATCTTGTGCGCCACCGCCACGGGCGGGCCGGAGCGCGGGAGCAGGACGAAGAATCGCCGCGTCGCCATGCCGTGCACGTCGAGCACCCGTGTCGCGATCGGGTTGACGCCACGGAAGTCGAACAACAGCCACGCGTCAGCGCCGAGCGCCTCGAGTGCTGCGCTCAGGGCGGCGAAGTCGAATCCGGCGAGCAGGGGCATCAGTGGTGTCTCGGATCGGGTGGGGCGGCGCGCCACTCGCAGCGGGCGCCGCCGCGGGCACGACAGGTGGTGTGCAGCATGGCGCCCTCGAATCCGGCGAGCAGACGCAGCAGCTCGGCGAAGGCGGCGGCGTAGAATCCGCACGCGGCGCCATCGGGTGTGGCCCGGACGGCGATCTGATCTCCTACGCGGACCACCGGCACGCGCGCGTCGCGCGTCAGCTGGCCACCCAGGACGACGTGCGCTGCTCGGCCGGCGACGGCATAGCCCAGGCTCCGGGGCGCGAGCGCTGCCAACAGGCGCGCCCCGGTAAAGGCGCGCCGCACCGCGCGCCGCGCGGCGCGCCGGCCCGCATCGGCGAACACCAGCTCCGCATCGGGGCGCCGGCCCACCAGCCGCAGCAGTGCCTCCACATGGTCGCCCGCCACCCGCCCGTCGCGACGCACCAGCGCCTCGTACTCGGCGAGCTGGGTCCGGACGGTCGCCGAGAGGCCGAAGCGCTTCACCAGAAGCTCGTCGGCGAACTCGCCCAGACCGTCTTCCACGGGAGTGTCGAGGTTCTGGATGGCCTCGAGGACCGCGAGCGGCACGATGCTATGGATCACGGCGCGCGTAACCTAGCACCCCATTGCGAAACCGGGGAGCCCGCGCGACCGTTCTCGCAGCCCCATGGCATCCACTCCTTCACCCGCCCCCGCCCCCGACCAGCCTCCTCACGAGGAACGACGCGCGAGCTTCGAGCGCGAGGCGCTGCCGCATCTCGATACGCTCTACCGGGTGGCCCTCCGCCTCTCCGGGAACGCCGCCGACGCCGAAGACCTCGTCCAGGAGACGATGCTGCGCGCCTACCGCTCCTGGGACCGGTTCACGCTCGGGACCAACGCGAAGGGGTGGTTGCTGACCATCCTGCGCCATCTCTTCATCAATGAGTACCGCCGCAAGCGCCGGCATCCCGAGTCGGTGGATCTGGACACAATCGAGCCCTTCGCGGTGTTCGAGGGTGTACAGGAAACGGACCCCCAGGGCGCCTTCTTCGACCGGATCGTGGACGACGAGGTGCTGCGGGCGGTGGATCAGCTCCCGGAGGCGTTCCGCGAAGCGGTGATGCTGTCGGACGTCGAGGGACTTTCCTACGAGGAGGTCGCCAAAGTGCTCGGCGTTCCCGTGGGAACGGTGAAATCACGGCTGTACCGGGGGCGCCGCTTACTGCAGGGCAAGCTCTACGACTACGCGGTGAGCATGGGATACATCAAGGGGCACGCCACATGAACTGCCACGACTGCATCGAGCACCTCTACGAGTACCTCGATCGCGAGATGACGCCGGAGCTGGAGCGCGAGATCCGCCAACACCTCCAGGACTGCCCCCCCTGCGGTGAGCAACACGACTTCGAAGACCTGTTCTTGAAATTCGTGAAGGCACGCTGCACTGCCCAAGGCGCCCCGCCCGCGTTGCGTCGCCGCATCCTGGAACAGCTGTTCGACGAGTGAGCTGGCTCACACCGGGTGGGGGCGCCGCCGCCATCCTGGTCGGTGGCGCCGTCTGGTGGGGACTCGGGTGGCGCGGCCTCATCCCCCTCTTCGCCTTCCTTCTTAGTGGAAGCCTTCTCACCCGCCTCGCGACGGGGGCAAGCGCCCGTCGCAACGCCCGTCAGGTGCTGGCAAACGGCGGCATCGCGGCGCTCGCGGCGTTGTTCGCGCACTGGCCCGAGGCCGCGGGCGCCCTGGCCGCCGCCGCGGCCGACACCTGGGCCACCGAGATCGGTGCCTTCTCCGCTGCGCCACCGCGCCTCATCACGACCGGCGCCGTCGTCTCCCCCGGCCACTCCGGGGGTATCACACCGCTCGGCACGGCCGGCGGACTGGCCGGCGCTCTCACCATCGCGGGCCTGTCCGGACTCGTGGCTCCCGCCCTCGGCTGGCATGGGGTCGCCGTGGCGGCGACGGGCGGCGCGGCCGGGATGCTCGTCGATTCGGTGCTCGGGGCTACGGTGCAAGCCCGCTACGTCTGTCCGGTATGCGGTGTGGTCTCGGAGCGCGCGGCCGGCGAGGGCTGCCACGGGCCCGTCCCCCTGGCGCGAGGACTGCGATGGCTGGACAACGACGCGGTGAATCTGGCCGGCTCGCTTGCCGGTGCCCTGCTCGCGGGCGCGGGCTGGCTGGCCTGGTCGTAGGCGGCTAGGCCCTCGATGCCGCTGTCCTGGGACGTGGTCGTCGTAGGGGCGGGGCCGGCGGGCTCCGCCACCGCCCTGCTCGCCGCGCGCGCCGGCGCGCGGGTGCTGCTGCTCGACCGCGCCCGGTTTCCCCGCGAGAAGCCCTGTTCGGAATACCTGAGTCCCGCCGCCACGCCCCTGCTCGAACGACTCGATTCCGCCCTCGTGCCCGCCATCGAGCGGGCCGCACCGGGTCGGCTCTACGGGATGCGGGTGGTGGCTCCGGATGGAACGGACGCGGTCGGTCGATTCGCCGCCAACCATCGATTCCCGAGCCCCATGGCGTACGGCTATGCCCTGCCCCGTTCCCGGCTCGACGCGCTCCTGGTGGAGGCGGCCGTGCGGGCGGGCGCTCAGATAGAGGAAAGCAGCGCGGTGGAGGAGCTGCTGTACAACCAGGGGGCGGTGGGCGGTGTCGTCGCCCGCACCCACGGCTCAGGCCGTCGCGCGTACCGGGCGCGGGTCGTCGTGGGCGCGGACGGTCTGCGCTCCGTGGTGGCGCGCCGCCTCGGGCTGCGCCGCTCCTCGTTTCCGGTGCGCCTGGCGTTCACCGCGCATTATACGAGCGTCGGGGGGATGGGAGACGTGGGTGAGATGCACATCGGCCGCTCCGGCTACGTCGGGATGGGGCCGATCGGCGGCGGCGTGACGACCGTGGCCCTCGTACTTCCCATGTCCGCGGCACGGCCGCGCGCGGCGGCCTTGCGGCGGGACGAGGGGCTGCGGCAGGCGTTGGAGAGTTTTCCGCGGCTGTGCGGACGTTTCGCCGGCGCCGTCTTGGTGCGTGAGGTGCTCGTGACGGGACCATTCGCCCAATGGTCGCGTCACGCGGTGGCGCCGGGCGGCGGCGCCCTGCTCGTGGGCGACGCCGCCGATTTCTTCGACCCATTCACCGGCCAGGGCCTTTACAGTGCGCTGCGGGGAGCGGAGCTCGCCGCGACCGCGCTCACCGACGCGCTCGCCACGGGCGGCCGCGGTCCATTGCCCGCCGCGGCGCTCGACCCCTATCGGGCCGCGCGGCGCCGCACGTTCTCCGGAAAGTGGCTGTTGGAGCGGCTGATCGGCGTCGGGGTGGGTTGGGAACGGCTGGCGCGCCGCGTCGTGGGCCGGCTGGCGCGCCGTCCCGGGCTGGCCGATCTTGTGGTCGGAGCGACCGGCAACTTCGTGCCGGCCCGTGCAGTGCTCGCCCCTTCCTTTCTGTTCCAGCTGCTATGGTGATTCCGGGCGTCGAGGCGGCGCAATTCCGACAACTCATGGGGAGATTCGCCACCGGCGTGACCGTCGTGACGGCGCGGCGTGCCGACGGGCAGCCCGCCGGCATGACCGCGAGCTCGGTGGCGTCGGTGTCGCTCGATCCACCCCTGCTCCTGGTGGCCGTGGATCGTCAGAACGACATGCACGACGCGCTCCTGGCCGCGGCGGACTTCGCGATCAATGTCCTCGCGGCCGATCAGGAGGCGATGGCGCGCCGGTTCGCGGCTGTGGAGGCGAACCGCTTCGACGGCGTGGGGTACCGGGAAGGCCGGCAGGGCGTGCCGCTGATCGACGGCGCGCTGGCCCACATCGAATGCGCGAAGCAGGCCGCCGTCCCGAGTGGAGACCACACGGTGTTCTTCGGCTTGGTGACGGGCGGCGAAGTGAGCGAGCGGCGGCCGTTGCTGTACTATCGGGGTGGGTATGCGAGTCTCTGAGCCGTCAGCCATCCGCGATCAGCCGTCAGCAGTCGTTGATTCGCATTTGCTGGCTGCCGGCTGAAGGCTGACGGCTGCGAGTATGCACACCATCGACCGCATCACGATCCAGGCTCCATTACAGCGCGTGTTCGCGCTGGCGCGCGACGTGGAGCGCTGGCCGGAGCTGTTGCCGCACTATCGCTGGGTGAAGATGCTGGAGCGACGCGCCGACGGCGGACGGGTGGAGATGGCGGCGTGGCGGCCGTTCGGTCCGCCGCCGTTGCGGTACCCGGCGTGGTGGGTGTCGGAGATGCACGTGGAGCCCGACCGGCCGGTGATCCGCTACCGCCACGTCGGCGGCCTCACGGCCGGGATGGACGTCCGCTGGGAGCTCACCGAAGACGAGGGGGACCGCGTGGTGGTGGAGATCGTGCACGAGTGGACGGGTCCGCGGTGGCCGCTGGTCGGCCGTCTGGCCGCGGACGCGGTGATCGGACCGGTGTTCGTGCACGGCATCGCCTCCCGCACGCTGGCCGGGATCCGGCGCCGCGCGGAGGCCGCGTGACAGCGCGCCGCCGGGTGGTGATCACCGGGGTGGGCGCGGTCACGCCGATCGGGACCGCGGTTGAGGGGTTGTGGGACGGTCTGGTGGCGCGGCGCTCGGCCGTGCGCACGCTCAGCCGCTTCGACCCCGCCCCGTTCCGCAGCAAGATCGCCGCCGAGATTCCCGATTTCCGCCCGCAGGACTTTCTCGACGCGAAGCGCGCGAAGCGGCTCGACCGATTCTCCCAGCTCGCCGTGACGAGCGCCCGGCTGGCGCTGGCGGATGCGCGACTCGAGCCGGCGCGGGAGGATGCCGACCGGGTCGGCGCCATGATGGGCTCGGCCCTGGGCGGCGTCGCGTTCGCCGAATCCCAGGTGGGGAATTACCTGCGGGAAGGACCGCGCGGACTCGACGCCTCGCTCGCGCTGGCGGTGTTCCCCGGCGCCGCGAGCTGCAACATCGCGATCGAATTCGGGTTCACCGGTCCCAACGCCACCAATGCGATGAGCTGCGCCTCGGGCACCATCGCGGTCGGCGATGGCTTCCGCGCCGTGCGCGACGGCTACGCCGACGTCATGGTCGCGGGCGGCTCCGAGGCTCCGCTCGCCCCGCTCACCTTCGCCGCATTCTCCAACATCCGCGCGATGAGCACCCGCAACGACGATCCCGGCACCGCGTCCCGTCCCTTCGACGCCGATCGCGACGGTTTCGTGATGGGGGAAGGCGCGGCGGTGGTCATCCTGGAGGAGCGCGGGCGGGCGTTGGCCCGTGGCGCCCCGGTGTACGGTGAGATCGTCGGGTACGGCTGTACCAACGACGCGCATCACATGACGGCGCCGCGGCCCGACGGCCGGCAGGCGGCGCGCGCCATGCAGCTCGCGCTGGCCGACGGCGACGTGAGCGCCGGGGAAATCGAGTACGTCAACGCGCACGGCTCGTCCACCCCGCTCAACGATTCCACCGAGACCCTGGCGATCAAGCAAGTGTTCGGCGCGCACGCCTACCGCCTGGCGATGAGTGGGACCAAGGGCTACTACGGCCATGCGCTGGGCGCGAGCGGAGCGATCGAAATCGCGATCTGCGCTCTCTCGCTGGCGCGCGGGTGGCTCCCGCCCACGCTCAACCTCTCCCAGCCCGACCCGGCGTGCGATCTCGACTGCCTCCCCAAGGACGGTCGAAACGCGCGACCCGGAGCGATCCTGACGAACTCGTTCGGCTTCGGCGGCATCAACGCCACCCTGGTGTTGCGGCGCGCCTGAGCTCGCCCCTAGATTTGCCGCCGCCCTAGGTCCATCACTCAACGGAGGAACCCTGGTGAACGCCAAGTCCCGGCCACTGATCGCGGAGTTTCTCGGCACGGCGCTGTTCGTCTTCATCGGCGCCGGCAGCGTCGTCACCAATGCCATGACGGGCGGCGGCGTCACGCCGCTGGGCATCGCCCTCGCCCACGGGGTCGGGATGGCGATCCTGATCAGCGCCTTTATGGGCATCTCGGGCGCCCATTTCAACCCGGCCGTCAGCCTCGGGATCTTCGTCGCCGGCCGGATCGATGGACGCACCCTGGGCCGCTACGTGCTGGCGCAGCTCGCCGGGGGGATCGCGGGTGCGGCGCTCCTGCGCGTGGTGTTCTCCGCCCTCGCGGTGCGCGCGGTCACCGCCGGTGTGCCGCAGCTCTCGCTCAACGTCACCTTCGGGCAGGCCGTCGCCATCGAAGCGGTGTTCACCTTTTTCCTCGTGTCCAGCGTGTTTGGGACCGCCATCTCGAGCGAGGCGCCCAAGATCGGCGGCTTCGGCATCGGCTTGGCGATCTTCGTGTCCGCGCTGGTGGTGGGCGGGCTCACCGGGGCGGCGCTCAACCCCGCCCGGGCGTTCGGTCCCGCGGTCGTCGCCTGGTCGTGGCATTCGCAGGCGGTGTACTGGATCGGACCGTTGGCGGGGGGGGCGGTCGCCGGGTGGGTATGGAAAGTACTGCTACTGCCAAAGGCGTAGCGACAGAAGCGTAGGGAAGAAAACGTAAGGGGCTGAGGCGTAGGAAGAGGCGTTCGCTTCCTCCTTACGGTTCCGCCCCCTACGACTTTCTCCCTACGATTTCAGCTTTGCCGAACCTCTCCGCCACAACACCACTGTGTAACCAAGCAGAATCACCGCGGCGACGATGTAGGCGGCGACCATGTACCCGCCGGTCTGCGGTATGGCGTCAGGCGTCATGCGTCCGCTCTCCGATGGCGTAGCGCTGCACCACGAACCCCACGTACAGCAGGGTGAACACCGCGAACGACGACAGCAGCGTGATCACCATCGCCGGGGGCGCCGAGGGCGCGCTGGGCTTGAGCACGATCGGCATGGGGTGCAGCGTGCGGAACAGGTACACGCTGAGGTGGATGAACGGCAGCAGGACGAGGCCGCAGATCCCCACGACGGCGGCGTAGCGCGCCCGCAGACCGGGGTCGGCGACGGCGCCGCGCAGCACCTGATAGCCGATAAACATGAAGAACATCATCAGCGTGAGGGTCAATCGCGCGTCCCACGTCCACCAGGTGCCCCAGATTGGCCGCGCCCACAGCGGGCCGGTAGTCAGCATCACGAGCGAGAACGCGGTCCCGACCTCGGCCGAGGCCGAAGCGAACCGGTCGTAGCGCGGATCCTTGAGGAGCAGGAACAGGATGCTGGCGAGTCCCACCATGCCCATCGCCAGCATCGCCGACCACGCCGACGGCACGTGCACGTAGTAGATCTTCTGCGCCAGCCCTTGCAGCCGCTCTTCGGGCGTGTAGACGATGGCGCGGACGTAGATCCCGCCCAGGAGCAGCAGCGCGATCGCGGTGATCCACCGTCCCCGTTGGACCAGTGTCATTCCGTCACCGTCGCTGGAAAGAGGAGCGTCGCAAGCGACACGAATGCGACATCGTAGGCTGCGAGCAACCTATACCACCCCGCGACCTCACTCAAGGGACGGCCGGCGAAGAGCTTGGCGGTCACCTCCACCGCCGCGATGAGCGGCGGCAGGAGAAACGGCAAGAGCAGCACCGGCAGCATCAGCTCCGCGAACCGCGTGCGCACCACCATCGCGCTGAACAGCGTTCCCACGGCGATGAAGCCCGTCGTCGCGAGAATCATGACGGTGACGAGCGGGGCCCACACCGTCCACACCGGCACATTGAAGAAGAGCGTGAACAACAGCAGGCCGGTGACCTGGACGACGGCCACGAACGCGAGGTTCGCAACGAGCTTCCCGAGAAACAGGCTGGTGCGGCTGATCGGAGCGAGCAGCAGGCCGTCGAGCGCCTGATTCTCCAGCTCCGCGTTGAAGGCCCGGTTGAGGGTCAGCATCCCGGCGAAACTGAACGTCACCCAGAGGATGCTCGGCGCGAGGTCGATCGTCGACACCGCGGTCGGATCGCGGCCGTGCTCGAACACCACCAGCACGAGCGCGGTGAATACGAGGGCCGATGTGATCGCCGTCCGCGAGCGGAACTCCAGATGGAGGTCCTTGCGCGCGACCAGCCAGGCGTGGCGCACCAGATCACCCACCGCCCACCGCCTCCCGGTACGCCGTGGCGAGCACCGCCGCGTCGCGCCCCGCACGGGGACCGAAGGCGACGAACCGACCGGCCCGCATGAACGCGATGTCGCTCGCGAGCTCGGTGCCTTCCTCTACGTTGTGCGTGACGAGGACTGTCGCGCGCCCCGCCGCGGCGAGCTCTGCCAGCAGGCGACGCAGCTCCTCGGCCGCGACGCGGTCGAGACCGGTGAACGGCTCATCCAGCAACAGTACCGATGGATCGTGGATCAGCGCCCGCGCGATGGCGGCGCG